>NZ_LABZ01000120.1 GCF_001043955.1 Methylobacterium tarhaniae | reverse complement strand
ATCCCCCCACCTTGCGGCGATCCCGGACAGGACCGGGATCGCCTGGAGAGGCGAGACGGGCTCGATCCGGGACAGCGGGGCGAGCCGAAATCGGCGACGGCGGATCACTCCGCCATCAACCGCTTGAGCACCCCGGCATACCGCGCGCCCACCGCCTCCCGCGCGACGTGCCGCCCGCCCGCGACGACCTGGCGGCCCGCCACCCACACCGCATCCACCGCCCGCGATCCGGCCGCGAAGATCCAGCCGTCGAGGAGGGCATCGCCCCGTCGTTCGAGGAGCGCCGGATCCGTCCCGTCGAGGCCGACGCAATCGGCCGGAGCCCCGGCCCTGAGCCCACCCCCCTCCGCGGCGAGCGCCTGCGTGCCGCCGGCGAGCGCCGCATCGAACAGGGCGCGCCCGGTCGAGGCGCCGGGAGCGGCCAGCACGTTGCGCTGACGCTGGCCGAGACGCTGGGCGTATTCGAGCTGGCGCAGCTCGTCGGCGGCCCCCACCAGCACGTTCGAATCGGTACCGACCCCGTAGCGCCCGCCCGCGGCGGCGAAGCCGGGGCCCGGGAAGATGCCGTCGCCGAGGCTCGCCTCCGTCACCGGGCACAGGCCGGCGACGGCGCCGCTCGCCGCGAAACGCGCCGTCTCGTCCGGATTCATGTGGGTGGCGTGGATCAGGCACCAGCGCGGGTCGAGCCCGGCCTGGTCGAGGAGCCATTCCACCGGCCGGGCGCCGGACCAGGCCAGGCTGTCCTCGACCTCCCGCACCTGCTCGGCGGCGTGGATGTGGACCGGCCCGCCTTCCGCCAGGGCGATGGCGGCGGACAGATCGTCCGGCGTCACCGCCCGCAGGCTGTGGGGCGCCACGCCGAGGGTCGCGCCGGGGAGATCCGCCACGGCGGCGCGGGAGGCTTCGATCAGGCGCCCGAACAGGTCGAGGTCGCTGACGAAGCGGCGCTGGCCTTGCGTCGGCGCCGCGCCGCCGAAATTCGACCAGCGGTAGAGCACCGGCAGCAGGGAGAGGCGCAGGCCCGTGAGGGCGGCGGCGGCGGCGATCCGCTCCGCCATCTCGGCGACGTGGCCGTAGGGGCGCCCGTCCGGGGCGTGGTGCAGGTAGTGGAACTCGCCGACCCGGGTGAAGCCGGATTCGAGCATCTCGACATAGGCCTGCGCCGCCACGGCCTCGGCCTCCTCCGGGCTCATCCGCAGGGCGAAGCGGTACATCGTCTCGCGCCAGGTCCAGAACGTGTCGGAGGACGGGCCCCGCCGCTCGGCCAGCCCCGCCATGCCGCGCTGGAAGGCGTGGCTGTGCAGGTTCGGCAGGCCCGGCACCAGCACCGCCACCCGGATGTCCCCCGGCTCCGGCGCGCAGGCGGCCTCGACCGACGAGAACCGGCCCGCCGAGACCCCGAACCGGACGTCGGCCTGCCAGCCCGTGGGCGTGAGGGCCTGGGCAGCGTGCAGCACGGTCATCGGCGCGTCTCCTGCATGGGGCGGGCGCTCGCGCGCTCCGTCAGGCATGTCTATACAAAGCGGATCTCTCATGTCTATACATATAGGCGAATCAGGGAGGAGACGCGCATGAGCGGGACAGAAGGCGTGCCGCAGGTCTGGCGCAACGTCCGGCTCGCCACCCTCGCGCCCGGTCTCCCGGGGATCGGCGCGGTCGAGCATGGCGCGCTCGCGATCCGCGACGGCCGCATCCTGTATGCGGGGCCGGAGGCCGACCTGCCGGGGGAGGCGCTGGCGGGCGCCGAGACGATCGACGGCGAGGGCCGCTGGATCACTCCCGGCTTGATCGATTGCCACACCCACCTCGTCTGGGCCGGCGACCGGGCGCAGGAATTCGAGCTGCGACTCGCCGGGGCCTCCTACGAGGAGGTGGCGCGGGCCGGCGGCGGCATCGTCTCCTCGGTCGGCGCCCTGCGGGCGGCGAGCGAGGACGACCTCGTGCGCCAGACCCTGCCGCGGCTCGACGCGCTGATCTCCGAGGGCGTCACCACCGTCGAGGTGAAGTCCGGCTACGGCCTCGACCTGCCGAGCGAGCGCAAGGCGCTCCGCGCCGCCCGGCGCCTCGGCGCGCTGCGCCCGGTCGGCATCCGCACCACGTTCCTCGGCGCCCACGCCCTGCCGCCGGAGGCCGGGGGCGACAAGGACGCCTACATCGCCGAGGTGGCCGATTCGATGCTGCCGGCGCTCGCCACGGACGGCCTGGTCGATGCGGTCGATGCGTTCTGCGAGGGCATCGCCTTCTCGCCCGAGCAGGTGGAGCGGGTGTTCGGGCGGGCCCGCGCCCTCGGATTGCCGGTGAAGCTCCATGCCGACCAGCTCTCGAATCTCGGCGGCGCCGCCCTGGCGGCGCGTCATCACGCCCTCTCGGCCGACCACCTCGAGCATACCGACGAGGCCGGGGCCGCCGCCATGGCGAAGAGCGGCACCGTCGCGGTGCTCCTGCCCGGCGCCTATTACTTCATCCGCGAGACCAAGCTGCCGCCGGTCGGGCTGTTCCGGCAATACGGCGTCCCGATGGCGGTCGCCACCGACGCCAATCCCGGCACCTCGCCGCTCACCTCGCTGCTGCTCGCCATGAACATGGCCGCCACCCTGTTCCGCCTCACGGTCGACGAGTGCCTGGCCGGCACCACCCGCGAGGCCGCCCGCGCCCTCGGCATCTCCTCCGAGGTCGGCACGCTCGAATCCGGCAAGCGCGCCGACCTCGCGGTGTGGTCGGTCGAGCGGCCGGCCGAGCTCGTCTACCGCATGGGCTTCAACCCGCTCCATGCCCGCATCCGGGGGACACGATGACCGAGACGATCACCCTCGTGCCGGGCGCGGTGCCGCTCGGATCCTGGCGCGCGGTCTATCGCGGCGCTCCCGCCGCCCTCGATCCGGCCTGCACGGCGGCGGTGGCCGAGAGCGCGGCGGCAATCGCCCGCATCCTCGCCCGGGGCGAGCCGGTCTACGGCATCAACACGGGTTTCGGAAAACTGGCGAGCGTGCGGATCGACGCCGCCGACCTCGCGACGCTCCAGCGCAACATCGTGCTCTCCCACGCCGCCGGCGTCGGCGAGCCGAGCCCGGTGCCGGTGGTGCGGCTGATGCTGGCGCTCAAGCTCGCGAGCCTGGCGCAGGGCGCCTCGGGCGTGCAGCCCGAGACCCTCGCCCTCCTCGGGGCGATGCTCGCCCGCGACGTGATCCCGGTGGTGCCGTGCCAGGGCTCGGTCGGGGCGTCGGGCGACCTCGCGCCGCTCGCCCACATGGCCGCGGTGATGATCGGGGTCGGCGAGGCCTTCACCCCCGCAGGCCGCCTGCCCGCCGCCGAGGCCCTGGCTTCGGCCGGCCTCGCACCGGCCTGCCTCGGGCCGAAGGAGGGGCTGGCGCTCCTCAACGGCACCCAGTTCTCGACCGCCAACGCGCTGGCCGGCCTGTTCGAGGCCGAGGCCCTGCTGCGCGCGGCCCTCGTCGCCGGGGCGCTCGCGACCGACGCGGCACGGGGCTCCGACGCGCCGTTCGACCCGCGCATCCATGCGTTGCGCCGCCACCGCGGCCAGATCGAGACCGCCGCCGCCTTGCGGGCGCTGATGGACGGCAGCGCCATCCGGGCCTCGCACCTCGTCGGCGACGAGCGGGTGCAGGACCCCTATTGCCTGCGCTGCCAGCCGCAGGTGATGGGCGCCTGCCTCGACCTGCTGCGCCAGGCCGCCGAGACCCTCGCCACGGAGGCGAACGGCGTCTCCGACAACCCGCTCATCTTCCCCGAGACCGACGAGGCCCTGTCCGGCGGCAACTTCCACGCCGAGCCGGTGGCCTTCGCCGCCGACATGATCGCCATGGCGCTCTGCGAGATCGGCTCCCTGTCCGAGCGCCGCATCGCCATGCTGGTCGATCCCGCCCTGTCGGGCCTGCCGGCCTTCCTGACGCCGAAGCCGGGGCTGAATTCCGGCTTCATGATCCCGCAGGTGACGGCCGCGGCCCTCGTCTCCGAGAACAAGCAGCGGGCGATGCCGGCGAGCGTCGATTCGATCCCGACCTCAGCCAACCAGGAGGACCACGTCTCGATGGCGGCCCACGGCGCCCGCCGCCTGCTGCCGATGGCGGAGAACGCCGCCGCGGTGGTGGCGATCGAGGTCCTGGCCGCGGCCCAAGGCTGCGACTTCCACGCACCGCTCACCTCCAGCCCGGCCCTGGAGGCGGTGCGGGCGCGGCTGCGGGCCGAGGTGCCGCCTCTCGACGACGACCGGCATTTCCATCCGGACATCGCGGCGGCGCTCGCCCTGGTGCGGGATGGCAGCCTGGTCGCGGCAGTCGGTGAGATGCCGCTGCCGGTTCTCGGCTGAAACTCCCTCCTCATGACTCGACAGAATTGACACACGCATCGTCATCCCGGGGCTCGCCGACGGCGAGAACCCGGGATCCATAGCCGCTGACGATCCAAGACGAAGCTGTCTTCGTCCGGCTTCTTTTTTCGATGTCGGCGGTCATGGATCCCGGGTTCGGCTACGCGGCCCCGGGATGACGGTGGAGGAGGTCGGTTCTGTCGGTCGAACTCGAAACGACCCGATCACTGCGCTCCGCCCGGAGGTTCTCCATGACCCGCATCGACAACGCCCGTATCGTCCGCGCGCCCCACGGCGCCACCCTCACGGCCAAGAGCTGGCTCACCGAGGCGCCGCTCAGGATGCTGATGAACAACCTCGATCCCGACGTCGCCGAGCGGCCGGGCGAGCTGGTGGTCTATGGCGGCATCGGCCGGGCGGCGCGGGATTGGGCGAGCTTCGACCGCATCGTGGCGGCCCTGCGCGACCTCGACGACGACCAGACCCTGCTGGTCCAGTCCGGCAAGCCGGTCGGGGTGTTCCGCACCCATGCCGACGCTCCCCGGGTGCTGATCGCCAACTCGAACCTGGTGCCGCACTGGGCGACCTGGGAGCATTTCCACGAGCTCGATCGCAAGGGCCTGATGATGTACGGCCAGATGACGGCCGGCTCCTGGATCTATATCGGCAGCCAGGGCATCGTCCAGGGCACCTACGAGACCTTCGTGGAGATGGGCCGCCAGCATTATGCCGGCGACCTGTCGGGCCGCTGGATTCTCACCGCGGGTCTCGGCGGCATGGGCGGCGCGCAGACGCTGGCCGCCACCATGGCGGGGGCCTCCTGCCTCGCGGTCGAGGCGCAGGCCTCGCGCATCGAGTTCCGCCTGCGCACCGGTTACGTCGACGTCCAGGCCCGCGACCTCGACCACGCCCTCGAACTCATCGAGGAATCCTGCCGCACCAAGACCCCGCGCTCGGTCGCGCTGCTCGGCAACGCCGCGGAGATCTTCGGTGAGCTCTATGCCCGCGGCGTGCGCCCCGATTGCGTCACCGACCAGACTTCGGCCCACGATCCCGTCAACGGCTACCTGCCGGCGGGCTGGACGGTGGCCGAATGGGAGGCGAAGCGCGAGACCGATCCGGCCGCGGTCGCCGCGGCGGCCAAGCGCTCGATGGCCGTGCATGTCCGGGCGATGCTCGATTTCCACCGCGCCGGCGTGCCGGTGGTCGATTACGGCAACAACATCCGCCAGATGGCACTGGAAGAGGGCGTCGAGGACGCCTTCGCCTTCCCGGGCTTCGTGCCGGCCTATATCCGCCCGCTCTTCTGCCGCGGCGTCGGGCCGTTCCGCTGGTGCGCCCTCTCGGGCGACCCGGAGGACATCTACCGCACCGACGCCAAGGTGAAGGAGTTGCTGCCCGACAACCACCATCTCCACCGCTGGCTCGACATGGCGCGGGAGAGGATCCGGTTCCAGGGCCTGCCGGCGCGAATCTGCTGGGTGGGCCTGGGCGATCGTCACCGCCTCGGCCTCGCCTTCAACGAGATGGTGCGCAAGGGCGAGTTGAAGGCGCCGATCGTCATCGGCCGCGACCATCTCGATTCCGGCTCGGTCGCCTCGCCGAACCGCGAGACGGAAGGCATGCGCGACGGCTCCGACGCGGTCTCGGACTGGCCGCTCCTGAACGCCCTCCTCAACACCGCGTCCGGCGCCACCTGGGTGTCGCTCCACCATGGCGGCGGTGTCGGGATGGGCTTCTCGCAGCATGCCGGCATGGTGATCGTCTGCGACGGCAGCGAGGCCGCCGACCGGCGCCTGGAGCGGGTGCTGTGGAACGACCCCGCCACCGGCGTGATGCGCCACGCGGATGCCGGCTACGAGGAGGCGGTGGCCTGTGCCCGGGAGCACGGGCTGGACCTGCCGTCGCTCGGGTGAGGATGCGACATCCAACCGGCTGCTGATCTCGCCTGTTCGGCGAAAGCCTCGCGCCGTCGTCCCGGGTGCTCGTCTTCGACGAGCCCCGGCATGACAATGGAGGGTGTCGTCGGCGAGACCTGGTTCGAGGAAGCTGCCTGCCTGATGTCGCGGGCAGGAGAAGAGTGTCGGCGCCACAGCCGAACCGGCCCGATGCCAACCGATGTATTTCGGGAACTCCCGATCCGACAGGCACGATCCCGGCGATGGGCCTGCGGCGGGGCGAAGCCGGCCTGACCCTCGATCGACGCCTCCCGCCGACAGGAGCGCCTTCCCGCGTCTGCCCTGTCCAGTGTGGCTGTGTCCGGGATTGTGGGGACACCGTTCACCACCGTGTCTCCGATCGACCGCTTGTCCCCATTGTCCCCGATGTACGTCCCTGCGCCGCCGCGCTCGTCCCATCTCCCCGATCTCTCTGCCCGACCGATGATCCGTGCCCGCGACGGCACGGTCACGCTCCCATGCCAGGCTTCCGCCCCGTCCCGGATCGTCCCTCCATCCCGTCACCCGCCGTCCGGGCGTACTTCACGAACGGTTCGCCATGGCGCGAAGCCCCGGGTGTCCACCCTCACGCATCGCCGCTCGGCCACATCGCCACCCTGAATCCGCTCGTACGATGCGAGGTCTGACGAGTCGAGATCGTGATCCTCCACCCCGGAGAGTCCCACAGGAAAGCTTTCTCGAGTCGAGTCCAGCTTCCCCCACCCGGTTGGACAGATGCCGGTGCAGCCCGATTCGTTCCGGTGAGTCCCGTGGACTCCTGTGGGTACCGTGGGGATCGCGCTTCGACTCGCCATTGTCGTCCACGACTCGACGCCCGGATCGCTGTCCGGCTTTTCCCCAGAATGCACCGCTTAGAGTGTTACAGGAATCTTTATCGATTTAGGCGCTCGGGCGGCAGTGATTCCTGGAACCTGCCCAAATGTTTAATGCGGGTGGGCCGTTCCCGATATACCGAGGATTCGTCCCCGTTGTACCGCGCGCCCTGTCCCCGAAGTGCCGTGTCGGCGTTCCCGATGGCACGCCCCCGTTCCCGAAGTACCGACGTCTCCTCCGGGCGTTCCCGAAGTGCCGACTCCGCCCGAGTCATTCACAGGGATTCCGGGGATCTTCCCTCGGAGCCGTCCTTCCCGGCCCTCGCTCCCCTCGTACATCGGGAACGGGCGGGCCTGTGGATCAGTTGGCATCGCGCACGAAGCGCTCGGCGAAGCCCAAGAAGGCGCTCTCGTAGTTCTTCGGCTCCCGGTTCGGGTCGCCTTCCAGCCAGTGGTCGAACTCGGTCTTCAGCCCGTACACGTCCCAGCCCGGATGGGCCTTGCGGCAGAGCGCGATCGTCTCGTCCGACAGATGGCGGAAGAGCGGCAGTTCCGCCGACGCCTTCGGCTTGCGGGTGCGTTTCGGCTTGGGCGCAGGCGCGACCGGTCCCTCGTCGGTCACGAGGTCGCGCCGGATCATCCGCAGGTGCGGCTCGCCGCGCTCCTTCTCCTCGAGCCGCAGGACGAAGCCCGGCAGCTCGTCCGCCTTGGCGATCTTGGCGATCTCGAACTTGAACCGGCGATAGGTGCCCTCGGCCCCCGACTTGTCGAACAGGGTCGGCAGGCTGATGGCGAAGCCCCCCTCCCCGGCCCCGCCGGCATGCTTGCGGGCGATGCGGTAGAGCCAGCGCTCGCGTCCGCCGGTGATGCCGAAATAGGCCGGGTCGATGGCGAGCACGCCGCCATCCATCAGCACGCCCTCGTAGAACCAGTCCGACAGGGTGATCGACATGCCGCGGCTGGCATTCGTCTCCTCGTCGATCGTGTCGTCGAACGCGTCGATCCAGCTGAACTGGCGCTCCTTGCGCTTGGCCTTCTCGGCCCGGATGTTGGTGCGCACCGAGGTCGATTGCAGGCGAAACAGCGCGTCGCGCAGGAGCTTGTACTGCCGCCCGCCGGTCTCGCGGCCGATGCCCTTCAGGAGGTCGTAGGGCATGAAGTTGAGCTTGCGCGGGATGTCGTTGCGGCCGCGCTTCTTCATCTCGCAGATCGTCGAGGCGGCCCAGATCAGGATGTCGGCATCCCAGATCGTCGCCATGCCGTAGGCCTGGTTCGGCAGCACCCGCACCCAGACCGAGCCGTCGGGGCTGGTATAGTCGATCTCCTTCAGGCGCTTCTGCTTGGCGATCGAGAAGAAGGGCCGCTCCATCGTCTCCCGCTGGTCGCGGAAGTGCACGAAGGGCACCACCATGTCGATCTGGTCGTTGCGCCGATGGCTCATCGTCACGCCCGTCCCATGCCCATGCCCATGCCCATGGCAGCGGCCGGGGACCGGGTCCCCGCCGAGAGCGCCGCGCGCCGCACCCTGTCGCCCTCTGCCGCCATGCCGTCTTCGCGATCCACGACCATCCTGCCGACGAGGCTAGGACCGGCCCGGCTTCCAAATCGTGGACGGAAGAGGGTTTTCGGATCTCGTCCCCGATGCTCTTCAATCGCGGTTAACGCAGAATCCGGAGCGGATCCCCTGAAGCCTTGCCGCCACAACCGCCGCGCTCCCGGCATGCCACGATGCCCCGGACGGCATCGCACCGGAGCGCTCGGCCCGCGACCGATGCGCGGAACGGCGAGAGGGAGCGGAGGTGGTGGAGCCGGCACGCTTCAACCGCAAGGACACGACGCCGATGATCTGTTCCACATCGAGGAGCAGGACGCTCTCGGCCGGGCGCACTGGTCGACCTGGCGGTCCGAGGATGCGGTTCTCCGGACGGGAGGGATGGATCAGGGCCGCCCTGTCGACCCTGCCGCACGTCGATCGCGGCGCGGCATGCTGCCTCGGGTTCCTGATCCGTCCGCGGGCCGACCCGGCTCCCAGGCTCTCACTGCCGGAGCGCTGGCTCACGCATCTCCGCAGCCGTCCGGTTCCGTCCGGCACGGCGCCGGAGGCCTCTGCTCGTCCGGGTCAGGGATCGATCCTGAGGATCGTGGGCGCTGGCCGCTTCGTCGGATTCACGAAACAGGCGCTCTCGCGGCCTCGTCCCGCCGGGGCGCCTCACCGGCAGACCCGGGCGGGACGGACGCCGCTCACTCCCCCGAGCCGTACCAGGTGAAGTGCTTCTTGATCGGCGCGATCACGTCCCAGGTGCCCGAGAAGCCTTTCGGCGTCACGAAGGCGTCGCCGGCCCGGTAGGTCCGGGAGGAACCCTCGGCATCGGTCACGATCACCTCGCCTTCGAGGATCTGGATGAACTCGGCCCGGCCGAAATCGATGCGGAACTTGCCGATCTCGCAGGTCCAGATGCCGGCGGCGAACAGGTTGTCGGGACTGGTATAGATATAGGTCACGGTCTGGACCGGGTCGCCCGACAGGATGAACGAGCGCGGCACCGAGTAGCGTTCGGCCGGCGGCTGCACCGCCGGGAAGTCGACGGTCGTCTGCAGCGGCCCGTCGAGCAGGGGCGGGGGCGGCGCGAACCGTTGCAGGATGGACGCCCGGCGCAGCACCGGCACGGCGCTCAGATAGGCCAGCAACGGCCCGGACGATGTGAGGAGCTGCTTGATGATCATCCTGACTTCCCCCGAAGCGATCGTCGCCGGCCGCCGCAACCCATTCCCTGATCAGGCCATACAGACCGTTCATCCTTAACGGAGGATGGCGCCGGATCCTCGAATGTGCCGGGATGTGGCGGGGCCAGCGAGGAAAGGTTAAGGGATCGTCGCGCGGGCTGTCGATCATCCAATAGGTGGCGGTGCGGTGCGCCGGTGCCCGTCAAAAGCCTGCGAGATGCGGGAATAACGTATCCCTCACCGTTGGCGATGCTGTGAAGACGCGCTTACATCGTGGTGAGGCGCGAGGATCAAGGATGGGTGCGGTCTCGTCACGGTTGCGGCACCTCGGCCGGGGACTGGCGCTGGCTTTGCTCCTCTCCGGCGCGGCCTCCGCCGGGCCCCTGACCTGGCCGGCCGGGCGCGGGCTCGTCGACCAGACCGGCGCGGCGCTCGACGAGGCGCGCTTCGCCGGCCGGGTGCGCCTGGTCTATTTCGGCTACACGCGCTGCCCCGACCTCTGCCCGACCGCCCTGATGACGGTGACGCAGGCCCTCGACGCGCTGCCGCCGGCCCTGCTCGCCCGGCTGGCGCCGGTGCTGGTCGCCGCCGATCCGGAGCATGACGGCCCGGGCGTGCTCGCCCGCTACCTCGACACCTTCCACCCCGCCATCGTGGCGGCGACCGGCCCGGTCGCGGTCATCGACGGACTCGCCGCGTCCTATGCCGCGCCGATCCGGCGCCACGGCGGACTCGTCGACCATCCCGTCGACCTCTTCCTCGTCAGCCCGTCGGGGATGCTGCTCGGGCGTCTGCCCGGCGGGATCGCGCCGGAAGCGCTGGCCGGGATCCTGCGGGCCGCGCTGTCGCGCTGAGGCGGCGCTGCATTGCACAGTCACGCGCTGCGTCGCACCAAGCAGACGCAACATCAGGAACCCGTGAACCCGCACGAAGCGGGTTGACGCGACCGTCGGCTCGTCTACTCATATAGAAAATCATAAGAAGTAAGAACGATTCCACCGGGAGGAACGATGGCTGGAGGAGTGCGGCGCGCGCAGGGTGTCGACCGGCGCAGCGTAGTGATGGGGGCTGTCGCCTGCTGCGCGGCGGGGGGTGCCGCGTGGGCGGGTCCGGAGGATGCGCTGCCGCAGAAGGGCGACCGCCTGGTGATCGGCGACGGGGCGAAGGCGGGCGAGCCCGTCACTCTCGACGGCCTGCCGGTCGGCGGGACCCTCGTCGAGGCGGTGGCGGTCGATCCGCGAGGCGTCAAGCGCGAGGGCTCGCGCTTCGCCAAGATCATCCTGGTGCGGGTCGCGCCCGACCAGATCTCCGAGGACCAGCGCGCCCACGCGGTCGAGGGTGTCCTGGCGCTCTCGGCGATCTGCACCCACCAGGGCTGCACGATCTCGGGCTGGAACCACGAGAGCCGTCGCCTGAGCTGCTTCTGCCACCATTCCGAGTTCCTGCCCGCCGAGGGCGGCCGGGTGGCCAAGGGGCCGGCGCGCAAGCGCCTGCCGCTGCTGCCGCTGGCCAAGGGCGAGGGCGGCACGCTGATGGTCGCCGGCGGCTTCATCGGCAAACCGGGGCCGGGCCCCGCCTGACGCGGGACGGCGCCGCGCCGCCATGCGGGAAGACCGGCAGCGCTGCCGCGCTGTCCGTGACGAGAAAAGGACGGCAGCGCTGCCGCGCTGCCTGCGAGGGACCGAGACCCGCGCAGCAACGACGCGGATCCGGGCAACGAACCTATCGGGGTTTGGGAAACGCCGGACCGGCCCGCGCCGGTCCCTTGGTTGAGGAGAGCAGCATGTCACGTCTCGTTCGAGCCAGGGGCTGGCTCGCCGCGGTCGCGCCCTGTGCCGTCGCCCTGGCGCTCGCCGCTGCGCCGGTCCAGGCCGGTCCGGTCGACTACAAGCCGGTCACCGACCAGCGGCTGGCCAATCCCGAGCCGGAGAACTGGCTGCAATACCGGGGCAACTACCAGAGCTGGGGCTATTCCCCCCTCGACCAGATCACCGCGAAGAACGTCACCAAGCTCGTCCCCGCCTGGAGCCTGTCGACCGGGGTGAGCGAGGGCCACCAGGCCCCACCGATCGTCAATAACGGGGTGATGTTCGTCACCACGCCGCAGGCCCAGGTGATGGCGATCAACGCCCGCACCGGCGAGATCCTGTGGCGCTACCAGAAGGAGCTGCCGCCGGAACTCTCGCAGCTCCACCCGACCAATCGCGGCGTCGGCCTCTACGGCGACAGCGTCTACATGACCACCACCGATTCCTGCGTGGTCGCGCTCGGCGCCACGACCGGCAAGGTGAAGTGGGAGAAATGCGTCGCCCCCTGGCAGGACGGCTACTACATGACCCTCTCGCCGCTGGTGGCGAAGGGCAAGGTCGTGGTCGGCGTCTCCGGCGGCGAGTACGGCGTGCGCGGCTTCATCACGGCGCTCGATGCCGAGACCGGCAACGAGGCCTGGAAGACCTACACGGTGGCCGGCCCCGGCGACCCGGCGGCGGAGACCTGGAAGGGCGATTCCTGGAAGACCGGCGGCGGCTCGGTCTGGATCCAGGGCAGCTACGACCCGGCGGCCAACCTCGCCTATTTCGGCACCGGCAACGGTGGCCCGTGGACGCCGGATGCGCGGCCGGGCGACAACCTCTACACCTCGTCGGTCGTCGCCCTCGACATCGACAGCGGCAAGATCAAGGGCCATCACCAGTATCACTGGAACGACGGCTGGGACTGGGACGAGGTCTCGGCCCCGGTGCTGATCGACATCGAGCGCGACGGCAAAAAGATTCCGGCCGCGATCCATGCCGGCCGCAACGGCTATCTCTGGACGCTGGAGCGCAGCAAGGACGGGCCGTTGAGCTTCGTCGACGGCAAACCGTTCGTCTACCAGAACGTCTTCTCGTCCCTCGACCCGAAGACCGGCCGGCCGTCCTACGACCAATCCAAGATCCCGGGCATCAACAAGCGCGCCGCCTTCTGCCCCGGCCTGTGGGGCGGCAAGGACTGGCCGCCGGAGGCCTACAACCCGAAGACCGGCCTGTTCTACATCCCCTCGAACGACAACCTGTGCTCGGAGCTGGCCGGCGCCCAGGCCGGCACGCGGAAACCCGGTGAGCTCTATATCGGCATCCCGATCGACGAGGTGCTGAACTCGCTGCGCCTGCGCGACGGCGTCGACAAGTCGAAGCCCTTCGCCATCGGGGCGATCCAGGCCTGGGATCCGAAGACCGGCAAGAAGGCCTGGCAGCACGACTTCCAGGATTCGGCCAATTGGGGGCCGCTTCTGACGACCGGCAGCGGGCTGATCTTCGCCGGCGGCACCAGCGACCGGAAGTTCCGGGCGCTCGACGGCACCACCGGCAAGGTGCTGTGGGAGACAAGGCTCAATTCCGGCGTCACCGGCGTGCCGTCGAGCTACATGGTCGACGGGATCCAGTACGTCGCGGTCCAGGCCGGCTGGGGCGTCGATGCCGAGCGCATGCTGACCGGCATCAACGCCCTGATCCCCGAGGAGCGCCGCGTCAGCGTCCTGCCGCAGGGCGGGGTGATCTGGGTCTTCCGGGTCATGGGCGAGGAGGCGGCGGCCAGATGAGGCCACGCCTGACGGCTTTCGGGTTCGCCGCCGCCCTCGCGGCGGCGAACCCGCCCGGAGCGGCGCGGGCGCAAGGCCCCGTGCCGGCGACGGAGAGCGCAACGCAGCAGGGGGCGACAAGCCCCCTCCCCGCGCAAGCGGACGCCCTCGTCGCCTACGTGACGAAGGCCATGACCGACCACGACATCGCCGCCTTCGAGCGGCTGGTGAACTGGACCGGCACCCGGGCGCAGAGGAAGCGCCTGACGCTCTACCAGATCCGCTCCGGCTTCGGCCGGCCGATCAAGGCGGCGGCCCTGGAGCCGATGCCGGGGGACGGCCTGGCGGAGGCGACCTCCCGCGGAACTCTGAAGGCCAACATGCCGGTGACGGAGCGGCTGCGGGTGGTGTTCGACGAGCCGCCGGTGGAGGGCGATGCCGCCCCCACCAGCGTGTTCCTGATCGGCCGCGAGGGCGGCACCTACCGCATCGCCCTCCTGGTCCCGACCGGGCCGCCGCGGGGCAAATGATCCGGTAAGAAACGATGTCGCGGCGGCTCCCGCTCGGGGGAGATGAGAGGCCCGGACGTCGCTCGCGTCGAATGCCCCGCCATCGACCATGTCGGCGGCGGGGCGCAGAAGCCTTAGAGAACGGAGATCCGGCCGATCCTCAGGCGGCCCGCACGGTCGCGAGGAAGCGATCGACCTCGGCCGAGAGCTGCTTCGACTCGCGCGACAGGTCGGATGCGGAGGCAAGCACCTGCGCGGCGGCCGCCCCGGTTTCGCCGGAGGCATGCGCCACGCCGGCGATGTTGACCGTGACCTCCCCGGTGCCGGCCGCGGCCTGCACGACGTTGCGGGCGATCTCCTGGGTCGCCGCGCTCTGCTCCTCGACCGCGGCGGCGACGGCCGTCGCGCCGTCGTCGATCTCCCGGATGCAATCGGTGATCGCCCCGATGGCCGCCGCCGCCTGGAGGGTGACGTCCCGGATCTCGCCGATCTGGCCGGCGATCTCATCGGTCGCCCTGGCGGTCTGGTTGGCGAGTTCCTTGACTTCCGCCGCGACGACCGCGAAGCCGCGCCCCGCCTCGCCGGCCCGGGCCGCCTCGATGGTGGCGTTCAGCGCCAGCAGGTTGGTCTGACCGGCGATGGTCGAGATGAGGCCGACCATATCGCCGATCCGGCTCGACGCCGTGCTCATCGCCTGGACGAGGCGCGCCGTCTGGTCCGCCTCGCGGACGGCGCCCTGCGCCAGGCTCGCCGAATTGTGCACCTGGCGGCCGATCTCCTGGATCGAGGCGCCGAGCTCCTCCGCGGCGACCGACACCGTGGCGACGTTGGCAGCCGCCTGCTCGGCGGCCGCCGCGGCGGCCGTCGATTGACCGGCGGTCTGCGCCGCTGCCGCCGTCATGGATCGGGCGGTCGCCTGCAGCTGGGTGGCCGAGGACGACACGATGCCGACCACGCCGCCGATCGCGGCCTCGAAGCGGTCGGCCATCTCGCGCATGGTGAGCCGGCGCTGCTCCTCGGCCGAGGCGCGGGCGAGCACGGTCTCCTCCTCGAGCTGGCGCGAGCGGATCAGGTTTTCCTTGAACACCTGAACCGAGGCCGCCATGGAGCCGATCTCGTCTCTCCGGCCGAGGCCCGGAACGGCACGGGTGGTGTGGCCCGCCGCGAGTTCCCGCATCGTCGCGGTGATCGCCGAGAGCGGGGCGAGAACGCCGCGCAGCGTCGTGGCGAGGGCGAACACGACCGCCGCGAGCCCGATCGCCAGAATGCCGGCGCCGACCAGCCGGTTCAGCCGGTAGGTCTCGGCGAACCTGTCGTAGAGCTGGCTCGCCTCGTCGATCTGGATGTCGACGAGCTTCGAGATGTGGTGGCTGACGGGGTCGATCGACTGGTACAGGCGGGTCTTGACGAACGCATCGAGCGCCACGTGGTCGCCCGACCGCAGGATCGCCAGGAGATCGGAGACGCTCCCGTTCGCGGTCGCCATGGTGCCCTGCGCGGCTTGAGCGAGGCGCCGCTCGCCGCCGTTCATCGTCGTGAGCATGTAGCCCTGCCAGGTCTTCGCGATGCGCGACTGCGCCTCCAGGACGGACGCGAGGCCAGCCTGCCAGGAGCTGTTGCCGTTGCGGACCTTGTGCGCCGTGTCGACGATGTTCACCGCGTACATGTCGGCGATGATCTTGAGGTCGCGCACCGGAACGACGCGGTCGCGATACATCTCGTTCATGTCACGGTGGGCGACGCTCGACGCATACCACCCGATCACGACCATCAATCCGATGGAGGCGAACAATGCCGTGAGGGCTGCCAGGAGGCGGGCGCGGATCGATTTCATGGTTGGAACAAGCCCCGCAGATGGTTATAATGCAATTCTTATCATTATAAAGCGAATCATTTAACCCTAGGTAAAGGATTGGATACTGGGGCATCTCGTGATTTCCATGCGCTCCAGGGGCTTACAACTTGGTGGGCGCGAAAGTCATTCGGCAGATCAAGTCCGTGAAGCGGAAACGCCCGAAGGCTCAGATATTCGATTTCCATCGCGAGACCGCCCACACTCGAAGCGGTGGCCGGGAGAGAGGGGCCTGTCGCGTCGTTCAGGGCGTGGCCGTAACACGGAGGGCGACAATAGCTTTCGGGCCTGCGGGAAAGGCGACGCTTGACCACGGGCCTCCGGGCGGCGCAAGCGTAGGGAAATATAGTTCCATACCGGAGGAATCACCGATGGACTTCACGCTCTCCCCGCGCATCGAGGAGTACCGCGCCCGCATCGCGGCCTTCGTCGAGAGCGAGATCCTGCCCGTCGAGGCCGACCGCAGCACCTGGGACGAGCACGAGAATATCGGGCCGGAGGCCCTGGCGGCATTGCGCGCCAAGGCGAAGGCGGCCGGCCTGTGGTGCCTCCAGCTCAAGCCCGAGACCGGCGGCCAGGGGCTGAACAAGGTCGGGATGGCGGCCTGCTACACCGAGATGAACCGCTCGATCTTCGGGCCCGTCGTGTTCAATTCCGCCGCTCCCGACGACGGCAACATGATGGTGCTGGAGGCGCTCGGCACGCCTGAGCAGAAGGCGCGCTGGCTCGAGCCGATCGTCTCAGGGAAGGTGCGCTCGGCCTTCGCGATGACCGAGCCGCATCCCGGCGGCGGCTCCGACCCGTCGATGATCCGCACCCGCGCCGAGCGCCAGCCGGACGGCTCGTGGCGGATCACCGGCCGCAAATGGTACATCACCGGCGCCGAGGACGCGGCCCACTTCATCCTGATCGCCCGCACCTCGGACGATCCGCGCTACGGGCTCACCGCCTTCCTGTTCCACCGCGACCAGCCGGGCTGGGAGATCGTCCGCCGCATCCCGATCATGGGGCCGGAGGAGCATGGCGGCCATTGCGAGCTGGCCTTCGACGGCCTGACCATCAAGCCCGAGGACGTGCTCGGCGGCGAGGGCAAGGGCCTGAAGGTGACGCAGGTCCGCCTCGGCCCCGCCCGCCTCACCCATTGCATGCGCTGGCTCGGCCTCGCCGGCCGCTGCGTCGAGATCGCCCAGGAATATGCGGCGAAGCGCGAGGGCTTCGGCGTGCGGCTCGCCGACCGCGAGAGCGTGCAGCTGATGCTCGGCGGGCTCGCCATGGATATCGAGATCGGCCGCCTCCTGGTGATGCGCGCCGCCTGGGAGCTCGACCAGGGCCGCTTCGCCCGCAAGGAGGTGTCGATGGCGAAGGTCCACGTCGCCAACACCCTGCACCGGGCGGCGGATATCGGCATCCAGATCAACGGCGCCCGCGGCTATTCCAAGGACACGGTGCTGGAATGGATCTACCGCTACGCCCGCCAGGCCCGCCTGGTCGACGGGGCCGACGAGGTCCACCGCATGGTGCTGAACCGCCACCTCGAATCGGAAGGCCGCGGCTTCTTCGCCTGGCCGACCGCCGAGGCGTGACGCCCAGGATCCGAGCTCCGAGGTCTGAGGACCATCCGGGCGGGGACCTGCTAAAGCTCTCCGCCCCCGAATCCAGTTCGAGCCGCCCATGCCCGCCCTCCATCCCGACGTCCAGGCCCTGCTGGCGATGCTGCGCGCCGCCAACGCGCAGCCCCTCGAGGCGTTGCCGCCCGAAGCGGCGCGGCGCAGCTACCTGGCCGGGCGCCGGGCCCTGCAGCCGCCGCCGGACCCGGTGGCGCAGATCCGCGACCTCGCGGCGCCCTCCCCCGCCGGGCCGGTGCCGCTGCGGCTCTACCGCGGCGAGGGCACGGCGCCGGAGGCGGCCCTGCCCTGCCTCCTCTTCCTGCACGGCGGCGGCTGGGTGCTCGGCAACATCGAGTCGCACGACTGGATCTGCCGGCGGCTCGCCAACCTGACGCGGGCCTGCGTGATCTCGGTCGATTACCGCCTCGCGCCCGAGCATCCCTTCCCGGCGGCGGTCGAGGACGCGGCGGCGGCCCTCGCCTTCGTGGCCGCGCAGGCGGAGGGCTTGAGCGTCGATCCGGCGCGACTCGCGGTCGGCGGCGACAGCGCCGGCGGCAACCTCGCGGCGGTGCTGGCGCTGATGGGCCGCGACGGCACCCTGCCGCAGACGGCGATGCAGGTGCTGCTCTACCCGTCTCTCGATCTCGGCCTGACCAGCGAGGGCTTCGAGCGCATCACCGAGGGCCAACCCCTGACGGCCGGCACGATGCGCTACTTCGTCGGCCATTACGCGCCCGAGCCCCACGACCGCACCGACTGGCGCGCCTCACCGGCCCGCGCGGCCAGCCTCGCCGGCACGGCGCCGGCCCTGGTGCTGACCTGCGGCCACGACCCGCTCTGCGAGGAGGCGCGCCTCTACGCCCACCGCCTCGAACGCGAGGGCGTGCCGGTCACCGCCCTGCACCTCTCCGACCAGACCCACGGCATCCTGACCATGAGCCGCCTCGTGCGGACCTCCGCGACGGTGCTGGGCTTCGTGGCCGACGCGCTTCTGGAGCGCTGGAGCCTGAGCGGGCCGGAGGGCGGGCGGTAAGGGGGCGCTGTGCGCGAGCCTCGCCTCTCTTTCCTCTGTCTCAGGGCTGTTCGAGGAGAGGGGCGGGATCTGCGCCGCGCCGGTGACATGTGATACCAACGGCCTAGGATGCTGACGCATCAACGTCGATCCCGGGCAAGCCCGAGATCGACGAGGCCGTTGAACCAAATCGGATTTTCGATTTCAAGCCAAAGGCTTGGCGGAAATTCGAGAACGGAACCGAAGGTCGTTTTCTTTCGACCCCCGATATGAAGGCATCGGGGCCGTTCCCCGTTACAGGATACGGTCCCGGTACCGCTCGGGTGCGATCCAGCATCTCTCCCGCCGCCCGAACAGGCGATAGCGGTTCCGCGCGATGAGGCGGTAGACGGGGTCGCGCCAGGCGGCCGGGACGATCCGGACGATCCGGGCCAGGCTCCAGGGAAGTCCCAGCGTCTCGTAGATGGCCAGGATGGCATCGCTGTCCCGGCGCATCCGGTCGCCCTCCACGACGAGCAGGCTCGCCGGATCCTCCGGGTCCATGCCGTGTCGCCGGTAGAGGGACTGACCGATGTCGCTCTGCATGGACGCGAGGCGGAACGTCGCGTCGCGATCTCTCTCGAGCACGAACCGGGCATGGGCCGAGCACAGCACGCATTCGGCATCGAACAGGATGATGGGACCGGGGTAAGCCGTCGCCGTGCGGGCCGTCGTCATGCAACGATCGTAGCCGAACTCCCCGGCTCACGAGAAGCGCGCCTCACCGCCGGTTGCCCCCGGGGACGGGCGGCATGTCGGCCCCTCTCCATCCCGACGGTCTTCATCGCGGGACCGGGCGACAGGGCCTGGATCCGCTGCCCGGTATCCCGCGCGGGGTCAATCGGCCGTGCGGGGGCCGCGCTTGGCGGCGGGCTTGGCGGCGGGCTTCCGGCGGGGTTTCGCGGCCGGTTCGGCTTCGGGTTCGGGGACGGGCTCGGGCTCGGGCTCGCGCTCGCGCAGAGGCTCCGGGCCGCGGGCCTCGCGGGTGATCATCTCCACCATGCTCTGCGGCAGGCGCACGAAATGGCCGGTGCCGTGGCCGGACCGGTCGAGGATCTCGGCGAAGACCGGCTTGTGCGGCTCGTGCCCGGCCTCGCCCAGCGCGCAGGGGCGGCGCGGCAGGGCGCTCAGCTTCGCGGCGAGTTCCTTCGGCACCAGTGCGTTCACGCCTCACCCTCCCGTCTGCCGGACAGAGCGGAGATGTAGGACCCGCAGGGTTAACGATCGGCTGCCGCCCGCTCCGGGACGGTGCGCATCTCCGGGACGGCGGCCCGCGCACCCGTGACGGCCCTCGCGCCCGTGAAGGCGCCGTAGGAGCGGCGGAGGAGGTCGCCGTCGAAGTCGTGGCCGATCAGCACCAGGCGGGTGCGGGAGACGCCGTCGGGCCAGGCGGGAAGGTGAAGGGGCGGGTGGACGAGGTGCTGCACGCCCTGGACCACCACCGGCGTCTCGACACCCTCGACCGCCACCAGGCCCTTGAGGCGCAGGATCCGCGTGCCGTGCCGGTTGAGCAGCATGCCGAGCCAGAGCCCGAACCGGGTCCAGTCCACCGGTCCGCTCTCGATCATCACCGCCCCGACCGGGCCGTGCGCCGCCGCCGGGACCTCGGCGCAGAGCCAGCGCCGGGTGCTTGCCGACCCCGCCGGGTCGTCGGTGAGGAGGGCGGCCTCCGGTTCGTCGTCGAGGGTGAGGTCGGTGACCGGCGCGACGGGATTGAGGGAAGCGAGCCGCGACCGCAGGGCGGCCGTGGCCTCGGGCTCCGCGAGGTCGGTCTTCGACAGGATCAGCCGGTCGGCGCAGGCCGCCTGCCGCACCGCCTCCTCGTGGCTGTCGAGGGTGCGGGCGCCGTTCACCGCGTCGACCACCGTGACGATGGCCCCCACCGTGAAGGCGTGGCGCAGGACCGGGTCGGCCACCAGGGTGGCGACGGCCGGGCCCGGATCGGCGAGGCCGGTGGTCTCGACCACCACCCGGCGGAAATCCGGCACCAGGCCGCGGCGGCGGCGGTCGTGCAGGTCGATGAGCGCCGCCTTCAGGTCGCCGCGGATGCTGCAGCAGACGCAGCCCCCGCGCAGAAGCGCCACCTCGCCCTGCAGCGGCTCGACCAGCAGGTGATCGAGCCCGACCTCGCCGAACTCGTTGATCAAGACGGCGGTGTCGCGCAGGGCCGGCCAGCGCAGCAGCCGGGCGAGCAGGGCGGTCTTGCCGGCGCCGAGGAAGCCGGTGAGCAGGGTGACCGGCGTCACGCTTTCGCCTCGAGCGCCGCGATCACCGCCGGGTCGAGGGGGTCGCAGGGACGCCCGGCGAGGCGCTCCGCCGCCGGCCACAAGGCGCCCAGATGGTCGACCACCGCGCTCCGCCCGGTGCGGCCCGCCAGCGTGTAGCGGTCGGCCCAGGCGGCGAGGCGCAGGCCGTAGAGGCCGAGCACCCGGTTGGCGGCGGAGGCCCGCGCCCGTCGCTCCGCCTGGGCCGGGCCGCTCCGCACGCCGTCGCTCCAATGGTCGGGCGCCCCGAAGGCGCCGCACAAGCCGCACATCGATTCGGAAGTCCCGGGGTCAGGATTCCGGCCGCGCCGTGCCCTCGAACGGGAAGCGCTTCGCGAAATCCTCGGCGATCGTCTCCATCGTCACGAAGCGCACGCCGTCATGGGCCTTGAAGTGCTGGAACAGGCGCTCGTGCATCTGCAGCACGTGCGGCTTGCCCGACACGTCCGGATGGATGGTGATCGGGAAGACGGCGTAATCGTAATTGGCGTAGACCCAGTCGAACTGGTCGCGCCACATCTGCTCGATGTCGCGCGGATTGACGAAGCCGTGGCTGTTGGGCGCCGCCTTGACGAACATCATCGGCGGCAGGTCGTCGAGGTTCCAGGAGGCCGGGATCTCGATCAGCCGGGTCTCGGTGCCGTGCTCGAACGGCCGCATCCAGGTCGAGGGGTGCTGCGCGTAATCGATCTTGGTCCAGGATTCCCCCACCCGCACGTAATAGGGGTGGTGGTCGTTGTGCATCAGCGAGTGGTCGTAGCGGATGCCCTTCTTCTGCAGGAGCTCGTTGGTCTTCGGCCCGAACTCCCACCAGGGCGCGACGTAGCCCCGCGGCGGCTTGCCGGCGAGGTCGGTGATCAGCCCGACGCACTTGTCGAAGATCGCCTCCTCCTGCTCGGGCGTCATCGCGATCGGGTTCTCGTGGCTGTAGCCGTGCATCCCGATCTCGTGGCCGGCGGCGGCCACGGCCTTCATCTCCTCGGGAAAGGTCTCGATCGAGTGGCCGGGGATGAACCACGTCGTCTGGATGCCCCATCGCGAAAACATCCGCAGCAGCCGCGGCGCCCCGACCTTGCCGGCGAAGACGCCGCGGGAGATGTCGCAGGGGCTGTCCTCGCCACCGTAGGAGCCGAGCCAGCCCGCCACCGCATCGACATCGATGCCGTAGGACACGAAGATCTCTTTTGCCATTCCGGCCTCCCCGCCTGCCGGGCCATCTGACTACCGGCGCCGCACCGGGGTCAAGCGGCGGCGGCGACCCGGCGGGCCGCCCGAGCGCGACGAAACCGGTTGACCGCGCCCCGCCGATTCCCTAGAGCGTTGGCCACCGGAGACGTGGCCGAGCGGCTGAAGGCACTCGTTTGCTAAATGAGCAAGCCCCGAAAGGGGCTTCGAGGGTTCGAATCCCTCCGTCTCCGCCATTCTAAGTCATAAAATGATTGAGCTTTCTGCCAAGCGGCAGGATCTGGGCGGCACCTGCTCCGTCACAATCCGGACCCTGGCCCAGGCTCGGACTCTGAGTGCCGACATTCGTCGCCAGGTGGCGGAGCGCGCACGTTCGAGTGGCACGGCGCGCAGGTTCAAACGTCATCGGTTCGCAGCCGCTCCGCCAGTGACGGCCGAGCGCCAGCCACTCGCATTGCGGAAGACCGGGACGCCTGACCCGGCTCGTGGCGACCCGAGCAGCCGGCCTGCGACCCGGCAACGGCCACGCATGCGCCGGCAGCGTGCCGACCGTGCCGCCGCGCGGCGAACCGGGTGCCCGACGCCCGGGAAAATGCGGTAAGCTCTCCCAGCCGCCGAGCGCCACGCGAGAGGGTGCGGGCGGCCTCGGGAGGAGAGCAATGCCCAAGATCGTTCATCCGCGCCGCGCCCTCGGCTGGGGCGGGGCCCTGGCGGGTCTCGTCGCCGTCAGCACCGTGGCCGCGCAGGAGGCCCCGCCGCTCCAGGTGCCGGCGAAGAGCGTGCCGGTGCCCACCGATGTCAGCCCGCAGATGGGGACGATCATCGGCGCACCTCTGCGCTCCAACTGGAACATCCATCCGAAGACCGGCGCCGAGTGGAAGCCCGTCGCCGAGGCCGGCGCGGCCGCGCTCGGCAAGCTCGTGCCCGGCATGCTCGAGCGCCTGAAGGTCAAGGTCGAGCGCACCACCATCGACGGCGTGCGGGCCTTCGTCCTCACCCCGGAGGAGATCCCGCCCGAGAACCGCAACCGCCTCCTCGTCCACGTCCATGGCGGCTGCTACGTGCTCAATCCCGGCGAGGCCGGCCTGCCGGAAGCGATCTTCATGGCCGGGTTCGGCCGCTTCAAGGTCATCTCGGTCGATTACCGGATGCCGCCGGAGGCGACCTATCCGGCGGCGCACGACGACGCCATGACGGTGTGGAGGGCGGCGACCAAGATGGCCGACCCGAAGAACATGGCGATCTTCGGCACCTCGGCGGGCGGCGCGCTGACCCTCGCCATGGTGCTGCGCGCCAAGCAGGAGGGGCTGCCGCTTCCTGCCGCGATCGCCCCCGGGACCCCGATGTCGGACACCACCAAGGTCGGCGACAGCTTCGTCACCAACGCGATGCTCGACAACGTCCTGGTCTCGCCCGACGGCTTCTGCGACGACGGGGCGAAGGTCTACGCCAACGGCCACGACCTGAAGGATCCGATGCTGTCGCCGGTCTACGGCGACATGCACGGCTTCCCGCCGACGATCCTGACCACCGGGACCCGCGACCTGCTGCTCTCGAACACCGTCCGGGTGCACCGCAAGCTGCGGGATGCCGGCGTCGAGGCCTATCTCCAGGTCGGCGAGGGCCAGTCGCACGCCCACTACATCCGCGACGACACCGCGCCCGAGACCCGGAAGGTGTTCGAGGAGATCGCCTGGTTCTTCAACCGGCATCTGGGCCGGTGACGGACCCGAGGCCGACGGGCGTTCCCGGCGCCGTCGGCCTCGGCCGGACCGGTCAGGCGGCCCGGACGCTCGCCAGGAAGCCGTCGACCTCCTGGCGCAGGTGGGCGCACTGGTCCGACAGGTCGTCGGAGGCCTGCGCCACCTCGGAGGCCGCGCGTCCCGCCGCGCCGGCCGCGGTCGCGACCTCGGCGATGTCGCGCGTCATCGCGGAGGTGCCGTCCGTCGCCTCGGCCATCTGGCGCACGATCTCCTGGGTCATCGCGCCCTGCTCCTCGATCGCCGAGGCGATGCCGGTCGCGACCTGGCTCATCGCCTCGATCTGCGCGGTGACGCTGGCGATCGCATCCCCGGCTCCCTGGCTGGTGGCCTGGATCGCCGCGACGTGGCGGCCGATCTCGTCGGTGGCCTTGGCGGTCTGGCCGGCGAGTTCCTTGACCTCGGCGGCGACCACCGCGAAGCCGCGTCCCGCCGCGCCCGCCCGGGCGGCCTCGATCGTGGCGTTGAGCGCCAGCAGGTTGGTCTGGCCGGCGATCTGCGAGACGAGGCCGACGACGTCGCCGATGCGGGCGGCGGCGGCGGACAGCTCCGCCATCGTGCCGCCGGCATCGCGCGCCCGC
>NZ_LABZ01000012.1 GCF_001043955.1 Methylobacterium tarhaniae | reverse complement strand
CCAATCAGCTACAGATATGCGTGTCTCGTCTGGTCAGTCATCGTACGCAATGATACGTTTACGTGATTTCTACGGATCGTGTGAGTAGTATGTCATTTTTTTTTTTTAGATGTGTATAAGAGACAGCGATGACCCCTCCCCCCTCTGCGGGGGAGGGTGGCCCCCGGAGGGGGCCGGGAGAGGGGACGCCGCTTCCGGAGAGGTCGGGGACCGAGATGACAGGCGCCACCTGGATCAGCGTCGCGCTGCCCCTCTCCCGCCCGGCGCACGAGTGCTTCGCACTCGCAGCCGGGCACCCTCCCCCGCAGAGGGGGAGGGAAAAAGCCCGCGCCTTTTCTCGTTCCCGAGCATTTCTCGTTCCCAAGACAGAATTGCCGCCCGCGGGGAGAGGCGATGGGCGCATCCGTCATGTGAATCATGTCCAACAGATAGGTGCCCCTACTCCGTCCACCGCACCTCGGTCAGGTCGTTCGACGGCACCGGCTCGTTCGTCCAGAACCCGGTGAGCTTGGCCTTCCACACGCTGAGCTTCGGCAGCACGAACAGGAACAAGGCCGGCACGTCCTCGGCGAGGATCGTTTGTGCTTCGCCATAGAGCGTCAGCCGCGTCGCCTCGTCGGTGGCCGCGGCGGCCTTCGCCACCACGTCGTTGAAGGCCGGGTTCTTGTAGCCGAAATAGTACGGATCGTTGGAATAGATCGCGATGTCCATCGGCTCGGCATGGGCGATGACCGTCATGTCGAAGCTGCGGTCGCGCATCACCTCCTGCACCCACTTGGCCGGGAACTCGGTCGGCACGATCGTCATCGTCACGCCGACCTCGGAGAACATCGCCTGGAGGATTTCCGCCGTGCGGGTGGCGTAGGCCATCTGCGGCGACTTGAAGGTGAAGGTCAGGCCCTTGGCGTAGCCGGCCTCCGCCAGCAGCGCCTTCGCCTTCTTCGGATCGTAGGGGTAGACGCCGGTGAGATCCTTGTAGCCCGGGTCGTTCGGCGTGTAGTGGCTGCCGATGGCTGCGCCGTAGCCGGAATAGGCGCCCTCGATCAGGAGCTTGCGGTCGACCGCCATCATCAGGGCCTGGCGCACGCGCTTGTCGCCGAAGGGCTTTCCGGCATTGTTCATGCCGGCCACGACCTTCATCTCGGTCAGGCCCGGCTGCGCGATGAACGCCTTGTCCTTCTGGAACGCCCCGTAGAGCTCGGGCGCCGGCAGCAGCGGGAAGGCGTCGACGTCGCCGGCGCGCAAAGCCGCGGCCGCCGCCTGCGGGTCGCCGATGAAGCGGAACGTGACCTTGTCGAGATGGACCTTGCGGGCCTCGTCCCAATGGTCGGGGCTGCGCGTCAGCTCGACCCGGTCGCCCTTGCGCCAGGAAGCGAAGCGGAACGGCCCGGTGCCGATCGGATTGCTCTTCAGCCCGTCGCGGGACTTCGGCTCGACCATCACCGCCGCCGGCTGGCCGAGCCAGAACAGCAGGTTGCCGGAGGGCTTCGACAGGGTGAGGACGAGGGTCTGCGGGTCCGGCGCCTTCACGTCGGCGATGACCGCGTAGAGCGCCTTCTGCGGGTTGACCGAGCCCGGCGCCCGGATCGCGTCGAGGGCGAATTTCGCGGTGCCGGCGTCGAAGGGCTCGCCGTTGTGGAACTTGACGCCGGTCTGGAGCGCGAAGGTATAGGTCAGGCCGTCGGGCGAGATCGTCCAGTTGCTGGCGAGCTGCGGCTGCACCTTGCCGTCGCGGTCGATCCGGGTCAGGCCCTGGAACACGTTCTGCCACACCACCTGGCCGATCACCGTCGGGGCCGCGCTGGTGGGATCGAGGCCCGGGGGCTCCACCGGCATGCCGAGGACGAGGTCGGTGCGCGGGGCGGCACGGGCGATTTCCGGGACGACGAGCCCCGGAAGTGCGAACGCCGCCAGCAGGAGACCGGTCAGCAGGTGGCGGCGCGTGGGTGAAACCATGGGACCTCTCGATGAGCGTGTCGATCGGCCGCCTCTCCCGCGCGGCGCGATGATGTCCCAAGGAGATCAGGATTTTCGCGGCGGCCGCAACAGCGATCTGGCGGCGTCCCGGTGAGACCGGGACGATGCCGCGGCGGAGACCCACCTCGTCGCAACCCCTGCGATTTTCAGCCCCCCGGCGCCTCGACCACCAGCCGCGACGCCGCCTCCCCGGCCGCCCCGAGGGGTGCCGGCCGCCGCGTGTCCTTGGCCAGCAGCACGCAGACCGATTCCGCCTCGCCGGCCACCACGTCGCCGGTGAGGATGCGGTGGCGGAAGCCCAGCGAGGTGCGGCCGGTGCGGGCGAGCCAGGTCGCGGTGCGGACCCGGCCCGGATAGTGCAGCTCCGCCCGGTAATCGATGACGAAGCGGGCGATGACGAAGAAGGTGTCGGGGGTGAGCAGCGGGGTCAGGTGGGTGGCGAAGAACTGCACCCGCCCGCTCTCGCAGAAGGCGGCGAAGACCGCGTTATTGACGTGGCCGTTGGCATCCGTGTCGCGGTAGCGCAGCACGTCCTCGCTCCACAGCACCCGCGGATCGGTGTCGAATCCATCGGTCATCGCCCCCTGCCCTCTCTCCGATATCCGACCGATCGCGTGAGGCGATCCCGGCGGGATCGCCTCACGCGATGCGGAGATCGGCTTCGCTCGAACGCCGCGCGGGCTTGTGACAGGAAATCCGGAAGACGTCTTCCAGATTTCCCGTCAGCCGTTGCGCGGGGCGGTACCGCCGAGGTGGAAGACCCGGTGCGGCACCAGCTCGCCGCGCTCCACGTCGCCGACCGCCACCAGCACGCCGCCGCAGGTCGCGTAGGCCTTGCCCTCGGTGGGGGCGTCGCGGCCGCGCAGGATCACCGGCTGGCCGCGCATGAGCCGCATCGCCATGTCGCGGGAGACCGGCACGTGCGGCACGGCGTCGAGCGCCGTCTCGACCGGGCGGAGAACCGCCGCATTGGCCTCGGCCTCGGCGGCTTCCAGCGCCCCGATCGTGCAGGACTGGTCCTCGGCGAAGGGGCCGACGCGGGTGCGGCGCAGGGCCGAGACGTGACCGTAGCAGCCAAGCGCCCGGCCGAGGTCGCGGGCGATGGCGCGGACATAGGTGCCCTTGCCGCACTCGGCCTCGATCACGGTGCGCTCGGGCGTATGGGCGACGATCGCCAGACGGTCGATCTGCACGGGCCGGGCGACCAGCTCGACCACCTCGCCGTCGCGGGCGAGGTCGTAGGCGCGCTCGCCCTGGATCTTGATCGCCGAGTAGCGCGGCGGCACCTGCTCGATCGCGCCGACGAAGCGCGGCAGCATCGCCTCGACCTGCTCCTGCGTCGGCCGGTCGTCGGAGGTCGCCACCGGGCGGCCCTCCGCGTCGTCGGTGTCGGTCTCGACGCCCCAGGTGACCGAGAAGACGTAGGCCTTGCGGCCGTCCATCACGAACGGCACCGTCTTCGTCGCCTCGCCCAGCGCGATCGGCAGGATCCCGGAGGCGAGCGGGTCGAGGGTGCCGGCGTGTCCCGCCTTCTTGGCGTTGAGGGCGCGCTTGACCGCCGCGACCGCGTGGGTCGAGGTCATGCCGACGCCCTTGTCGAGGATCACCCAGCCGCTGATCTCGCGGCGCTTGGGCCGGTCGCCCGGCGGGCGGCCGCGGCCGCGCGGCCGGTCCTGGCGGGGGCCTCCGTCGCGGCCCTCGCGGGCGGGGCGGGTCGCCTGCGGCGCGGGCTCTGCGGGCTGATCCTCGTGCATCGTCATCCTGTGTCCGTTCTCGAACGGCGGTCGCCGCGGGACTGCCGCCCGCGTTGGTCCGTGCCGATCCTGCTTGTTCAAGTCGTCAGCCGGGCGCTGGTTCGGCGCGCCGGGCGCGTGTCCTAAGCAGACTTGCGTCGGCAAGCCAACGCTTCGTCAGCCTATGTTTTTGTTTCGCCGCAGATTTTTGCCGCAAAACCGGCAGCCACTTTTGCGAAATCCGCTTAGTCTTCGGAATCCGGCTCGGTTCCGAGATCGCGCTGGACCTTGTCGCTGCGCAGGAGCGCGTCGATGCGCGCCGCCTCGTCGAAGGTCTCGTCGCGGCGGAAGCGCAGGTCGGGGGCGAATTTCAGTGCCACCCGGCGGGCCACCTCCTGGCGCAGGACCTTCTTGTTGCGCTCCAGCGCCTCGATCACCGGGCGCTCGTCCTGGCCGCCGAGCGGCATGACGTAGGCCGTGGCGAGCTTGAGGTCCGGCGACATCCGGACCTCCGGCACGGTGATCACGTGCTGGCTCAGCACCGGATCCTGGATGTCGCCGCGGCTCAGCACCTCGGCGAGGGCGTGCCGCACGAGTTCGGCCACGCGCTGCTGGCGCTGCGAGGGGCCTGCGGATTCCTGGGATTTACGCACCATCGTCTCTCCGGGCTCGGACCGGGCCGCGGGGCGGCCTATGGCCGTTCAAGGCCCTCGCGGCTGTCATCCTGAACCGACGAGCCCGGGACGCTGGCGTCCCGGGCTCGCGGTATCCTCCTGGGCCGCCGCCATGACGGCGGACGGCCGATGGCAGCGGGATGCTCGTCAGAGCGTGCGACGCTCCTCGTGCACGATGTAGCACTCGATCACGTCGCGCGGACGCATGTCCTGGTAGTTCTCGAAGGCCATGCCGCATTCCTGGCCGGCCGAGACTTCCTTGGCGTCGTCCTTGAAGCGCTTGAGCTGCGAGAGCTTGCCCTCGTGCACCACCACGTTGTCGCGGATGAGACGGACATGGGCGCCGCGCTCGACCCGGCCGTCCTCGACCCGGCAACCGGCGATCTTGCCCACCTTCGAGACGTTGAAGATCTCGAGGATGCGCGCCTCGCCCAGGCGCTCCTCGCGGAGCGTCGGCGGGAGCAGGCCCGACATCGCCGCCTTCACGTCATCCACGAGGTCGTAGATGATGTTGTAGTAGCGGATCTCGACGCCCGCCCGCTCGGCGGCCTCGCGGGCCTCCTTGTGGGCGCGGACGTTGAAGCCGACCACGACCGCACCCGAGGCCTGGGCCAGGGTGATGTCCGACTCGGTGATGCCGCCGACACCCGTGTGCAGGATGCGGGCCGCCACCTCGTCGTTGCCGAGCTTCTCGAGCGAGCCGGCGATGGCCTCGACCGAGCCCTGCACGTCGCCCTTGATGACGAGCGGGAACTCCTTGCGGCCGGCGCCCTCCTTGAGGTCGCGCATCATGTCCATCAGCGTCCGGCCGGCACCGCTGCCGGTGGCCGCCGCGCGCTCGCGCTTCACGCGGGCCCGGTACTCGGTGACCTCGCGGGCCCGGGCCTCGTTCTCGACCACCGCGACGCGGTCGCCCGCCTCCGGCGTGCCGTTGAAGCCCAGCACCTCGACGGGAACCGAGGGACCCGCCTCCTTGGTGTTGCGGCCGGTATCGTCGACGAGCGCCCGCACGCGGCCCCACTCGGCGCCGGCCACGATGATGTCGCCGGTATGCAGGGTGCCGCGCTCGACGAGCACCGTCGCCACCGGGCCGCGGCCGCGGTCGAGCTTGGCCTCGATCACGGTGCCTTCCGCCGAACGGTCGGGGTTGGCGCGCAGGTCCAGGATCTCGGCCTGGAGGGCGAGGCCCTCCAGCAGCTCGTCGAGGCCGTCCTTGGTCTTGGCCGAGACCTCGAATTCGAGGGTCTCGCCGCCCATCGACTCGACCTGGATGTCGTGCTGGAGCAGCTCGTTGCGGACCCGCTGCGGGTTCGCGTCTGGCTTGTCGATCTTGTTGATCGCCACGATCAGCGGCACCTCGGCCGCCTTGGCGTGGGAGATCGCCTCGATCGTCTGGGGCATGACGCCGTCATCGGCCGCCACCACCAGCACCACGATATCCGTCACCTTGGCGCCGCGGGCGCGCATGGAGGTGAAGGCGGCGTGGCCGGGAGTGTCGATGAAGGTGATCTTGCCGCCGGACGGCGAGGTCACCTGGTAGGCGCCGATATGCTGCGTGATGCCGCCCGCCTCGCCGGAGACGACGTTGGCGTTGCGGATCGCGTCGAGCAGCGAGGTCTTGCCGTGGTCGACGTGGCCCATGATGGTCACGACCGGCGGACGCGGCTGGGTGTCGTCGTCGGTATCGGGCTCGTCGAACAGGCCCTCCTCGACGTCCGACTCCGCGACGCGGCGCACGGTGTGGCCGAGCTCCTCGGCGATGAGCTGCGCCGAATCCGAGTCGATCACGTCGGTGATCTTGTGGATCTGGCCCTGCTTCATCAGCATGCGGATGACGTCGACCGCCCGCTCGCTCATCCGGTTGGCGAGCTCCTGGATGGTGATCGTCTCCGGGATGACCACCTCGCGGGCCAGCTTCTCCTTCTGCTCCACCTGGCGGTGGCCGGTCAGGCGCTGGTTGCGGCGGCGGAACGAGGCGAGCGAGCGGGTCCGCTCCTCCTCGCCCGAGGTCGCGGTCGCGATCGTCAGGCGGCCGCGGTTGCGGTCGCCGCCCGGGGATTTCGGCGTCTTGGGCGGGGTGATGACCTTGAGCGGCATGCCGGGACGGCGGATGACCCGCTTGGTCTCGGCCTCCTCCTCCGCCGCGGCCGGACGGCCGGTGGCGGGGCGCGCCGCACCGGCGGCCGCCGGCTTCGCCGCCGCGGCGGCGGCGGGCGTCTCGGGCTTCGGCTCGGGCTTGGGCTCCGGCTTCGGCGCCGGGCGGGCCATGAAGTTCAGGTCGCGCGGCTTGCGGGCGTCGGCCGTCAGGGTGCGGCGCGGCTCGGCCGGGGCGCTCGGTCGGGTGATGCCCGTGCTCGGGGTCGCCGGACGGGAGCCAGCGGGAGCCGCCGGACGCGCGGAAGCACCGGCCGGAGCGCCCGGACGGGCGCCTGCGGCAGGACGGGCGCCGGCCGGAGCGGCCGGGCGAGCCGCACCCGCGGAAGCGGCCGGACGCGCGGCGGCCGGAGCCGCCGGGCGCGGGGCAGCGGCGGCGGGTGCCGCCGCGGGAGCCACGGGGGCAGCCGGAGCGGGAGCCGCGGCGGCGGCGCGGGCCGCATCCTCCTGGGCGCGGCGCTCGGCCTCCTCGGCGGCGCGGCGCTTGCGCGCATCCTCCTGGCGGCGGCGCTCCTCCTCCTCGTGCTTGCGGGCCTCGGCGGCCTCGCGCTCGCGGATCTCGGCGGCCTCGCGCTCGGCGCGGCGCTGAGCCTCCTCAGCGGCACGGCGACGCTCCTCCTCCTCGCGACGCTTGGCGTCGACGAGGGCGGCCATGCGGGCGCTCTGCTCCTGATCGCTCAGGGTGCGCAGGACGACGCCGGACCGCGCGGCGGCCGGGCGATCCTGGCGCGAGCCGCCTGGGCGGCCCTGCCCCTGGGGTGCGGAGCGCGCCTGGCTCGGCGCGGCTTCCTTCGGCGCGGCCGGGGCCGGCGCGCCGCCGGGGCGACGTTTCACCGTCTCGACCACGACCGACTTCGAGCGGCCATGGGAGAAGCTCTGGCGCACCGTACCCTGCTCGATCGGACGCTTCATCGACAGCGTCTTGGAGGGACCGGCATGCAACGTCTTGTCGCCCGGATTCTTCGTCTCACTCATTCAGTTCAGACCCTGGGGGTTCTCGTCCGTCCCGGGACCCGGCCTCCCGGCGGCCGCCTCCCATCGTGTTCCCGGGAGCGCGCCCACCACCTGGGCCGATCCCATTCGATTCACTCAACCACCGGCCTCCGGGGGGCCGGTCCGCAGCGATGTTCCACCATCCTGGACAGCGTCCGGGAGCGCCGCGTCGGAGCCCGGGGGCTCCGTTCCGGCCCGTCCCGACGTCGCCGTCCCGCCGCGGAAGACGTGGAGCCGACGCCAACGCGCGAGCAAGCCGGCAGTGCCGGCTCCCGCGACGAGGGCAGCGTGTATCACATGATCCCGGCCCAAGGCCATGTCCAATTCTTCACCGGACAGGTCGTCGATGACCGGGATCCTCGATATGGCATCGCCATAGCGCCTTCGCAATGCCTGGGCGAGCTTGCGCCGCCCATCGGCGCTCGCGTCGCTGGCATGAACCAGGGCCTTGACCCCGGTTTCGCTGTCCACCGCGCTCTCCACCTTGGTGAAGCCGGTGACGACGCAGCCCGCCTTGTTGGCGAGGGAAAAGCCCTGGCGCAGGTCGTCGCGCAACCCCGCCTCGATCACGTCCGCGAGATCGGGAGCGACGCGGGCGTCCTTCTGCCGGAAGGCGCGCTGGAACAGGCGCTTCTTCGCCGCCTCCGCCACCGCCGCCCGGGTCGCCGTGACCCAGGCGCCGCGGCCGGGGAGCCGGGCGCGCAGGTCGGGCACCACCTCGTTGTCGGGGCCGAGGACGAAGCGGATCATCCGGTCCGGCTTGCCCGCCTGCCGCGTGACCAGGCAGGTGCGCTCCGCGTTGGCGCGGCCGCGTCCGGCGCCGGCGTCGAGGACGTCCGGCGGCAGCGCATCCGCGTCGCGAGCGTCATCCTGCATGGTCGGGTCCATCGCTGCGTCGAGCCTCAGGTCGGCTGCCGCTCGGCGGTCTCGGCGGCCTCCTCCTCGACCGGCACGGTCTCGGCCTGGTCGCCCTCGCCCTCGCCCTCGGCCTGATCGCCCTCGCCGTCCTCACCCTCGGCCTCGTCGCCTTCCTGCGCCTCCTCCGGCGGGGGCGCCTCGACCCAGCCGGCATGGACGCGGGCGGCCATGATCATCGCCTCGGCCTCGGCGCGGGAGACCTCGAACCCGTCGAGGTAGCCGGCATGGCGCACCGCCTCGGGCCCGCGGCCTTCGGTGTAGCCGACGAGGTCGTCGGTGGCGCAGCCGGCGAGGTCCTCGACGGTCTTCACGTCGTTCTCGCCCAGCGCCACCATCATCGGGGTGGTGATGCCGTCGATGTCGCGCAGCTCGTCGGCGACGCCGAGCTCGATGCGGCGGGCATCGTTCTCGGCCTCGATGCGGTTGAGATAGTCGAGGGCGCGGGCCTGGATCTCGGCCCCGGTCTCCTCGTCGAGGCCCTGGATGTTGGCGAGTTCCGACGGCTCGACATAGGCGATCTCCTCGACCGAGCGGAAGCCTTCCGCGGCGAGGAGCTGGCCCACGGTCTCGTCGACGTCGAGGGCCTGCATGAAGGTGTTGGTGCGCTCGACGAACTCCTTCTGCCGGCGCTCCGATTCCTCGGCCTCGGTCAGGATGTCGATGTCCCAGCCGGTGAGCTGGGAGGCGAGCCGCACGTTCTGGCCGCGCCGGCCGATGGCGAGCGACAGCTGGTCGTCGGGCACCACCACCTCGATGCGGTCGGCCTCCTCGTCGAGCACCACCTTGACCACCTCGGCCGGCTGGAGCGCGTTGACGATGAAGGTCGCCTGGTCCTGCGACCACGGGATGATGTCGATCTTCTCGCCCTGCAGCTCGCCGACCACCGCCTGGACGCGCGAGCCGCGCATGCCGACGCAGGCGCCGACCGGGTCGATCGAGGAATCGCGCGAGATCACCGCGATCTTGGCGCGCGAGCCCGGATCGCGGGCGACCGCCTTCACCTCGACGATGCCGTCGTAGATCTCCGGCACTTCCTGGCCGAAGAGCTTGGCCATGAATTGCGGGTGGGAGCGACTGAGGAAGATCTGCGGCCCGCGCACCTCGCGGCGGACGTCGAACAGGTAGGCGCGGATGCGGTCGCCGGGGCGGAAGGTCTCGCGCGGGATCGACTCGTCGCGGCGCACGATGCCCTCGCCGCGGCCGAGATCGACGATGACGTTGCCGTACTCGACGCGCTTGACCAGGCCGTTGACGACCTCGCCGATGCGGTCCTTGTACTCGTCGTACTGGCGGTCGCGCTCGGCGTCGCGGACCTTCTGGACGATCACCTGCTTGGCCGACTGGGCGGCGACGCGGCCGAAATCGAAGGGCGGCAGGGTGTCGGAGATCACGTCGCCGACCTGGGCGGCCGGGTTGTGGCGGCGGGCCGACGGCAGGTCGATCTCGCGGGCGTCGTTCTCGACCTCGTCCACCACCAGGAGGTGGCGCGACAGGCGCAGTGCGCCGGTGCGGGGATCGATCTCGGCATGCACGTCGGTCTCGGCGCCGTAGCGCGAGCGGGCGGCCTTGGCGATCGCCTCCTCCATGGCGCCGAGCACGATCGAGCGGTCGATGACCTTCTCGCGGGCGACCGCCTCGGCGATCTGGAGGAGTTCGAGCCTGTTGGCGCTGACGACGGCCATCGGTTCAGTCCTTCCTGGGTTTCGACTCGTTACGGGTCCGGAGCGTTCTTCAGTGGGTGACGGAGGGGCTCGTGCCCTCGTCCTCGTCATCCTCGTCGTCCTGCGGCGGGGCCGAGCCGCGCCGCAGGGATTCGCGCACCAGTGCGTCGGTGAGGACGAGGTGGGCCTCGCCGATGTCGCGCAAGTTGAGGTCGTAGGAGGACGGGGTGCCCTCCTTGGCGTCGGGCAGGTCGATGCGGACCGTGTCGCCCTCCGGGGCCCGGATGATGCCGCGGAATCGCTTGCGGCCGTCGAGCGGCGTCGCCAGCTCGACCTTCGCCTCGTAGCCGGCCCAGCGGGCGAAGTCGCCCGCCCGGACCAGCGGCCGGTCGATGCCCGGCGAGGAGATCTCGAGGTAGTAGGCGCCGCCGATCGGGTCGTCGACGTCGAGGATCGGCGAGATCGTGCGGCTGACGGTCTCGCACTCGTCCACCGACATCGTGCCGTCCGGCCGCTCGACCATGATCTGCACCGTGCAGCCGCTCTGGCTGGAGACCTTCACCCGCACGAGGCGGAAGCCGAGGCCCTCGATGGCGGGCTCGATGATCTGCGCGACGCGAGCGGCGACGCCGCTCTCGGTGATGAGGCGCTTCTCGGCCGGGTTCTGGTCTGGGGCGTCGGTCATGAGGTCGGTGCCGCGGCGGGGTCCCCGCGAGAGGGGCCCTTGGAGGGGAGGCAATCTGGCGTTCGGCTCGCGCCCGGGGAGGCTTGCGGCAATAAAAAAGAGCGGGCCCCGGGGGGACCCACTCCCGCACCGCAGCCTCACGGCCACGAACAGAACTGTTGTCGCGGAGATAAGCCCGCGAGCGGCGAAAGGCAAGGTGGTTGAGCGCTATCTCACACCGACAGCCATCGCCGCACCTGCGCCTCGACCATGCCCGAGCGCGGCCCGGCCTCGACCACCTGGCCGCGATCCATCACCGCGTAGGTGTCGCAGAGGTCGCGGGCCCATTCGAAATACTGCTCGACCAGCACGATCGCCATGTCGCCCTTGCCCCGCAGATAGTCGATCGCCCGGCCGATATCCTTGATGATCGAGGGCTGGATGCCCTCCGTCGGCTCGTCGAGGACGAGGACGCGGGGGCGCGTCACCAGGGCGCGGCCGATGGCGAGCTGCTGCTGCTGGCCGCCCGAGAGATCGCCGCCGCGCCGGCCCAGCATGTCCTTGAGGACCGGGAAGAGGTCGTAGATCTCGGCCGGCACGTAGCGGTCGCGGCGCTTGCACGGTGCGAAGCCCGTCTCCAGGTTCTCCTTTACGGTGAGCAGCGGGAAGATCTCGCGGCCCTGCGGCACGAAGGCGATGCCCTGGCGGGCGCGGTCGTAAGGCGCGAGGCGGCTGATGTCGCGGCCGTCGAGCTTGACCGCGCCCTTCGACACCGGCTGCTGGCCGACGATGGCGCGCATCAGCGAGGTCTTGCCGACGCCGTTGCGACCGAGCACCGCCGTCACCTTGCCGGGTTCGGCCTGGAGCGAGACGCCGCGCAGGGCCTGCGCCGCGCTGTAATGGAGATCGATGGTCTCGACGGAGAGCATGGAAGAAATCCTCAGAGCCTGCTCGGCTCGTCCGACGGAATTGCCACCCTCCTCGTCATCCCGGGGCTCGCCGGGCTGAGAACCCCGGATCCATCACCGCCGACTCATCGTGACGGAGCGAGCCGCGTTCCGCTGCACCCTGCATCGTCGGCGGTGATGGATCCGGGGTTCCGCTGCGCGGCCCCGGGATGACGGGAAGCGTTGTCGATGAAAGTGCCCGACAGGCCTTCGCCGCCACGGGCACTCTCAGCGGCCGAGATAGACCTCGACCACCCGCGGGTCGGCCGAGACCGAATCGATCGAGCCCTCGGCCAGCACCGCGCCCTCGTGCAGGCAGGTGACGCGGCACTGGAGGGCGCGCACGAAGTGCATGTCGTGCTCGACGACGATCACCGCGTGGTCTTTCGCAATGCGGCGCAGAAGCGTCGCCGTCGCCTCGGTCTCGGCGTCGGTCATGCCGGCCACCGGCTCGTCGACGAGGAGGAGCTTCGGATCCTGCGCGAGCAGCATGCCGATCTCCAGCCACTGCTTCTGGCCGTGCGAGAGGTCGGCCGCCGGCCGGGCCCGATGGGCGATCAGCCCCACGGTCTCCAGGATGGCGTCGATCTGCGCCCGCTCGACCCGGTTGCGCCAGCCGAACAGCGAGGCGGTCGCGGCGCGAGGACCTTTGAGCGCCAGAAGGATGTTGTCGGCGACCGACTGGCTCTCGAACACCGTCGGCTTCTGGAACTTGCGGCCGATGCCGAGCTCGGCGATCGCCGCCTCGTCCATCCGGGTCAGGTCGTGCATGCCGTCATAGATCACCTGTCCGGTATCGGGCCGGGTCTTGCCGGTGATGCAATCCATCATCGTGGTCTTGCCGGCGCCGTTCGGACCGATGATCGCCCGCATCTCGCCGGGCATCAGGGTCAGGGACAGGCCGCGCAGGGCCCGGTAGCCGTCGAAGGTGACCTTGATGTCGTCGACGTAGAGCAGGGCCTGGGTGAGGCGCTTCTCGTGAACCGGGTCGGAAGGGTGCAGGGCGACCGCCGCGCTCATGATCCGCGGCCCTCCTCGGCCAGGGCTGGGGGGATGTCCATCCGGATTCGGGCCCGCCGCGCGCCGAGGCGCTCGGTCAGGGTGCCGAGGATGCCCTTGGGCAGGAACAGGGTGACGACGACGAACAGGGCGCCGAGCGCGAACAGCCAGGCATCCGGCATCGCCCCGGTGAGCAGGGTCTTGGCGTAGTTGACCAGCACCGCGCCGAGGGCTGCGCCGACGAGGGTGCCGCGGCCGCCGACCGCGACCCAGATCACCGCCTCGATCGAGTTGGCGGGGGCGAACTCGGACGGGTTGATGATGCCGACCTGCGGCACGTAGAGGGCGCCGGCGACGCCCGCCATCATCGCCGAGACGGTGAAGGCCAGGACCTTGTAGTGCGCCGTGCGGTAGCCGAGGAAGCGGGTGCGGGACTCGGCGTCCCGGATCGCGATCAGCACCTTGCCGAAGGCCGAGGTCGTCATGAACCGGGCGACCAGATAGGCCAGGGCCAGCGCCAATGCGGTCAGGACGAACAGGACGACGCGGGTCCCCTGCGCCTGCACGCTGAAGCCGAGGATGTCCTTGAAGTCGGTGAGCCCATTGTTGCCCCCGAGGCCCATGTCGTTGCGGAAGAAGGCGAGCATCAGCGCGAAGGTCATCGCCTGGGTGATGATCGACAGGTAGACGCCGGTCACCCGCGAGCGGAAGGCGAGCCAGCCGAACACGAAGGCGAGGATCCCCGGCACCAGCAGCACCATCACGGCCGCGAAGGGAAACCAATCGAAGCCGTGCCAGTACCAGGGCAGGGACTTGTAGTTCAGGAAGACCATGAAGTCGGGCAGGACCGGGTTGCCGTAGACGCCGCGCGGGCCGATCTGGCGCATCAGGTACATGCCCATGGCGTAGCCGCCGAGCGCGAAGAACGCGCCGTGGCCGAGCGAGAGGATGCCGCAATAGCCCCAGACGAGATCGAGGCTCAGCGCCAGGATCGCGTAGGCGAGGTACTTGCCCATCAGGGAGACGGCGTAGGTCGGCACGTGGAAAGCCGAGCCCGGCGCGGTCAGCAGGTTGAGGGCCGGCACCACGATGCAGGCGGCGGCGAGAACGCCGAGGAAGATCCAGCCCGGCTTGTCGATGCGGGAGAGCAGCATGGTCAGGCCTCCACCGCCCGGCCCTTGAGCGCGAACAGGCCGCGCGGCCGCTTCTGGATGAACAGGATGATGAAGACGAGGAGCAGGATCTTGCCGAGCACCGCGCCGGCATAGGGCTCCAGGAACTTGTTGGCGACGCCGAGGGTGAGAGCCGCCACCAGCGTGCCCCACAGGTTGCCGACGCCGCCGAAGACCACGACCAGGAACGAGTCGATGATGTAGCCCTGGCCGAGATTCGGCGAGACGTTGTCGATCTGCGAGAGCGCGACGCCGGCGACGCCCGCGATGCCCGAGCCGAGGCCGAAGGTGAAGGCGTCGATCCAGGGCGTGCGGATGCCCATGGCGGCGGCCATGCGGCGGTTCTGGGTGACGGCGCGGGTCTTCAGGCCGAACGAGGTCGCCTTCAGGATCAGGTTGAGGGCGATGAAGACGCCAAGCGCGAAAACCACGATCCACAGCCGGCCCCAGGTGATCGAGAGGCCGAACAGGTCGAAGGCGCCGGACATGTAGGACGGCGCGCCGACCTCGCGGTTCGTCGGGCCGAACACCGAGCGCACCGCCTGCTGCAGGATCAGGCTGATGCCCCAGGTGGCGAGCAGCGTCTCCAGCGGCCGGCCGTAGAGATGGCGGATGACGCTGCGCTCGATCAGGATGCCGACGGCGCCGGCGGCGAGGAAGGCGAGCGGGATCGCGATCGGCAGCGACCAGTCGAACAGGCCGGGAGCGTTCTGGCGGATCAGCTCCTGCACCAGGTAGGTGGTGTAGGCGCCGAGCATCACCATCTCGCCATGCGCCATGTTGATGATGCCCATCACCCCGAAGGTGATGGCGAGGCCGATGGCGGCGAGCAGCAGCACCGAGCCGAGAGAGATGCCGTACCAGGCGTTCTGCACGTTCGCCATCAGCGCCTGGCGGGTCTCGATGCCTGAGATCCCACGGGCGGCGGCGTCGCGCACGCTCTGGGCGGGATCCGCCGAGAGGCCGCGCAGGATGGCGAGCGCTTCCGAGTCGCCGCGGGCCTGGAGGGTGTCGATGGCCGAGAGCCGCTCGATCTCGGGGGCGCCGGGCTTGGCGAGCAGCGCGGCGGCTCGGGCCTCCTGGAGGCTCCGCTTCACGCCCGCATCCGACTCGCGGGCGAGCGCGGCGTCGAGGGCCGGGAGAGCGGCCGCGTCGCGGGCCTTCAACACCGCGTCGGCGGCGATGCGGCGAGTGGCCGGATCGGGCGCGAGCAGGTTCAGGGTGCCGAGGGCCGCGTCGATCGCGCGCCGCACCCGGTTGTTGACCCGCACGGGCTTGAGGCCGTCCGCGCTCATCGCGGCGCCGGTGCGGGCGTCGGTGACCTTGGCGCCGTCCTTGATGGCGAGCGCCTTGTCGTCGGGGCGGTAGAGCAGGCGGTTGTCGGTCAGCGCCCGCAATACCGGCCCGGCCTTCGGGTCGCCGCTGGTGGAAAGCGCGGCGATGCCGGCCTCGATGTCGGAATAGCTGTCGCCGGCGAGCCGGGCATAGGCGGCATCGGACCCGGTCTGCGCGGCGGCGGGCAGGGCCAGCACGGCGCACCAGGCGACGAGGAGAAGGACGAGGCAGCGGCGCATACAAGGGGTGTCCGGAAGAGGATTGTGGCGTCCTCCCCCCTCCCGTGTGGAAGAGGGGTCCCGCGCTCATGGCGGCGAGCGCCGTGGCGCTCGCCGCTTGGTCACACGCTCACGCGCCGCCGCACTTCTTGGTCTTGGTGTTGTAGTTGCCGCAATTGAGCTTGACCCAGTCGGCCTCGAGGTCCTTCGAGCCGTCGAGCTGCTTCGACCAGGCCTCGCCGGGGATCAGGCCGTCGGTCTTCCACACCACGTCGAACTGGCCGTTATCCTTGATCTCGCCGATGAAGACCGGCTTGGTGATGTGGTGGTTGGCCAGCATCTCCGAGGTGCCGCCGGTCAGGTTGTCCTGCTTGATGCCCGGAAGCGCCGCGATCACCTTGTCGGGATCGGTGGTGCCGGCCTTCTCGACCGCCTTCACCCACATGTTGAAGCCGATGTAGTGGGCCTCCATCGGGTCGTTGGTGACGCGCTTCGGGTTCTTGGTGTAGGCGTGCCACTTCTCGATGAACGCCTTGTTGGCCGGCGTGTCGATCGACATGAAGTAGTTCCAGGCGGCCAGGTGGCCGAGCAGCGGCTTGGTGTCGATGCCGGCCAGCTCCTCCTCGCCGACCGAGAAGGCCACGACCGGGATGTCGGTCGCCTTGATGCCCTGGTTCGCCAGCTCCTTGTAGAACGGCACGTTGGCGTCGCCGTTGACGGTCGAGACCACCGCGGTCTTCTTGCCGGCCGAGCCGAAGCTCTTGATCGCGGCGACCCGGGTCTGCCAGTCGGACTGGCCGAACGGGGTGTAGTTGATGGAAATATCCTCGGGCTTCACGCCCTTGGCCTTCAAGTAGGCTTCGAGGATCTTGTTGGTGGTGCGGGGATAGACGTAGTCGGTGCCCTCCAGCACCCAGCGCTCGACCTTCTCCTCCTTCATCAGGTAGTCGACGGCCGGGATCGCCTGCTGGTTCGGGGCGGCGCCGGTATAGAACACGTTGCGCTCGCTCTCCTCGCCCTCGTACTGGACGGGGTAGAACAGGATCGAGTTCAGCTCCTTGAACACCGGCAGAACGGACTTGCGCGACACGCTGGTCCAGCAGCCGAACACCGCCGAGACCTTGTCCTTGGCGATCAGCTCGCGCGCCTTCTCGGCAAAGAGCGGCCAGTTCGAGGCCGGATCGACGACCACCGCCTCGAGCTTCTTGCCGAGCACGCCGCCCTTCTTGTTCTGCTCGTCGATGAGCATCAGCATGACGTCTTTGAGCGTCGTCTCGGAGATCGCCATCGTGCCCGAGAGCGAGTGCAGGATGCCGACCTTGATGGTCTCCTGCGCCGAGGCGACCGTGGTCGTCAGCGTGCCGAGCGCCAACCCGCCCGCGACCGCGGCGCGCGAGAGCCAACCCTTCCACGTCATGTTCATCGTCTCCCTGGGCCGCAGCGGCCGGGGGCGGATCCGCAAGGCGCGTGCCAAGGCATTTTTCGGGAAAGGTTCCCGGAGATCCGGGCTCAAATTGTGGGCACGCGCCGGATTCCGTGGCCGTTTGCCCGCTTTTTGTCGGCATCCCCGCCCTCATCGGCGCCATTCTGCCTAAGCCTGCGCCAAGGCTACGCTTGGTTCGCGCTTGCCCTAGTTGTGATGGCTCGCATGCATCGTCGAGGTTGAGGGGGAACCGGGGTGATCGAGGACCTCTGGTACAAGAACGCGGTGATCTACTGCCTCTCGGTCGGCTCCTTCATGGATGCCAACGGCGACGGCGTCGGCGATTTCGAGGGGCTGGAGCGGCGCCTCGACTATCTGCTCGGGCTCGGCGTGACGGCGATCTGGCTGCACCCGTTCCAGCCCTCGCCGAACCGCGACCACGGCTACGACGTGGCCGATTATTACGGCGTCGATCCGCGCTACGGCACGCTCGGCGACTTCGTCGCCTTCACCCACGCCGCCAAGCAGCGCGGGATGCGGGTGCTGATCGACCTCGTGGTCAACCACACCTCCGACCAGCATCCCTGGTTCCAGGCCGCCCGCTCCGACCCGAACGCCCGCACCCGCGACTGGTACGTCTGGTCGAAGACGAAGCCGCCGCATGCCGACCAGGGCATGGTCTTCCCGGGGGTGCAGAAGAGCACCTGGAGCTACGACAAGGAAGCGAAGGCCTGGTACTTCCACCGCTTCTACGATTTCCAGCCCGACCTCAACACCGCCAACCCGCACGTCCAGGCCGAGATCCTGAAGATCATGGGGTTCTGGATCCAGCTCGGCGTCTCGGGCTTCCGGATGGACGCGGTGCCGTTCGTGATCGCCGAGAAGGGGCCGGAGGTCTCGGGCGAGCCGCGCGAGCAGTTCGAGTTGCTGCGGCTGTTCCGCGAGTTCCTGCAATGGCGCCAGGGCGACGCGATCATCCTGGCCGAGGCCAACATCCTGCCGCGCCAGGACCTCGATTATTTCGGCGACGACGCCGACCGCATGCACATGATGTTCAACTTCCAGGTCAACCAGGCCCTGTTCTACGCGCTGGCCTCCGCCGATGCGCGGCCGCTGGTGAAGGCGCTGGAGAAGACCTGGAACCGGCCGCCCTCGGGCCAATGGGCGATCTTCCTGCGCAACCACGACGAGCTCGACCTCGGCCGCCTGACCGAGAAGCAGCGCCAGACCGTCTTCCAGGAATTCGGGCCCGACCCGGACATGCAGCTCTACGACCGCGGCATCCGCCGGCGCCTCGCGCCGATGCTCGGCGGCGACCGGCGCCGGATCGAACTCGCCTACAGCCTGATGTTCACCCTGCCGGGCACGCCCGTCCTGCGCTACGGCGACGAGATCGGCATGGGCGACGACCTCTCGCTGCCGGAACGCGATTGCGCCCGCACGCCGATGCAGTGGTCGGACGAGCCGCAGGGCGGCTTCACGCTCAGCGACAGCCCCGAATCGCCGCCGATCCATGAGGGGCCCTACGCCTACGCCCACGTCAACGCCGCGGCGCAGCGCTGCGCGCCGGAATCGCTCCTCAACTGGATGGAGCGGGTCATCCGCATGCGCAAGGAAGTGCCGGAGATCGGCTGGGGCGACTTCACCGCCCTCGAGACCGGCGACACGAGCGTGCTCGCCCTGCGCTACGACTGGCGCAACAACGCGGTTCTCTGCCTGCACAACTTCGCGGCGGAGCCGAAGGAAATCACCTTCGCCACCGGCCTAGACGGCGAAGGCCGGCACCTGATCGACCTCCTCACCGGCCAGCGCAGCCGGGCCGACGACGACGACCGGCACCGCGTGCTGCTGGAGGGGTACGGGTACCGGTGGTACCGGGTGGGAGGGTTGGATTATTTGTTGCGGCGGAGCGAGATCTGAGGGCTGCGGGGCTATCTCCCCATCCCGCCCGCGACCTCATCCTGAGGTGTGAGCGAAGCGAGCCTCGAAGGAGGGCTCCAGTCATCTCCGTGGCCTCTGGAACCCTCCTTCGAGGCTGAGCGACCTCCGATCGCCCGGCACCTCGGGACGAGGTCGAGGGTGGGACGATTCGGAGAAGCGCCCGACAGGGTCGTTACCGTCCTGCCCGAGCCTGCCATCCGGCGTCCCGGCTCCGTCAGGCACCCACCTCCGCCGACATTCCCAGCCCCGTCTCCTCCAGCGAGAACTCTCCGTCCGACCAGTCGGCCCAGACGACGTCGCGGTAGATCGGCAGGCAGACGCCGATCCTCCTGTATTCCGCGATCCGGTTGCGCACCGTGCGCACCGAGATGCCGAGCATCTTGGCGGCGTGGGTACGGTTGCCACGGCAACGGATGAGCGTCTCGATGACGAGCTTGCGCTCGGCCTCCGCGAGGGTGGTCGCTGGCGCCATGCTGCTTTTCCTCCTGGTGACGAGGGCCCCCGGGTGTCTCTTGTTCTGACGACCGGGAAAAGCTGCGCAATCACGGTTAACAAGTCTTTAATGAGCCGATCGACCGGGTACGGCACGCCTCTGTGCTTGCAACGCAGCACGTCGATCGACGGACAATACAGTTCTGATTTGTCCGATGAACGGGAGTGGACGGCAGGACGAACGGCGCCCGGCGCCGGCATTCGGCCCGGGCCGGGCGGGATCGCGGAATCCTGTCCTGCCGGGCACCAGGATCAGGCAGGCTCACATCTTTTCGCGATGGCCCGCCGGGCGCAGCGAAACCGCTTCGGGGAGCGGCAGGGCCGGCCGATCCGGGACGGCGGGACGGCGGCGACGCCTCGTTCTTCGCCGCCTCACCTCGGACACGCCCGACGCGGATCTTGGGCCGCGCGGAGGCGTGAAAAAATATTTGCGGGGGTCGTCAGGCTCCCGTCGGCACCAGCCCCGGATCGATCGTTCGCGGGCTCGCGAGCCAGTGCGGCACCGGCAGGTCGCGGGCGCGCAGGAAGCCCGGATCGAACAGCTTCGAGGCGTAGCGGGTGCCGTAATCGCACAGGATCGTCACGATGGTGTGGCCGGGGCCGAGATGGCGGGCGAGCCGGATCGCCCCCGCCACGTTGATCCCCGACGAGCCGCCGAGGCACAGGCCCTCCTCTTCCAGCAGGCCGAAGACCAGCGGCAGCGCCTCGGCATCGGGGATGCCGAAGGAGATGTCGGGCCGGAAGCCCGCGAGGTTGCCGGTGATGCGGCCCTGGCCGATGCCCTCGGTGATCGAGCTGCCCGAGGCCTTGAGTTCGCCGGTGGCGTAATAGGGATGCAGGGCCGAGCCGTCGGGATCGGCGAGCCCGATCGTCACCGCCGGGTTGCGGGCGCGCAACGCCGCCGCGGTGCCGGCCAGCGTGCCGCCGGTGCCGGCCGCGCAGATGAAGCCGTCGACCTTCCCCTCGGTCGCCTCCCAGATCTCGGGACCCGTCGTGGCGATGTGGGCCTCGCGGTTGGCCGTGTTGTCGAACTGGTCGGCGAAGAAGGCGCCGCCGGGCTCTGTGGCGGAGAGGCGCTCGGCGAGGCGGCCGGCCACCTTCACGTAATTGTTGGGGTTGGCGAAGGGCACCGCCGGTACCTCGACGAGGTCGGCCCCGGCGAGCCGCAGCGCCTGCTTCTTCTCCGCCGACTGGGTGTCGGGGATCACGATCACGGTGCGATAGCCGCGCGCGGCGCCGACCAGGGCGAGGCCGATGCCGGTATTGCCCGCCGTGCCCTCGACGATGGTGCCGCCCGGCCGCAAGGTGCCGGCGCGCTCCGCGGCCTCGACCATGAACAGGGCGGCGCGGTCCTTCACCGACTGGCCGGGATTCATGAACTCGGCCTTGCCCAGGATGGTGCAGCCGGTCTCCTCCGAGGCGCGCTTGAGACGGATCAAGGGCGTGCCGCCGATCGCGGCGAGGATGTCGGAGCGGATCATCGCGAGGTCATCCGGTCTTGAGCGGGCGCGAGGGCCCGAGAGGGGCCGCCGTGATGCCGCGAATCCGGAGAGGCGGCAAGGTTGAGCTGTCTGGAACGCCTCCAGGGCGCGTTGACGGGACCGGCCGGAAATGTCAGCCTTCCTGACTTAATCGGCGTGGTCCCGAGAGGCCGGTCAAACCGGTCCGCACCGCGCGAGGAGGAGAGGAACACGCGATGGGTTCGCCCGCGACCACCCCGTCCCTTCGGCCGGTCAGCCTCGACGACAAGTACGATCTCTCCCGCGATCAGGTCTTCGTTACCGGCACCCAGGCGGTGATCCGGATGCTGCTGATGCAGCAGGCCCGCGACCGGGCGGCGGGGCTCAACACCGCGGGCTTCGTGTCGGGCTATCGCGGCTCGCCGATCGGCGGGCTCGACCAGAACCTGGTGCGGGCGAAGACGGTTCTCGACCAGGCCGGCATCGTGTTCCAGCCCGGCCTCAACGAGGAACTGGCCGCCACCGCGATCTGGGGCGCACAGCAGGCCGAGATGCGGGGCGAGGGCCGCTACGACGGCGTGTTCGGCCTCTGGTACGGCAAGGGCCCCGGGGTCGACCGCTCCGGCGACGTCTTCCGCCACGCCAACATGGCCGGCACCTCGCGCCATGGCGGCGTGCTGGCGCTGATGGGCGACGACCACACGGCGGAATCCTCCACCGTCGCGCATCAATCGGAGTTCCACTTCGTCGACGTCATGTCGCCGATCCTGAACCCGGCCGGCGTGCAGGAGATCTTGGATTACGGCCTCTACGGCTACGCGATGAGCCGCTATTGCGGCACCTGGGTCGCATTCAAATGCGTGAAGGAGAACATCGAATCGACCGCGAGCGTCGATGCGCGCCTCGACCGGGTGAAGATCGTCCTTCCCGACGACTTCCTGATGCCGCCGGGCGGGCTCAACATCCGCACGCCGGACGGCATCCTGGAGCAGGAGGCCCGCCTCCAGGACTTCAAGCGCGACGCCATGCTGGCCTTCGTGCGCGCCAACAACCTCAACCGGATCGTGCTCACCGGCGGGCGCCAGCCGAAGATCGGCATCATCACGGTCGGCAAGTCCTATCTCGACGTGCGCCAGGCGATGGACGACCTCGGCCTCGACGAGGTCAAGGCCAACGACATGGGGTTGCGCCTCTACAAGGTCGCCTGCCCGTGGCCGCTGTCGCGGCGGGAACTGGCGGAGTTCGCGGACGGCCTCGACCTCGTGATGGTGGTGGAGGAGAAGCGCTCGCTGATCGAGGTGCAGCTGCGCGAGGAGCTGTACGGGTCGCGCCACCAGCCCGTCTGCATCGGCAAGCGGGATGAAGAGGGGAACTGGCTCTTCCCGGTGAAGGGCGCCCTCGACCCCAACGACATCGCGGTGGCGCTCGGCGAGCGCCTGCTGCGCTACCACCGCAACGACGACCTCGCGGGGCGCGTCGCCCGGCTGCAGGGCGCGCAGGAGCGGCTGGCAGCGACCGCCGACATCGCCGCGCGGATCCCGCATTTCTGCGCCGGCTGCCCGCACAATTCCTCGACCAAGGTGCCAGAGGGGATGCGGGCCTATGCGGGCATCGGCTGCCACTACATGGCGCAGTGGATGGACCGCAGTACCGACGGCTTCACCCAGATGGGCGGCGAGGGCGCGAACTGGATCGGCGAGAACAGCTTCTCGAAGCGCGGCCACGTCTTCCAGAATCTCGGCGACGGCACCTACAACCATTCGGGCTCGCTGGCGCTCCGCTGGGCCGTCGATACCGGCACCACCATCACCTACAAGATCCTGTTCAACGACGCGGTGGCGATGACCGGCGGCCAGCCGCACGAGGGAGGGCTGACCGTCGACCGCATCGCCGCGCAGGTGCGGGCGGAGGGCGTCGAGCGCATCGCCCTCGTCACCGACGAGCCGGACAAGTACCCGGCGACGGTCGCCTGGCCGCACGGGCTGACGATCCACCACCGCGACGAGCTGGATGCGGTCCAGCGCGAGCTGGCCGAGGTGCCGGGCGTTTCGGTGATGATCTACGACCAGACCTGCGCCTCCGAGAAGCGCCGCCGCCGCAAGCGCAACGCCTATCCCGACCCGGACAAGCGTGTGATCATCAACGAACTCGTCTGCGAGGGCTGCGGCGACTGCTCGGTGCAGTCGAACTGCGTCGCGGTGCAGCCGGTCGAGACCGAGTTCGGCCGCAAGCGCCGCATCGACCAGTCGGGCTGCAACAAGGACTTTTCCTGCGTGAAGGGCTTCTGTCCGTCCTTCGTGACGGTGCATGGAGCGAAGCCCCGCAGCCAGCCGGCCGGACTCCCGGCGGCGGCGGGCACCGAGGCGCCGGATGCGGGCCTGCCGGAGCCCGCGATCCCGGAGATCGCCGGGACCTACAACCTGATCGTCACCGGCGTCGGCGGCACCGGGGTGGTGACGATCGGGGCGATCCTCGGCATGGCGGCGCATCTCGAGGGCAAGGGCCTCGGGATGATCGACATGGCCGGCCTCGCCCAGAAGGGCGGGGCGGTGTTCAGCCATGTGCGCCTCGCCCGAAGGCAGGAGGACATCCACGCGATCCGGGTCGGTGCGGGCGCCGCCGACCTGGTGCTCGGCTGCGACCTCGTGGTGAGCGGCCACCGCAAGGTGCTGTCGGCGATCACGAAGGGCCGCACCCACCTCGTCATCAACACCGCCGAGGTGATGCCGGGCGAGTTCACCCGCCGGCCCGATTTCTCCCTGCCGGCCGAGCGGATCAAGCGGGCGATCCGCGAGGCGGCCGGGGTCGAGCACGCCGACTTCACCGATGCGACCAGCCTCGCCGTCTCGGCGCTCGGCAATGCGCTCGCCGCCAACATGTTCATGCTGGGCTATGCCTGGCAGCGCGGACGGGTGCCGCTCTCGCGAGACGCCCTCGTCAAGGCGATCGAGCTCAACCGCGAGGCGGTGGCGATGAACCTCGCGGCCTTCGCCTGGGGGCGGCGCGCGGCGGCTTCCCCCGAGACGATGCGGGCGGTCGAAGCCCCGGCTCCGGAGCTGGCGCCGGACCTCGACGGCGTCATCGCCAAGCGCGTCGCCTTCCTGACCGCCTACCAGGACGCCGCTTATGCCGCCCGCTACGCGACGGCCGTGGCGGCCTTACGGGCCCGGGAAGCTGCGATCCTGCCCGGCCAGGAGGCGCTCGCGGACGCCGCCGCCCGCTCGCTCTTCCGGCTGATGGCCTACAAGGACGAGTACGAGGTCGCCCGGCTCTACACCGACGGCAGCTTCCAGGCGCAGGTGGAGCGCACCTTCGAGGGCGAGGGCCTGCGCTACGAGTTCCACCTCGCCCCGCCGCTGCTCGCCCGCCGCGATCCCGCCACCGGCCGGCCGCGCAAGACGACCTTCGGGCCCTGGATGATGAAGGCCTTCGGGGTTCTCGCCCGGATGAAGGCCCTGCGCGGCACGGCCTTCGACCCGTTCGGCTACACCCGGGAACGGCGCGAGGAACGGCGCCTGGTGCAGGACTTCGAGGCGCTGATGGCCGAGATCGTCCGCGGTCTCACCCCGGCCAACCACGCCGCCGCGATCGGCCTCGCCAGCCTGCCCCAGCGCATCCGCGGCTACGGCCCGGTGAAGGCGAAGAACCTCGCGGCGGCGAAGGCCGAGGAAGCGGCTCTGCTGGCCCGCTTCCGCAACCCGGCCGAGGCGATGGCGACGGCGGCGGAGTGAGGCCTCCGCCCCTCGCTCGTACCGGCGGGCCACCCCCATGATGGGAGGACCATGACGCGGCGCCGCGCCCTCCGGCGCGGCGGCCCTCCTACGCCCGGTACTTCCCGTTCCGCTTCACCAGCACGGTCGTGCCCACCGGCACCCGGTTGTAGAGGTCGACCACGTCCTCGTTGAGCATGCGCACGCAGCCCGAGGACATCTGCTCGCCGATGCTCCAGGGCTCGTTGGTGCCGTGGATGCGGAACAGGATGTCGCGGCCGCCCTGGTAGAGGTAGAGGGCGCGGGCGCCCAGCGGGTTGTCGAGGCCGCCCTTGCGCAGGCGCGGCAGGTCGGGGTTGAGGCTGACCATCTTGGCGGTCGGGCCCCAATCGGGCCAGACGCCCTTGCGGCCGACCGTGGCGGTGCCCTTCCAGGAGAAGCCGAGCTTGCCGACGCCGACGCCGTAGCGCATCGCCTGGCCGCCCTCCTGGACGAGGTAGAGGAAGCGCTCGTCGATATCGACCACGACGGTGCCGGGCTTCTCCAGGCCGGTATAGGCGACGGTCTGGCGCCGGTACTTCGGATCCATCCGGCTGCGGTCGACCAGCGGCACGTCGTAGGGCTGGTCGGGCATGCTGCCGATGTACCAGGCCGCGTCCGGATCCGCCGCCGCGACATTCGCTGGCCCGCGGGTGTTGCAGGCCGCGAGCGGCAGCCCGGCGAGGAGGGCGAGGACGAGACGGCGCGGGAGCATGCGGGCGTGACCTTTCGGCAAGGGGAGTTTTCCCACGGGGAGTTTTCCCGAGGGGAGTTTTCCCGAGGGGAGTTTTCCCCAGGGGAGTTTTCCCATGCCTAGCCGTTCCCGACCGCGCAGGTTGTGTCTTCACGGACTCAACGTCCGGGAAACGGGCGGCGACAATCAGGCGGCCGCCGCCCAGGGCACCGCCGAGGCCGCGAGCAGCCCGCGCAGCTCGTCCGCCGGCACCGGCCGGCTGAACAGGAAGCCCTGCACCTCGCCGCAACCGCTGCGCCGCAGGAAGGCGAGCTGCGCCTCGGTCTCGACGCCCTCCGCCAGCGTCGTGATGCCGAGGCTGGCGCCGAGCCCGATCACCGCCTGCACGATCGCCACCGCGGTGGCCTCGCGGCCGACCGCCGCGGTGAACGAGCGGTCGATCTTGATCTTGTCGAACGGGAAGGCCTGCAGGTAGCTCAGCGAGGCGTAGCCGGTGCCGAAATCGTCGATGGCGATCCGCACCCCGAGACCGCGCAGCCGGTGCAGCACCGCCACGTTGGCGGTGCTCTCTTCCAGCATCACCTGCTCGGTGATCTCGAGCTCGAGCCGGGCCGGGTCGAGGCCCGACTCGGCGAGCGCCCGCGCCACGGTCCCGACGAGGTCGGGGGTGCGGAACTGCGCCGGCGACAGGTTCACGGCGACCCGCACGCCGCCCGGCCAGCCGGCGGCCTCGCGGCAGGCCCGACGCAGCACCCACTCGCCCAGGGGCGCGATCAGCCCGGTCTCCTCGGCCACCGGGATGAACGCGCCCGGCGAGACGAAGCCCCGGTCCGGATGGCGCCAGCGCAGCAGCGCCTCGCAGCCCGTCACCGCGAGGCTGCCCGTGGCGACGAGGGGTTGGTAATGCACCTCCAGCGCCTCGGCGGCGATCGCCGCCCGCAGGTCGCGTTCCAGGGCGCGCCGGCTCTGCAGCGCCGCATCCATGGCGGGCTCGAACAGGCGCCGCGTGCGCCGCCCGTCGGCCTTGGCGGCGTAGAGCGCGGTATCGGCCTTACGCAGGAGCCCGTCGGGGTCGTCGCCGTGCTCGGGCGCCAGCGCGATCCCGACGCTCGCCCCGATCGTGACGTCCTGGCCGTCGAGCGCGAAGGGGCGGCCGAGGGCGGCGATGATCCGGTCGGCGAGGCCGAGGAGGACGTCCCGCCCTCCGGGGCCCAGGATCGCGAACTCGTCGCCGCCGAGTCGCGCCACCAGCCCATCGGCGTCGAGGCAGGCGCGCAGGCGCTCGGCGACCTCGCGCAGCAGGGCGTCGCCGGCCGGGTGGCCGAGGGTGTCGTTGACGAGCTTGAAGTGGTCGAGGTCGAGGCAGAGCAGGCCGAGCGGCAGACCCGCCGCCACCGCCTCGGCCAGCCGCTGGTGGAACAGGACGCGGTTCGGCAGCCCCGTGAGGGCGTCGTGATGGGCCATGTGGGCGATGCGCCGCTCGGCCCGGCGCTGCTCGGTCACGTCGACGCAGGCCGTCAGGGTGGCGCTCAGGCCCTCGAACGGGATCGGGCCGGAGAAGACCTCGACGTCGATCAGGCTGCCATCGGACCGGCGGTGGCGCTGGGACGGAGCCGGGGCGTACGACCCCTTGGCCTCCGGCACCACGAGGTCGCCGGCCGAGAGGCGCAGGAAGTCCTCGCGGGAGAAACCGTAATGGCCGGTGGCGGCGTCGTTCACCGCCAGCACCGCCCCGCCCTCTCCCGAGAGCCACATCGGGACCGGGTTATGCTCGAACAGGAGGCGGGCCGAGGCCTCCCGCGCCTTCAGGTCGCCGATATCGGTGAGGGTGACGCCGATCAGCTCGCCGATCGCCGCGACCTCGACGCGCAGGTGCAGCACGCTCCCGTCGGGCCGCGGATAGGAGCCCTCGAAGGCGCCGGTCGTGCCCTCGAGAGCCGCCACCAGGCGCTCCAGGGTAGGCGAGCCCTTGAGATGCGGCATCAGGGTGGTCAGGCGCTGCCACTGCGCCGTCTCGACGGTGGCGCGCAGCATCGCGGCCGCGGCGGCGTTGAGGGCGAGGATCCGGAAATCCTGCACCGCGCCGCTCTCGTCGCGCAGAGCCGCCCCGGCCACCATGCCTTGCCGGGTCGAGCGGAACAGGGTCTTGAGGAGGTTCGTCCGCGCGGTCTCGCCGGCGAGGCACAGGAGCACCAGGCGCTCGCCCCTCCACGTCGCGAGGGGCAGGCCGAGCATTCCGGTCGTGTAGGCGACGCCGCCCGATACCTGCGCGCAATGCGCCTGAACCGGTTCGCCGGCGGCGAGCGCGTCGCCGACGACGTCGCGCAAGGAATGCGCGAGCCCCCCCGGCAAGTCGTCGAGGGCGAGGCCCGCCCCCTCGCGGCCGAGCCAGCCCTCGAATTCCTCGCCCACCCAGAGCAGGTGGGGCCTGCCGGCCGGTCCACCCACCAGGGCGGCGCGGCCGGCCATGCGGCCGAGATTACCGAGGACCAGTTCCTCGTAGGCCGGCAGCCCGCGGGCGGCGGCCCGGGCGGCACGCCAGCGGTGCAGCAGCCCGTCCGTGCCGTCGCCTTTCGCACTGCCGATCATCTCGTCCGATCCGAACCCGAACCGTCATGTGCTAGACCCCCAGCCTCTTCCGGGAAGTTAACTTAAGCCGGCTCAATCACGAATCTGTGAGCCGCGAGACCGGGATCGTGCGCCGCCGCTATCCCAGCGCCACCTCGATCAGGAACGGGCCGCGCCGGGCGAGCGCCCCCGTCAGGGTGTCGACGAGCTGGGCCAGGGTCTCGACCCGGCGCGCCTCGACGCCGTAGCCCCGCGACAGGCTCACCCAGTCGATCGGCGGATCGTCGAGGGTCAGCATGTCGATCGCCTTGCGACCCGGATTCGCGCCGACATTGGTCAGCTCGTGGCGCAGGATCGCGTAGGAGCGGTTCGCCCAGATCAGCGTCACCACGTCGAGGCGCTCGCGCGCCTGGGTCCAGAGCGCCTGGGCGGTGTAGAGGGCGCTGCCGTCGGCCTGGAGCGAGATCACCTTGCGGTCCGGGCAGGCCACCGCGGCGCCGGTCGCCATCGGGATGCCGAGCCCGATCGCGCCACCCGTGAGCTGGAGCCAGGTATGGGGCGCCGCCGCATGGGTGGAGGCGAAGAAGTTGCGCCCCGTCGTGACCGACTCGTCGCAGATGATGGCGCCCTCGGGGATCAGCGCGCCGAGCACCCGGGCGATCGAATCCTGGTCCAGCGGTCCGCTCGCCGGCAGGGCGGGACGGGGGCCGGAGGGAAGCGGCGCCTCGGGCGGCGCGCCGACCGCCTCGGCCAGGCGCTCCAGGGCGTCGATCTGGTCCTGCTCGGGGGTGGCGAGGGCGAAGACGTCGCAGGTGGGGGGAGCGAGCGCGCTCGGCTTGCCCGGATAGGCGAAGAACGCCACCGGCAGCGTCGCGCCGATGAGGATCACGTGCTTGTAGGGCGCCAGCACCTCCCGGGCCGGATCGACCGGATAGGGCAGGCGCTCGATCGGCACCGTGCCGGCGCCCCGGTCGATGCGGGCGTTCGAGGTCATGGCCAGGAGCTTGGCGCCGGTTTTTTCCGCGATGCGGGCGGCGATGCGCCGTCCCTCGTCGCGCACCGCCCGGTCGCCGAGATGGAGCAGCACCGGCTCGCCGCTGCGCAGGGCCGCGACCGCGTGCGCGATCGCCTCGTCGCTCGCCCGCGGCCGCTCCGGGATCGCCGGCAGGGGCGCGATGCCGGAGCCTTCCTCCCAGGCGGTGTCGGCGGGCAGGATCAGGGTGGCGACGCCGCCGGGCGCCGTGCGGGCGGCGACGACCGCATCCGCCCCGTCCGCCGCCACCGCCTTGGCGCTCAGGCCCGTGCGGAGCCAGGCCGAGACCGGGCCGGCCAGCCCCTCGATGTCGGAGGTGAGCGGCGCGTCGAAGGTGCGGTGATAGGTGGCGTGCTCGCCCACGATGTTGACGACGGCCGAGCGGGCGCGGCGCGCATTGTGCAGGTTGGCGATGCCGTTGCCGAGGCCCGGCCCGAGATGCAGCAGCGTCGAGGCCGGCTTGTCGGCCATGCGGGCATAGCCGTCGGCCGCACCCGTCGCCCCGCCCTCGAACAGGCACAGGACCGCCCGCATCCCCTCGACCCGGTCGAGGGCGGCGACGAAGTGCATCTCCGAGGTGCCCGGATTGGTGAAGCACACCTCCACGCCCCCCGCCACCAGGGTGCGCACCAGGCTCTCGGCCCCGTTCATCGCCATCGGCGTCTCCTCTCGCGCGGACCTTGTGCCGGCCCGGTTCGGGTTTGCGGTCTGGTGATAGGGGATTTCCGGGCGGGATGTGAGGGCGTGGGGGACATGGGTGGCCGCCGTGATGCCCGGCTTCCCGGTGACCTGGCGTGCGGGCGACGACAGGCTGGGCATCGGCGCGACCAGGCCCGATCGCCCACGCGCGAGCCGTCGCCGCGGACCCTCCGGTCGTCCCATGATGGTCGACGACAGTCGCGGATGGAGACGCGTGCCATGACGGTCCAATCCTCGTCCGACGACGATGCCCGCCGCCCGAGGTCCCTGGCGCGGGTCCGGAACGAGATCGTGCATGGTGGATTGGGCACCGCCATCTCGCATGGCGATGTCGACGGGTCGGTCAGGAATCCGGAGGCGATGGCGGGCCCCCCTTCGGCACGCCGCATCGCTTGGGGACTCATCGGCCTCCGGGGCCGATGCGAACGGCCGATCCACGACCTCGAGCCTTGATGCGACTCCGGGCGAGGCGGCATCGCAACCCCCGCCCCCCTAGCACGTTCGTTGCACCGTGCGGCGGGCCGTATGCCCGGTGGAGATTCCGATGAAGCTGTTCCAGTGCCAGTCCTGCGGCAACATCCTGTATTTCGAGAACCGGACCTGCCAGCGCTGCGGCCACCGCCTCGCCTACCTGCCGGAGACCCGCACCCTCTCGGCGCTCACGCCCGCCGGAGGCGAGGACTGGACGCCGCTCGCCGTGCCCGACCGGCCGAGCCGGTTCTGCGCCAACGCGGTGCACGACACCTGCAACTGGCTGGTGCCACCGGGCTCGGGCGACACCTTCTGCCTCGCCTGCCGCCACAACGGCACGATCCCCGACGTGTCGAACCCGGACTTCCTCGCCAAGTGGCGCGAGATGGAATTCGCCAAGCACCGGCTCTTCTACAGCCTCCTGCGCTGGAACCTGCCGCTGAAGACCCGGGCCGAGGATCCCGAGCACGGGCTGATCTTCCACTTCCTGGCCGATCCGCCGGAGAACCAGGGCCCGAAGGTGATGACCGGCCACGACAACGGCGTGATCACCATCGCCCTCGTCGAGGCCGACGACGCCGAGCGCGAGAAGCGCCGGCGCGAGATGGGCGAGCCCTATCGCACGCTGCTCGGGCATTTCCGCCACGAGGTCGGCCACCATTACTGGGACCTGCTGGTGCGCGATGCCGGCCGGCTCGAGGCCTGCCGGGCGGTGTTCGGCGACGATTCGCAGGATTACAACGCGGCGCTCCAGCGGCACTACGAGCAGGGCACGCCGGCCAACTGGCAGGAGAACTTCGTCTCGGCCTACGCCACCACCCATCCGTGGGAGGATTTCGCCGAGACCTGGGCCCACTACCTGCACATCGTCGACACGCTGGAGATGGCGAGCGCCTTCGGCATGCAGGTCCACCCGCTCCTCGACGCGGGGGGCGAGCTCGCCGCGCGGATCGACTTCGACCCCTACGAGGCGCAGAGCATCGAGCAGATCGTGGCCGCCTGGCTGCCCTTCGTCTTCGCCCTCAACAGCGTCAACCGGGCGATGGGCCAGGGCGACCTCTACCCCTTCGTGCTGGCGCCGCCGGTGATCGGCAAGCTCGGCTTCATCCACGGCCTCGTCCACGGAACGATCTGATCCCCCGACCTGACGTGAGGGACCGCCCCGGCCGTCTCGGCCGTAGCCTCCGCGGCCGGGGCGGTCCATGATGGGGCAACGCGCCCGAAGAATCGGGCCGCCCCGCCCGCGTGAGCGGGCGACAGGAGGGACGCTGAATGAAGCTCGCCAGCCTCAAGCACGGCCGCGACGGCCGCCTCGTCGTGGTCTCGCGCGACCTGACCCGCGCCACCGACGCCTTCATCGTGGTGCCGACGCTGCAGCGGGCCCTCGACGAGTGGGAGCGCCACGCTCCCGCCCTGAGCGCCCTGGCCGAGCAGCTCGAGCACGGCTCGGTGCCCTCGTTCCGCTTTCACGAGCACGATTGCGCCGCTCCCCTCCCCCGTGCCTATGCCCGCCGGCACGCCGCCGCCTGGCCCGGCTACGCGGCGCTGCTGCGCCAGGCCGCGGGCGCCGAGGCGCCGGCCGGCGAGGCGGGGACCTTGCGCGACGCCGCCTCCGACGGGTTCCTCGGCCCCCGCGATCCCCTCGCCGTCGACGATCCGGCGGCCTCCCTCGACCTCTCGGCGGGTCTCGCGGCGATCACCGGCGACCTGCTCCGGGGCGCCGACACGGTCGCCGCGGAGGACGCGGTCCGGCTGGTGACGCTGGTGGCGGAGGTGATCCGCCACGACCGCCTGCGGCCGGACGGGCTCGATCTCGACGGGGCGGAGGCGCCGGCCATCGCCGCGAGCCTCGCACCGGTGGTGGTGACCCCCGACGAGCTCGGGGATGCCTGGCGCGACGGCAGCCTGCACCGCCCGCTGCTCGTGAGCCGCAACGGCAAGGCGCTCGGCTGCCCCGATGCCGGCACCGATCTGGGACGCGGCCTCGTCGCCCTGGTGGCGGAGGCGGCGCGTCACCGCGCCCTGGGTGCGGGCACGATCGTCAGTGCCGGCCCGGTCTCGAACCGCGGCATCGATGGCGGCCCGGGCCGCCCTGCCGCCGAGGGCGGTGCCGGCTATGCCTGCCTGGCCGAGGCCCGCGCCGCCGAGGCCCTGACCGGCGGCTGGGTCCGCACGCCCTATCTCGCAACCGGCGACCGCCTGCGGATCGAGATGAAGGATCCCGGCGGGCACTCGATCTTCGGGGCGATCGAGCACGACGTGGCCGGCTGACGCGGGGATGGCCGGCGCGGCGCCGGACAGCCGCGCCGGCCCCTGCAACAGCGACGCCACCGACACGCGCAACGGGCAGCGCGCAAGGACGACCGGGCCACGGCGTCGGGAGCTTGTTCCATCGCGCAGAACCGGACCGGTCGCCCTGGACGGCGGTGGTGGCGCGCGCAATCCGGACCCTGGGAGGCGCCAGCCTCGTCATTCCGGCCCCTGGGAGGCGCCAGCCTCGTCATCAAGGCGCACTCCGCCTCCCGAGGGCGCCTCCGGCGTCGGCCCGCCTCAGGGCCAGCCGGCGCGCCTGCCGCAGTGACGGGCGCCCGCCCTACTCGACCATCTGGTCGTCCCCCGCGAGGGCGAGCCGGCGCAGGGCCTCGAGCGCCCGCGCGAGATCGGCCCGCGGCGGCGCCGCGAGGGCGAGCCGGACGGCGTTCGGGGCATGGCCCGGGCTGACCGCGAAGGAGGAGGCGGGGATGAGCGCGATGCCGCGCCTCAGGGCCGCCGCGGCGTAGGCTTCGGCCCGCCAGGTCTCCGGCAGCGTGAGCCAGAGGTGATAGGCCGCCGCGTCCCCCGTCACCGGCAGGCCGGCGAGGCCGGCCCGCGCGATCGCCTGCCGCTCGGCGGCGTCGGTCCGCTTGGCGCGGGCGAGCCGGGCGGCGGACCCGTCCTCCATCCAGCGCGTGCCGGCGGCGAGCGCGACTCCCATCGCGCTCCATCCACCCTGGCGCACCGAGGCCGCGAGGCGGTCCGCCATCTCCGGCGGGCTCACGATCATCCCGACGGTCAGGCCCGGCATCACACGCTTCGACAGGCTGTCGACCAGGATCGTGCGGTCGGGCGCCAGGGCGGCGATGGGAGCGGTCTCGCGCAGGAAGCCGTAGACCGCATCCTCCACGAGGGTGAGCCCCGTCTGCGCCAGCACCGCGGCGATCTCCGCCCGGCGTCCGGGCCCCATCGTCAGCCCGAGCGGGTTCTGCAAAGTCGGTTGGAGGTAGAGCCCGCTCAGGGGCGCGGTGCGGTGGGCCTGGAGAATCGCCTCCGGCCGCACCCCCTCGCCGTCGAGGGGCAGCGGCACGAGGGCGATGCCGAGCCGGGCCGCGATGCCCTTGACCACCGGATAGGTCAGCGGCTCGCAGCCGATGCGCTCCCCGGGCGGGGCGAGCGCCGCCAGGGCGGCGGCCAGCCCCTGGCGCCCGTTGCCGGTGAACAGGAGGCCGGCCGGATCGGGCGCGAAGCCGCCCTGCGCGAGAAAGCGGGCGGCGACGCCCTGAGCCTGCGGCGTGCCGGCCGGACCGTAGAGGGTGAGCGCCGCATCGACCGCCCCGCGCCCGAGGCCCGCCAGGGTCTCGGCGAGCAAGGCCTCCTGCTCGGGCAGGCGCGACATCGTGCGCTGGAGATCGAGGGCGGCCGGCGGCGGCTCCGGCCGGATCGGCTCGGGCGCACCGAGATCGGAGCGGATGTAGGTGCCGCGCCCGACCTCGCCGAGGACGAGGCCGCGCCGGGCCAGCTCGGCATAGACCCGGCTCGCCGTCGAGACGGCGATGCCGCGGGCATAGGCGAAGTCGCGCTGCGGCGGCAGCCTGTCGCCCGGGCGGAGCCGCCCGTCGGCGATCTCCGCCGCCACCGCATCGGCGATCCCCCGGTAATCGAGTCCGACCATCATTGATCCGAGGACAATGTTTCGATTGCTCCGACCTTCGTATCGGTACATTCCTGGCGGCGCAATCCCGGCCGGACTGCTTCCCACGCTCGGATCGACCCCCATGCCCGCCCTCTCGCTGCCCCTTCCCCGCTCCGCCTCCGGTCCTCGCCCGCCTCGCCCCGCGCTCCTGGGCCTCTGGTGGCGACGCGCCCGGGACCGCCGGATCCTCGCCGACCTCACACCCGCGCAGATGCGCGATACCGGCCTCGATCCGGACGCGGTGCGGCGGGAGAGCCGCAAGCCGTTCTGGCGAGCCTGACCGGGCTCAGCGGCCCGTGCCGGCACGGCGAGGCGACATTTCTGCCGCCCCGCTGTTCACCGGCGCCGCGGCGGCGTTACGTTAGGGGTCTGCACGCCGGAGCCCCCCGATGCCGGACACCGAGACCCTTCCCGACCTCGTCAGCGCCATCCCGGAGACGATCGTCCGCCCGGCGATCCATCTCGACCATTGCGTCATCCACGTCTCGGATTGGGAGCGCTCCAACGCCTTCTACCGGGACGTCCTCGGCGCCGAGCTCATCCCGGTCGGGCGGGGCTACGCCTACCGCTTCGGCGGCGTGCAGCTGAACTGCCACGGTCCGGGCCAGATCGGCGAGCCGCGGGCCCGGATCCCGGTGGCCCCTGGCAACAGCGACCTCTGCTTCCGCTGGCACGGCCCGATCGAGGAGGCGTTCGTCCATCTCGAGCGCCACGGCGTGCCGGTCGAACTGGGGCCGGTGCCGCGTCATGGGGCTGTCGGGGAGGGGATCAGCGTCTACTTTCGGGACCCGGATGGGTCGTTGCTGGAGTTCATTACTTATCCGGTGGTGTAACGGTGGCGTTTTCGATTTTCGGGCCCTTGCCGACGGCGACCACGGCGCGACTGCTTCGGCTACGCGAAAATCGATCCTCCTTGAGCGTGCGCGGTTTTATGTCCAAGCCCGGTCAGCGTGACAGGGCAAAGGACTGCCGTGGATGGAAATTGGCGGTCGATACCTGCCTGTACCCGACCAGCATGTACGGGACGCCCCTCAACCGACTTTTCCGTCCATAACATCAATCCGACAGGGTTTATCGCGCAAACTGCATGGCGGAGGTTGGCGCGCGGCGGGATCGGCGCGCCCCTGTCGGCAAACACATGTTTTCCGTACATAGGCCTGACATGCCGAATGACTGCATGGGGTGGGAAGCGGACACCCGCCCGGTGGGATCAGTGATCCTTGGCGGTCGCTGGCGGCTGCATGAACTCGATCGTCGCGCCGTCAGGACCAACGGCGTAGATCACCCGCGTTCCAGCCCGCGCACCGCTCGCGATCGGTTGCGGCGTGCCTTGCGCCTTCCAGCCATAGGCGGCGATCCGCACCAGGTGCGCGTCGATGTCATCGACCACAAGGGCCAGATGCGCGAAGCCTGGGTCGAACGGCTTGGCTGGCACGCTTGGTCGGTCCGGACCCTGATACTCCAGGAGTTCGATCGTCTGATCCGCCAGCGAAACGATCGCCAAGCGCACCTTCGCCCCATGCGCTCCGGTGACCTGACCGAGGAACTCGCCCCCCATCTCGCCCGTCCGCACGAGGCGTGCGCCGAGCCCATCGATCCAGAACCGAAGTGCCTCGTCGAGGGAGCCAACCGCGAAGCCGACATGATCGGCGCGCTGCACATGGATGCTCGTGTGTTCCGTCATGCAGGACGTTCTACCGGCAAAGGGGTCGCTCGTCTGCAATGGGTCGAAAGCAACCCCATGAAGCGCCCGTCAGGGTCATCTGACCATTTTGGATGTCGGAAAACACCTGTTTTCCGACACTTAAGCGTGACATCCGGAATGGCCGCGAGGGAGCGGAAGCAGAGCCTTGCCCGAAGGCGTCTGGTTTCGATCCGAGGAAAAGGTCTCGGAAAGAACGCTTCCGGAAATCCCCTCACAACCCCGAAACCAGATGCCCCCCATCCACCGGCAATGTCGCCCCGGTCATCCACCCCGACGCATCCCCGGCCAGCAGCAGAAAAGCCCCGTCGAGGTCCTCCGGCCGGCCCAGCCGGCGCATCGGGATGCGCTTGAGCATCGCCTGGCCGGGCGGCGTCTCGAAGAAGTCGCGGTTGATGTCGGTGCCGATATAGCCCGGCGCCAGCGCGTTGACCCGGATGCCGTAGCGGGCCCATTCGAGGCCGAGCGCCTGGGTCATCTGCACCACGCCGGCCTTCGAGACCGTGTAGGGCCCGACTCCGCCGGTGACCCGCAGGCCGAGGATCGACGCGACGTTGACGATGACGCCGCCACGGCCCGCATCCCGCCAAGCCCGGGCGGCGGTGGTCGACATCACCCAGACCCCGCGCAGGTTGGTGTCGATCACCCGGTCGAAGGCCGCGAGGTCGAGGTCGATCGCCGCCCCGCCCTCGGCGATGCCGGCATTGTTGACCACCACGTCCGGCAGGGCGTGCAGGCTCGCGAAGGCGGCCGTCACCGAATCCGGGTCGGCGACGTCGAGGGCCACGGCCCGGGCCTCCGGGGCGCCGGCGGTGCTCAGGTCGCGCACCAGGGCGTCGAGCTTCTCCTTGCGCCGCGCCGCCGCGGTGACGGCGGCGCCGCAGGTCGCGCAGAGGCGGGCGAAGTGGGCGCCGAGGCCGCTCGAGGCCCCGGTGACGAGGACGTGGCGGCCCTTCAGGCCGGCGGCGAGATCCATGGCGTTCCCCCGGTGGTGTCGTCGGGCGCGCCTCTTGTCCGGGCCCGCCTCGTTGCTCGTCGGTGTCAGCCGGTCCGCATCTGGGCGAGCTGCTGGTTGGTCATCTCGAGGCGGTGGGCGAGCTCGCGCATCACCGCGATGGCGATCTGCGGGAACTGGCTCAGGAGCTCGAGGAAGACACGTCGGTCGATGCGGAGCGCCGTCGTCGGCACCACCGCGGTCACGGTGGCGGAGCGGGGCTGGTCGGCCAGGATGCCCATCTCGCCGACGAGGGCGTTGGCGCCGAGAAGCGCCAGGCGGATCGGCCCCTGCGGCCCGTCCAGGGTCACGGCCGCCTCCCCCTCCAGGATCAGGTAGGCCGCATCGGCGGCGTCGCCCCGGTCGAAGAAGCGCTGGCCGTCGGCGAAATGCACCCGCTCGCTGGTGAAGGCGAGGAGCTTCAGGCGGGCCGGGTCCACCTCGCGGAACATCGGCACTTGGCGCAGCGACTGCACCTCGGTCTCAAGCGTCATGCCTTCACATCCTGCTCGACGCGCGCCGGTTCCGGCCCCGTCTCGTCCTCGGCGCGTGCGGAGACTGCCGCAGCCGGCGCCGCAGCGCCAGCCCCCGTTGTCATGTCTTCGGGGGACGCGACGGATCCGGCGGGAATCTCCTGCCCACGGGTTTCCTGCCCAGGGGTTTCCTGCCCAGGGGTTTCCTGCCCAGGGGTTTCCGGACCCTGGATCTGCGTGCCGGCGGCCCGCAGCACCAGGGCGAACCGGTCGGCCGCACGGTCGTTCGGCAGCACCACCACGAGGCTGTTCTCGCGGCCGAACCGCTCCAGCAGCAGGCCCAGCACGGTGCGGGCGCGGGCCTCGCCCAACGGCGACAGGGCGCCGTCGAGGACGAGGAGGTCCGGCCGGCGGACCAGGGCCCGCACCAGGCTCACCACCGCCCGCTGGACGCTCGACAGGAAGCGCCCCTCCGGGCCGACCTGATGATCGAGCCCGACCCGGGTGATGGCGGGAGCGAGCTGCATCTCCTGGACGAGGGCGGTGCCGGTCGCCGTCACGGTCTCGACGGCGTCGGCGACCGACTGGTTGATGCGGCCGAACAGGAGGTTGTCGCGCAACGGCGCTGCGGCGCAGACCTGGTCCGGGTCGTAGAAGTCGACGCCTCCCATCCCGGCCTCGTCGAGGGTGGTGCGCAGTTCCGCCCGCGCCTCGACGAGCCGCTCGCGGAAGGCGTCGTCGATCAGGCCGAGGCGGTGGCGGGGCTCGATATAGGCGAGCGGCAGGGCGATGAGCCGGGTCGCGTCGGCCGAGCCGTAGCGGCCGAGCCCGATCCAGCGGCGCCGGATCCGGTTGAGGGCCGAGCCGCCGTGGCGCTCGGCGGACGCCTCGGTGGCGGTGCGTCGGGCGAGGATCGCCTCGTATTCCGGCAGCTCGTCGGCGGAGAGGAACGAGAACTGCTCGAACAGCGGATGCCCGCTCGGCAGGCCGCGGAAGATCTCCAGCATCGTCGCGGCGATCCGCTCGCCCATGGTGACGAGGTCGTCGGCGAGCCCGGTCCGGTCGAGCACCACGCGCACAACCGGGTGCTCGGCCAGCGCCCGGCCGGTCAGCGCCGTGGTGGTCGGCACGCCGAACAGCAGGTTCTCGGCCACCGTCGCCTGGCGGTTGTAGCGGGCGGGGTCGAACGGCTCCACGAGGTGGGCGTGCCCCTCCGCCGCCAGGCGCTCGCGGAAGGCGATGCGGGCCTCGATCAGCCGGGCGGCGAGGTCCGGGTGGCGCTCGGGATCGACCTGGCCGAGGAGGCCGAAGCGGTAGACCTCCTCGCCCATGCCGATGCGGGTGAGCCAGTCGAGGATCAGGGCGTCGAGGGCGCTCGCATCCGCGACGCCGGCCTGGGCGTAGTCGGTCCAGTCGGCCGGGAAGGGCTCGACCGGGTTGCCGGTGCGGCGGGCCTCGGCCAGCGCCTTGGCATCGGTGACGGCGGCATCCTCGGGCGGGCGGCGGTTGAGGCCGTACACGATGTTGTCGCGCAACGAGCCCGGGAACAGGATCGGATCGACCCCCGCATAGGCGATGCGCCGGGTGAGCGCCGCGCCGGACCATTCGGCGAGGTCGTGGTCGTTCAGGGTGAGGCGCCCCGAGGTCGGCACCACGCGCCGCGCCAGCACCCGCGCGAAGGTCGAGGCCGCCGGGCCGCCGTCGCTGACGATGCCGACCAGGGCCGGCAGCGGCAGAGAGAGGGAGACGTTGGTCAGCACCGGCCCGTGCGGCTCCTGGACGCCGACGCCCTCGGCGGCGAGGCGCCCGCACAGGGTCTCGTCGCGGCCCGGCGCGTCGAGCCCGATCAGCCGCTCGGGCAGGAATTGCTGCAGCACCTGCTCGTACTTCACCTGCACGTCGAGGCGCTGCTGGTCCCAGTCGATCAGCTCCTTCAGGGGCGGCGGCAGGTCGCGATAGGCGGCGATCACCGCGACGAGCTGGCCGATGCTGAGCTGGCCCTTGAGGGCGAAGTAGCCGCCGATGCAGTAGAACAGGAACGGCGTCATCTGGGCGAGCAGGTTGTTCAGGAACTTGACCATGAACTTGCGCCGGTAGATGCGCAGGCGCAGGTCGAACAACCCGCCGAGGCGATGGCCGATCTCGGCCCGCTCCCAGGCCTCGGCCCCGTTGGAATGCACCGCCGCGATGCCGTCCACCACCTCGCCGACCCGGCCGGCGAGGCGGCGCGAGGCGAGCTGGCGCTGGCGTCCGAGGCGCAGGAGCTCGCGCCGCAGGCGGGGGATCACCACGAACTGCACGCCCACCACCCCGGCGGCGAGGAGCCCGAGCCAGACGTTCTGGAGCAGGATGAACGCCATCGCGGTGGCGGCCTGGGTGCCCAGGAAGGCCGGCAGGATGTAGGCGTCGCCGATGAAGCCGCCGATCGGCTCGACCTCGTCGCGGATGATGGTGGCGACCTCGGAGGCCTTGGTGTGGCGCAGGGCCTCCGGCGAGAAGCGCATGATCAGCGAGAACAGCTGGAACCGCAGGCGCCGCAGCATCCGCTCGCCGAGCGCGCCCTTCGCCACGTTGATCCAGTACTTGAAGGCGCCGTTGATCAGCACCAGCAGCAGGAACATCGAGGACAGGCCGAACAGCAGCTCGAACCGGTCGACGTCGAAGCCCTCGAACAGCGAGACGTCGTGGCCGAACCAGTCCGGCATCTGCAGGCGCAGCACCAGGAACTTGGCCGTCTCGTTGCCCTTCTCGAAGGCATGGCCCTGGATCGCCTCGTTGACGATGCGCCGCGGCAGGTCGAGGGAGGCGAAGTAGAGCGGCAGCGAGGCCAGAACGACGCAGCAGATCAGGATCTGGTCGCGCTTCGAGTGACGCCAGATGTAGCGGAACAGGCTGCGGTCGAGGCCGCCGGAGGCGTCGCTGGCCTCCGGGTCGTTGCCGGCCCGAACTCCGGCCGCCGCCTCCTGTCCGGCGGCGCGCCCGCGGGTCTCGCGCTCGACGGCCGGGGTGCCGCCCGCCGCCTGGACCGCGCCGCCCGTCCGCTCCGCCGCTTCCGCCCCGCCGCTCATGGTGGTCCGCCGCCCCAGATCCCGCCTGCCTGTGTAGAGGGACGGAGCGGGACTGGAAACCGCCGCACCGGCCCGTCGGCGGCGCCGTCTCAATCCCTCCGGGTGTATTCCTTGCGGGTGGTCAGGCCGCCGATCGGCTCGTCGCCGAACTGACGGTTCGGCTGGGGCGAGTCGCCGGGCTCCTCGGTGGTGGTCGGGTGCGGGCTGCCCTCCTCGGCCGGCATCGGCGGTGGCGCGGCGCGGTTCGGCGACGGCGCGGTCTCGGGATGCGCGGCGGCCTCGCGGCTCACCATGGTCTTGTTCGTCATCGGGCTGCTCCGCAACGGTTCGATGCGGCGGGCTGCCGCAGGGCATCGAGGCCCGGCGCCGGTCGCCTCCGCGGGGTCAGGGGCGAACGCCGGCCCATCCGCCGGGTTCCGCGCCCCTGCCGGCCCGTTGCGGCCAAGCCTGGCTGCGCGCACGGCGTGAGCGCAAGTCACCGTTAGTGCAAGTCACCGGCCCGATGCGCGGGCATGCCAGTTCCCCTGTACTGCCCCGATTCGGGACCTTCAGTGCGCAGACCCGCATGCGTGGCAGGAACCATCATTTCCGCTGAAGGTTGTCCGGACTGAGAACCCGGCCAAGGAGGCTACGATGGCTACCGGAAATTCGACTTCGAAGCGCGGCTTCGCATCCATGGACCTGGAGCGGCAGCGCGAGATCGCCAGCAAGGGCGGCCGCAGCGTGCCGGCCGAGAAGCGGTCCTTCTCGCAGGATCGCGAACTGGCCTCGTCGGCCGGTCGCAAGGGCGGCCAGGCCTCGGGCAGCGGACGCGCCACCGACGAGTGAGGGCGCTCTCCCGGGCCCGCAGCGCCCGGCGGAAGAGTGACATGCGCGACCGGGCTTCGGCCCGACGCACCGCACCGCATCTTGCGGACCCGTTGAGACCCACGCTCATGCGCCGGAGGGAGCCCACCTCGCCTCCGGCGCATCAGCATGGGCCGTGAAGCCGGTCTCAAGACGCGACGAGGCACCCCGGACGCCGTGGCGCCCCGGGGTGCTTCGTCGCGTCGTGTCCCGGTCAGGCGGCGAGGGGCCGGGCCGTGACCACGAGGTTGCGCCGCGCCAGATGGATGCAGACGACGTCATCCACCGGCCGGACCGCCGTGACGCCGGCGAGCAGGCTGACGAGCCGGTCGAGATCGGGCTCGACGTGACCATCGCGATGGACCCGCTCCGGAGCCGGCGGCTGGGGCGTGGGCATCTCGTATTCGCGCAGATCGATCATGGGGATCCCGTCCTTCGCGAAATCGCGCACGGCGCCCGCAGCGGACTTGCGTTGGCAAGCCAACGCTTCGTCCGCTCAGGTTCTCGTTTGGTCGCAGATTTTTGTCGCAAAACCGGCGACCACTTTTGCGTACCCTGCTTAGAGCGTCGCAACGCGGGTCGGCAGCACGTCGCCCGCGTCGGCCAGGCAGCGGCTCGGCAGCAGGCGGCGGGCCTCGTGCCCGGCGAGCCCGCTGATCGCGCCCTCGCAGCCCTCCGGCATCCGCCGCACGGCCTGGCCCGCGGGGGCCGGATCGCGCTGCGCCACCGGGGCCCCGGCGCGCTCGCGCACGGTCACGTGGGGGATCGCGGTGTCGCGCGCGACGAGGGTCGTGTTGCGGGTGGCATCGGTCTGATAGACGACGTCGCCGGCGGCGTTGCGCAGGGTGACCTTGGCGGCACCCAGCCCCGTGATCTCGACCGCCACCGGAACCTGCGCCTTCGCGGCCGGGCGGACCGGTGCGAGGCGGTCGCCCTTGATACCCGCCTGCTCCACGGCCGGACGAGCGAACGCCTCGACGGAATGCTCGATCAGCGGTTGCCCGACCAGGGCGAGGAACGCAGCCGGAACCGTAATGCCGAAGAAGAAGTGCGGGCGGAGCATACGCGTGGCCCTCGCGGCGAAGCTTGAGAATGCTTCCTTAACGCGGATCCGGCGCAAGTAGTTCCCGCTCCCGTGCCTGGACGGGACAGTTCATACGGAGAATGCCGGCGACCCCGTCAACCGTTCGTTAACCGACGCTCGCACGCGCCGCCCCACGCACGAGCGAAGCAATTTCGCCACAGGCAATGAAAAAGCATCGTCGCCCGCCGCAGCGCGGAACCTTTCCGGTGCGATTCCGGTTGATATGACAACCCGGCCACCTGGTCCTCCCCGCATTCCCCTTGTGCATTGGCCGGAAACTCTTTCAACGGGCCGGATCCCGATCCGGCCCGTTCTTTTGTATTGGATGTCGATGTCCGGGAACCGCCAAGTCTAGACGAAGTCCGCACGCCGGGCCGGCATCCTCCCTCCGGGGATGCAACCTCGGCCGTTCGGTGGCACGGACGTCCCCCGAATGGTCGTCGCGGCTCGGCTCGGGATCAAACGGCGTGGGCCGCCCCCCTCCTCCGCCGGCAGGACGCGGGAAGGATTTCACGGCGCGTCCCTGAACGGCGACTTGCGAAAGCCTCCGCCACACCCGGCGGAACGCCCTGCCCGCTTCGAGGACGCTGCGTTCCGGCAGCAAATCGGGGCCGATGACCGCATCGGGTCTCTAGAACGGCGAAGTCCCGGAACCCGCCTCGCGGCGGGCCCGGGACTTCGCTTGAACGTTGCGCGGGGGAAGAACGCGCCGTCAGGCGCTCGCGCGGGCCTCGCGGCGGCGGGCGCTCTGCTGGAAGAACAGCGCCTGGCTGATCACCGCCGAGACGTTGGCGGGCTGGAACGGCTTGGCGATGAGGAAGGCCGGCTCCGGCCGCTCGCCGGTGAGGAAGCGCTCGGGATAGGCGGTGATGAAGATCACCGGCACCTCGAACGACTTCAGGAGGTCGTTCACCGCATCGAGGCCCGACGAACCGTCGGCGAGCTGGATGTCGGCGAGGATCAGGCCGGGACGCTTGGTCGAGGCGAGCTTGACCGCCTCGGTCCGCGTCCGGGCGACGCCGGTGACGTTGTGGCCGAGGCCCTCCACCAGGGCCTCGAGATCCATGGCGATCAGCGGCTCGTCCTCGATGATGAGGATCTCGGTCGCCATGTCGGCGGCGAGCTCGCGGCCGGCTTCGTCCACGAGGTCGCGCACCTCCGAGACGTCGACGCCCAGGATGGTGGCGGCGTCCTCCTCGGAGAAGCCTTCGAGGCAGGAGAGCAGGAAGGCCTGACGCGGCAGCGGAGTGATCTGGCCCAGCCGCACCTCGGCCGGCAGGTCGTGCTGCGTCTGCTCGGTCTGGCCGTTGACGGAGAGCGAGTTCCAGATCCGGGTGAAGACGCGGAACAGGTCGGCCTTGACGTTGGTGCTGCGCCCGAGCGTCTCGGGCTCGTTCACGAGCGTCTCGAGCGTCGCGGCCACGTAGGCATCGCCGGCCACCTGGCTGCCCGTGAGGGCGCGCGCGTAGCGGCGCAGGTAAGGCAGGTGCTGCACCACGAGTTGTGCTGTCGACATTCAGGTCCCCTTGGTGTTGTCGTTCGCGCGTCGGCCCTCACGCCCTCAACGTCCTGCGGACGCATTCGTTCCGGGCCGGCGCGGAACTGACTGCGCCGGCGCGCGTTGTCGCCGCAAGCGCGCGACCCGGCATACCGGGCGCCATGGCATCGCCCTGTCCGTGTGTCCAGGACGGGCGAAGGGGAATGGCATGAACGATGGCAAGGGGATGCAGGACCCTGGGGGGCACGGCCCGCGGGCGTCCCAGGCCGAGGACGAGTCCTCCGCCGGGCCCGAGCAGCCCGCGCTCGATCGCAACGTCCAGGGGCGCATCGGCTCGCATCTACGCGCTATGTATGACGAGCTGATGCAGCAACCTATTCCCGATCGGTTCATCGACCTGCTCGCCGAACTCGAGCGCAACGCGGCGACGTCATCGGACATGCCGCCGACCGAGCCGTGATCGTCCGTTCGCTTTTGCCGCTGCCTGCGAACAGTCGAACGCCGCCCCTCGCGAGAGGGACGGCGTCGAACACCGGTCCGGCCGACGTCAGAGTGTCGGCGAGCGGCCCCGCATCAGGCCGACCACGGCCGAGATGGCGAACAGCACGACGGCGACGAAGAAGATGAGCTTGGCGGCCTCGACGGCCGTCCCGGCGATGCCGCCGAACCCGAACAGCGCGGCCACCAGAGCCACGACGAGGAAAGTGACAGCCCAACCCAGCATGGCGTGACCCTTCTTGCCTGATCTGTCGGCTCGGGCGTTCCGGCACTTGGCCGGTCCCGAGCCGATCGTGAGCAGACAACGTCAAGCCTGACTTTGGGTTCCGGTTTGTCGCAGGTGGCACAACCGGGTTGGACACCCCACATCCCGTTTGCGGCCGGGGAGCGGCCGGGCGGAACTCCGGTTTCGCGCCATACGTTCTCACCGGCGTCTGGATGGAGGCTTGATGATGATCCGTTCCAATGCCCTGCGTGCCGGCCTCGTGCTGCTCGCCCTGCTGGCGGGTCTTCTCACGGCCTCACCGATGGTCGTCACCGGCATCCTCACCGCGCTCGGCCTCGCGGGCGCCATCGCCTTGGCGGGGTCGCGGGCGCAGGCACCGGCCCTCGTTCCGGTGCGGGTGCGCGACCGCCGGCGGCGCTGAGCCGCCCTCCCCTGCCGGTCCCGCACGGGACCGGTCCTTCGGCAAGCTTGAATCGATCGCAGGAGACAGGCGCACGGCCGGTCCCGTCACCGGCTCCGCCGCCCGGCGGGGCCGCCGCGCTCCGGTGGCGGTCCAGGCGGTCGCAATCCCCGATCCGCCGTCAGCGCTGACGCCGCAACTCGCGCTCGCGGTGCCGCAGGCGCAGCAGCAGGTCGACCTGATCGAGGGGGATGGGCTGGCCATCCACCGTGCGCTCGTAGAGCGAGCGCAGCGTCCGCCCGAGCCGGTGTTGCGCCTCGACGCAGATGGCCGGCAGAACCGGATCCTGAACGGCCTCTCGCGACGAACTCACTTCCTGTGTCATCGGACCACTGGCCCCGTGCCGTTGCGCGGGTCCGAGGGAAGGCTGACCCGTGCCGAGACGAGCAGTCTCGCGCCGCATGGTAAAGAAAGAGTTAAAATTTGCTCTTTGTTCACCATATCGGAGAGGCTAGCCGCACCCTCGCGAATCGCCTCTAGAGCTTAACCATACAGCAACTTCTGTCGAGGGCGGCGACGCCTTCCGATCCCGCTCCGACCGGGGCCGAGGATCAGGCTTCTGCCGCCTGGAGCAACCGGGCCGCGGCGGCGCGGGCCTCCTCGGTCACCGTGGCGCCGGCGAGCATGCGGGCGATCTCTTCCTGGCGCGGCACCGCGGCCAGCGGCTTCACCCGGGTGGCGACCCGGTCCGAGCCCTTCACCGCCTCCTTGGCGATCAGGAAATGCGTCGAGGCGCGGGCGGCGACCTGCGGCGCGTGGGTGACGGCGACGGTCTGCACCCGGGCGGAGAGCCGGGCGAGGCGGGCGCCGATCGCGTCCGCCACCGCGCCGCCGACGCCGGTATCGATCTCGTCGAAGATCAGCGTCGGGGCGGAGCCCTTGTCGGCCAGCACCACCTTGAGGGCGAGCATGAACCGCGACAGCTCGCCGCCCGAGGCGACCTTCATCATCGGTCCGGGCCGGGTGCCGGGGTTGGTCTGAGCCCAGAACTCGACCCGGTCGAGGCCGGCCGGATCACGGGCCTCCGGATCGGTGGCGATCTCGGTGATGAAGCGGGCGCGCTCCAGCTTCAGCGGCGGCAACTCGGCCTGCACCGCCTTGTCGAGGGCGGCCGCCGCCTTGCGCCGGCCCTTGCTCAAGGAGCCCGCCTTCTCCAGATACGCGGCGTCGGCCGCCGCGAGGTCGGCTTCGAGCCGGCCCAGGGCCTCCTCGCCGGCATCGATGACCGCGACGTCGCCCTCGTATCGCTCGCGCAGGGCCGCGAGGTCGTCGACCGCCACGTTGTACTTTCGCGCCGCGGCGCGCAGGCCGAACAGGCGCTCCTCGACCCGCTCCAGCTCGCGCGGGTCGAACTCCGCCGCCTGGAGCGCGTCCTCCAGGCTGGTGCGGGCCTCGTCGAGGGCGACGAGGGCGTTGTCGAGGGCGGCGATGCTGGGCTCGACCAGGCCCGGCGCCTGGGCGGCCCGCCGCTCCAGCTTGCGCAAAGCCGCCGAGAGATGGGCGGTCGGCGAGCCCTGGCCGGCGACGGCGTCGAGGGCCTCGTTGAGCTCGCGGGCGACCTTCTCGCCCTGCTGCATGGCGGTGCGGCGCTCGGCCAGCTCCGTCTCCTCGCCGGGCTTCGGATCGAGGGCGGCCAGCTCCTCGACGGCGTGGCGCAGGAAGTCGACCTCCTTGCGGGCGGCCTCGACCCGGGCGCGGTGCTCGTTGAGGGCGCCGCGGGCCTGGCGCACCCGGCGCGCGCTCTCCGCCACCGCGGCCTGGCGGGAGCCCAGGCCCCCGAAGGCGTCGAGGATCGCCCGGTGGGTGGTGGAATCCGAGAGAGCCCGGTCGTCGTGCTGGCCGTGGATCTCGACGAGGGCGGCCCCGATGGCGCGCAGGACCTGCACCCCCACCGGCTGGTCGTTGACGAAGGCGCGGGTGCGCCCGTCGGCGACCTGGACGCGGCGCAGGATCAGGTCGCCCTCGGTGTCGATCTCGGCGGCAGCCGCGAGCGCCCGGGCCGGATGGTCGGCGGGGACGTCGAACACCGCCGTCACCTGACCCTGCGCCTCGCCCTGGCGCACCAGGCGCCCGTCGCCGCGGCCGCCCAGCGCCAGGGTGAAGGCGTCGAGGAGGATCGATTTGCCGGCGCCGGTCTCCCCGGTCAGGACGCTCAGGCCTTCGCGAAAGTTCAGCTCGAGCTTATCGATCAGGACGATGTCGCGGATCGCGAGCTGAACCAGCATGCCACCCTTGCCGGGACGTGGAGGAGGGAACGGGGCGGGTATCTACAGCCGAACGGGCCGCGGCGCGAGTGCGCGCCACGGCCGCATGTGTCGACGTTAAGCCGCGGGGCTCTTACTGCGCCTCGGCGGTGCGCGTGTCCATCCCGATCACGCCGCGGAACGCCTTGCTGATCCAGGACGCCTTCTCCTCGCGCGGCTGCAGGCCGCCGCTCTGGAGCAGGTTGTAGGCGTCCTTGTACCAGGGCGAGTCGGGGAAGTTGTGGCCGAGCACCGCCGCGGCGGTCTGGGCCTCGCCGGTGATGCCGAGCGCCATGTAGGCCTCGGCCAGGCGCTCCAGCGCCTCCTCGACGTGGCGGGTCGTCTGGTACTTGCTCACCACGTCGCGGAAGCGGTTGATCGCCGCCGGGAAGTTGCGCCGCTCGAGGTAGTAGCGGCCGATCGCCATCTCCTTGCCGGCGAGCTGGTCGCGGGTGATCTGGATCTTGGCCTTCGCGTCGGCGGAGTATTCCGAGGTCGGGTACTTCTGCACCAGCTCGGTCAGGGCGACGAGGGCCTTCTCGGAGCGGTCCTGGTCGCGGGTCACGTCCGGGATCTGCTTGTAGTGCGACATCGCCAGCAGGTACTGGGCGTAGGCCGCGTCCTTCGAGCCCGGGTGGCGCTGCAGGTAGCGCCTCGACGCGGTGATCGCGTCCTCGTAGCGGCCGCCCTCGTAGTTCGCGTAGGCCGTCATCAGCACCGCCTTCCGCGACCAGTCGGAATAGGCGTACTGCTTGTCGAGGTCCTCGAACCGCTTCGTCGCGCCCTCGTAGTCGCGGTCCTCGAGCTTGGCGAGGCCCTGGCTGTAGAGCTTGTCGGCCGGAACGTCGGGAACGACCTCGGTCTTGTACTTCTCGTTCGCGAACGGATTGATCGAGTCGATCGCGTCGCAGCCGGCGAGCCCGAGGCCGCACGCCGCGAGCAGCACGGTCCGCAGAACGGTCACCTTCGCGTCGCGAAGCGGGTGGGCGAACGGCATTCGGGTTCTTCCCCAAGCAGGCGGCCTGTCGTGCCGCTGATCCACGAGCCCCTTAGCCCAGGCCGGCGCCGCGCGCCAAGCCCGTGACGGCCACCGCGCCGGGAGCGGGCGGCCATCGGTCAGGAACCTCTTAACCCTGTGGGGCGAATGGGGCGCCATGACGGCGCGGAACGGTGTAGGTTCCCTCCGTCGCCGCAACCCGGCGACGAAATCATCCGGATGTGGCCCTGCCGCAACGCAGGACCCGGCGCCTCAGAGCTCGGGCGCGTAGACCGCGGCGCCGAGGCCGACGCCGAACTCGGCGAAGACCGGCTCGCGCCGGGAGGCCGCACCCTCGACGATGGCGTAGTTGGACCGGTCGGCGAAGAGGGCGGTGAGGACCGCGACGTTGAGGCCGTGGCCGCCGCAGAAGGACTGGTAGGCGCCGAGGATCGGCAGGCCGGCCAGCGCCAGGTCGCCGACCGCGTCGAGAAGCTTGTGGCGGACGAACTCGTCCGGGTAGCGCAGGCCCTCGGGGTTGACGACCCCGCCATCGCCGACCGCGACGGTGTTCTCGAGGGAGGCGCCGAGGGCGAAGCCCGCCTTCCAGTAGCGCTCGACGTCGCGCATCATCCCGAAGGTCCGGGCGCGGGCGATCTCACGGCGATAGGCGGCGGGGGTGAGGGTCAGCGCCTTGCGGCTGCGGCCGATCACCGGGCTCTCGAAATCGATCTCGACGTCGAGGTGGAAGCCGCGCTCGAACGGGCGCAGCTCGGAATAGGCGCGGCCCTTCTCGGTCCGGACGGTCTTGAGCACCTTGATGAAGCGGCGGGGCGTGCCGCAGGAGAGGGTGCCCACCGCCTCGATCGCCGTCACGAAGGGGCCGGCGCTGCCGTCGAGGATCGGCATCTCGGGCCCGTCGATCTCGACGAGGCAGTTGTCGATGCCGAGCCCGTAGAGGGCGGACATCAGGTGCTCGATGGTGGCGACGGCGCCGGTCTCGCGGCTGCCGATGACGGTGCAGAGCTCGGTGGCGCTGACCTGGGCATGGTGGGCCTGGATCAGGCGGTCGCGACCGCCGGGGAGGCCGGTACGCAGGAAGGCGATGCCGTGATTCGCCTCCGCGGGATGGAGAGTGATCGAGACGGGGTTACCGGAGTGGACGCCGATGCCTGAAAGGCCCGCCGCCGAGCGTAGGGTCGTCTGCTGACTTGTTCTCATTACCTCAGCCCTCGGCCGCGACTCACCATCGTGTCCTGTTCCCAGGCCCACGTTCGAGGCGATCCGTCCGTTGCTTGAAGCCCCTGTGGGTGTCAGTGCCGGCGGTCTCGCGCGGCCTTCGCCCTTGTGCGTAGGACACCTATAGTCGCGCTCTCAAGCACGGCCAAATCACGGATTCTTACGCTCTGTAACAGCCTGGCGGCCCGGCCCCGGTCGCGGAAAGCCGTTATGCATCAGAGACTTGAACGACACGTAAACCCCGGGGCCGGGTGGCCTCGGGGTGTGTCTTTTGGGCGGCACCGACGCCCTCCGTGGCGGGATCGTGGCGCCCGTCCGCCCGCCCCGGCCTCCACCGAAAAGCGGAGACCGGCGGCGGGCGGATCCGGCTCAGTTCGCCTGGCGGCGCAGGAAGGCCGGGATCTCGAGCTGGTCGTCATCCATCATGCGGGCGCCGGCCGGCACCGTGCGGCCCTGCGGGTCGAGGTTGCCCTGCGCCGGGCGGTAGCCCTGGGGCTGCGCCGGGTAGCCGCCCTGCGGCGCGTAGGCCTGGGGGGCGGGCTGGCGCGGCGCCGCCGGGGCGGCGTGGTGCTGCACCGGAGCCTGGTGCACCGGGGCCTGCGGCATCGGCCGCGGTGCCGGCTGCGGGGCGTGGGCCGGAGCCTGCGCGGCCTGCGCCGGGTGGCCGGCCTCCTCCTCCCGCCGGCCGCCGAAGCCGACGGTGGCGAGGCGACGCAGCAGCGAGGTGCGCTTGGCGTCCGGGGTCACCTGCTGCACCGGCTCCTCGCCGCGGCTGGCCCGGATCTGGTTCTGGGCCGGCATCGGCAGGTCCTGGACCCGGGGCATGCGCGGCGCGCGCACCACCGCCGGGGAGGGCGGGATGAACGGGCCGGAGGCCATCGGCATCTGGGGCTCAGGCTGCGGCGCCGGGGCCGGCTCGTAGACCGGGGCCTGGCGCGGCTGGGCCGGGGTGATCTGCACCTCGTCGCGCATCAGGCTGGCGGCCTGGTGGGCGGCGGACAGGTCCATCCGGGCCGGCTCGGCGGCGGGGATCGGGGCATGCATCGGAGCATGCGCCACCGGCTCCGGCGCCGGGGCCCGCGCTACCGGGGCCTCGGCGGGACGAAAGGAGGGGCTGAGGGGCGCCGACGGGGCGGCGGCCCGGGCCCGGGCCTCGGCGCGCAGGCGCTCGGCGACCTCGGCGATGCGCTGCTCGGTCTGGGCGATCTCCGGCGAGCCGATCGCGTTGGCGTTGATCAGGGCCGGCTCGATGCCGGTGGCGACCACCGAGACCCGGATGATGCCGTCGAGGCTCTCGTCGAAGGTGGCGCCCAGGATGATGTTGGCGTCGGAATCGACCTCCTCGCGGATGCGGGTGGCGGCCTCGTCGAGCTCGTAGAGGGTGAGGTCGTTGCCGCCGGTGATCGAGATCAGCAGGCCGCGGGCGCCCTTCATCGACACGTCGTCGAGGAGCGGGTTGGCGATCGCGGCTTCCGCGGCGCGGTTGGCGCGCTTCTCGCCCGACGCCTCGCCGGTGCCCATCATCGCCTTGCCCATGCCGCGCATGATCGCCCGCACGTCGGCGAAGTCGAGGTTGATGAGACCCTCCTTCACCATCAGGTCGGTGATGCAGGCGACGCCCGAATAGAGCACCTGGTCGGCCATCGCGAAGGCGTCCGCGAAGGTGGTCTTCTCGTTGGCGACCCGGAACAGGTTCTGGTTCGGGATCACGATCAGGGTGTCGACGGCCTGCTGCAGCTCGTTGATGCCGGCCTCGGCGGTGCGCATGCGGCGCACGCCCTCGAACTGGAACGGCTTGGTGACCACGCCGACCGTGAGGATGCCCATGTCGCGGGCGGTGCGGGCGATGACCGGGGCCGCGCCGGTGCCGGTGCCGCCGCCCATGCCGGCGGTGATGAAGCACATGTGGGCGCCCGAGAGCTGATCGCGGATCTCGTCGATCACCTCCTCGGCGGCGGCGCGGCCGACATCGGGCTGCGAGCCGGCGCCGAGGCCCTGCGTCACCCCGATGCCCATCTGGATCACGCGCTCGGCCTTCGAGGAGGTCAGCGCCTGGGCATCGGTGTTGGCGACCACGAACTCGCAGCCGAGGAGGCCCGACTCGATCATGTTGTTGACGGCGTTGCCGCCGGCGCCGCCGACGCCGAACACGGTGATGCGGGGCTTCAGTTCGCGGATGTCCGGAGCTTGCAGGGAGATGGCCATGATGCGCGAGCCTCTGATGATCGTTACGTTTCTGGTGGCGCCTTGTGGCACCGTTTGCCGTCCCGCCCGTCCGGCGCGGCCCGTTTCCGGGGCCCGCGCCGGGAGGCGATCTCGTTAGAAGCTCTCCCGGATCCAGCGTCCGACCTTGGAGAGGTAGGTGTCGGGGGCGAGGCCCGCGCTGCCCGACTGGCCGCGCGGCTCGAAATGCTCGACGTGGGAGACCTGGGGGTAGACCAGGAGACCGACGGCGGCCGAGAAGGCCGGGCCCTTGGCGGCCTCGGGCAGCCCCTTGATGCCGAGCGGCCGGCCGATCCGGACCTGCCCCTGCAGGATGCGGCGGGCGACCTCCGGCAGCCCGACGAGCTGGCTCGCGCCGCCGGTGAGCACCACCCGGCGCCCGGCCTGGGCGGCGAAGCCCGCATTGCGCAGGCGGTCGCGCACCAGTTCCAGCACCTCCTCGACCCGCGGGCGGATGATCCGCACGAGGTGCGACTTCGGGATGTGGTGCGGCAGGTCGCGCTCGTCCTCGTCGACGCCGTGGACCGCGATCATGTCGCGCTCGTCGGACGCCGTCGCCATGGCGGCGCCGTACAGGGTCTTGAGCCGCTCGGCCGCCGCCACCCGGGTCGAGAGGCCGCGGGCGATGTCCATGGTGACGTGGTGGCCGCCGACCGCCAGCGCGTCGCAATGGACGAGGTGGCCGCCGGAGAACACGCCGACGCTCGTCGTGCCGCCGCCCATATCGACCACCGCGACGCCCATCTCGGCCTCGTCGTCGACCAGCGCCGAGAGGCCCGAGGCGTAGGGCGTGGCGATCACCGCCTCGACCCGCAGGTGGGTGTTCTCCACCGCCAGCATCAGGTTGCGGGCGGCGGCGATCTCGGCCGTCACGACGTGCAGGTCGACGCCGAGGCGCTCGCCGAGCATGCCCGACGGATCGACCACCGCGCTCTGCTGGTCGAGGGAATAGCCGGTCGGCAGGGCGTGCAGCACCGCGCGCCCCGGGCTGATGCTGTGGGTGCTCGCCGCCTCCAGCACCCGCTGCACGTCCGAGCCGGTGACGGCGCCGGTGCGCACCGGGACCTTGGCGTCGAAATGCTGCGAGCCGAGACGCCCGCCCGACAGGCTGACGATGACCGACTGCACCTCGACCCGGGCCATGCGCTCGGCGGCGTGGACCGCCTGGCGGATCGCGGTCTCGGCCGCCTCGAGGTCGACCACGGCGCCGCCCTTGAGGCCGAGCGAGCGCTGGTGGCCGATGCCGATGATGCGGGCGAGGTGGGTGCGGCCGCGCAAGGTGGCCAGCGTCTCGACCGGCTGCAGCTCGGCGACGAGGCAGACGACCTTGCTGGTGCCGATGTCGAGCACCGACAGGGTCGCGCTGCGGCGCGCCGAGAGCGGCTTTAAGCGCGGCGTGAGACCGTGCTGGAGGAGACTCATGACGCGATGCTCACCAGGAAGGAAACGGGGATCTGGGGGCTGCCGAGCTCAAGCCGACCGGCGGGCGTCACGTCTCGCGCGCGGGTCATGTCTCGGTTCCCTTCGGCTTCTTGGACTTCTTCTGGGCCTCCAGGCGCGCCGCCGCGCCCTCCTCGGTCAGCCGCACCACCACCCGGTCGGGCAGCCGCAGGTCGACCGCGATGATGTCCTTCTCCAGGAGGCGCGACTCGGCCTCGAGCTTGACGAGGCGGGCCACCGCCTCGCGGGCGCCGGTCTCGGGCAGGCGCACGTCGATGCCGTCGAGCTTGAGGGTCCAGCGCCGGCCCGACACCAGGGTGCCGGCCCGGATCCGGTCCTTGAGCGGGCCCGCCGCCTCGATCAGCGCGAGGTATTCCTTGGTGCGCAGGTTCGCCTCGTCGCCCACCACGAGCGGGAGGTTCGCGAAGCGGCCGTCGCGCATCTGGTCGATCACCGTGCCGTCGGCGGCGATCACGGCGATCTCGCCGTTGCGCTGCCACAGGGCGCTGGGCTCGCGCTCGGTCAGGGTGATCAGAAGCTCGCGCGGATAGATCTTGCGGACCGAGACCGCGCCGATCAGCGGCACGGTGGACAGGCGGTCGCGCACGTCGACCACGCTGAGGAAGGGCAGCGAGTTGCGCTGGTCGATCCCGGCGGCCTTCAGGATCTCGGCCGAGCGCAGCTGCACGAGCCCGGTGATCGTGACCTTGTCGAGGCCGAAGCCCAGGGCCCGGGCGGCCATGTCGGCGGGGGTGCCGTAGCGGGCCGAGATCTCGGCGTAGCCGCCGCCGGACACGAAGCCGGCCACGGCGACGAGGCCGAAGAATCCGAAGGCCAGGCCCATCCCGAGATGGCGCGGCATCCGCCGCTCGATCGGCACCGCCACCGAGGCGCGGCGCGGGCGGAGGAACCGCGGCAGGACGCGGGCGAGGCGGGACTCGCCGGGACGCGACTCACCGAGCCGCGAATCGCCGATACGCGAGTCGCGCGAGGGAGCGCTCCAGGCCGGCGCCGCCCCGGGAGGGGGAGCGGGCATGCCGGCCTCCGCACCGGCATAGCCGGAGGCGGTCAGCGGCTCAGGGAAGCGTCCACCACCATCCATGGGGCGAATTCACCGAAAACGATACCCGACACGGGCTGCGAACTCCGGCGCAGGGCTGCCTCGGTTGTCCGGGGGCTTCGCGCACCGGCCCGCCGCGTCACGGGCATACCGGCGCTCGGGGCCGGTATGTCGTCGTCGCGAGAGGTCGGCACGGCCCACGCCCGGCATCCAAGTGCTTGATGCGCCGTTAACGCCGACTCTCGAACTCGCTGGTAAATATCCGGTAAAGTTTTCGGCTCGCGCACAGGGATCGCTTACCCTCGGCGGGCCCCGTCGCCGGGGCGCCACGCCCTGGCGACGGGTCGGGTCCGGGCTCGCCGGCCGGTCGGACCGGAACCGGGAAGTGCCGCTTCTTCAGGAACTTACACGCTGGTCCGCGGAGGCGCATCCCGGGCGGGAGCGGTCTGGGCGGGTCGCGGGACGCCCTCGGCGGCGGGAGCCTGCGACGGCGCCTATGGTTACCGCCCGGGCCTCGCCGCGGCGCTCGCCCGGGTGATTCGCGAATCAGCGCACCGGCACGCCGATGCGCTTGATCTCCCAGTGCAGGTCGATGCCGGAGGTCTCGCGCACCCGCGCCCGCACCTCCTCGCCCAGGCCCTCGATATCGGCCGCGGTGGCGCCGCCGCGGTTGATCAGGAAGTTGCAATGCATCTCCGAGACCTGGGCGCCGCCGCGGGTCAGGCCGCGGCATCCGGCCGCATCGACCAGTTGCCAGGCCTTGCCCCCTTCGGGGTTCTTGAAGGTCGAGCCGCCGGTGCGTTCGCGGATCGGCTGCGCCGCCTCCCGCGCCGCGGTGACCCGGTCCATCTCGGCCTCGATCGAGGCCCGGTCGCCGGGCCGGGCGCGATAGGTCGCCTGGGTGAAGATCAGGTCGGCGGGCGCGGAGCAGTGGCGGTAGGCAAAGCCCATCTCGGCATGGGACAGGACGTGCAGGGCACCGGAGCGGTCGACGGCCCGGGCCTCGACCAGCACGTCGGTGGTCTCGCCGCCATGCGCCCCGGCATTCATCCGGAGCGCCCCGCCGACCGAGCCCGGGATGCCGCGATAGAAGGCGAGCCCGTCGAGCCCGGCTTCCGCCGTGGCGCGGGCGAGCTTCATGTCGGGCACGGCCGTGCCGGCCCGGATCGTCTCTCCCTCGATCGCGATCGATCCGAAAGCCTTGCCGCCGAGGCGGATCACCAGTCCCGGCACGCCGCCGTCGCGCACGATCAGGTTCGAGCCGAGCCCGATCACCGTCACGGGGACCTCCGCCGGCAGGGCCGAGAGGGCGGCGGCGAGGTCGTCCTCGTCGGCGGGCGTGAACAGCACGTCGGCGGGCCCCCCGACCCGGAACCAGGTCAGGTCGGCCAGCGGATGGTCGGGCAGGAGGCGACCGCGCAAGGCGGCGGGCTCCAGGGCGGCGAGGATGGCGGCGGAGGTCATGGTTCGGTTCCGGCTCGACGCGCGGGGGCGGAGCGCTCTAGAGTTGACGCAAGGGCACAGGAAGGCCGGCGCAGTTGGCCAGGACCGTCGTCTATACCCGCAAGGCGGCACGCGCTCTCGCCCGGATGCCGCCCGACACCGAAGCGCTGATCCGGGGAAAGCGCGATCAGGTCGCCCGGGATCCCGGCTCGCTCGCCAACAATATCCGGGCGATGAAGGGAATGCCGGGCCACCGGCTGCGGGTCGGGGATTGGCGCGCCCTCTTCACGAGCGAGGACGAGCGGATCATTGTGCACGATGTCGGGCCGCGCGGCTCGATCTACGAATAGGGTACCGGGCATGACCGTCGTCCGCACCAGGACGCCCTCCGGCGAGGCGATCGTGATCCTGCCGGAGGCGGAGTTCGAGCGGCTGCGCGACCTCGCCGAGGAAGCCGCGGATGCCCGCGCCCTCGCCGCCTCCCTCGCGCGCCTGGAGGCCGGCGAGGAAGAGCTTCTGAGCGGGGACGACCTCGACGCCTTGCGTGCCGCGCCGACCCCCCTCGCCTTCTGGCGCGGCAAGCGGGGCTTGAGCGTGGCGGACCTCGCCCGGCAGGCGGGCGTGCCGGAGGAGCGCTTCAGCGCGGTCGAGCGCGGCGAGAGCATCGGCGACGTCCAGCTCTACCGGCGGCTCGCCCGGGTGCTCGGGGTCGAGATCGAGGATCTCGTCCCGGACGCGCCCTGAGGGCGGCGGCTCACGCCGCCTTCTCGCCGGCCGAGGCGAGCTCGCCCGGGAGCGCGTAGGCCCATTGCGTGATGTTGCCGGCCCCTAAGCACACCACGTAGTCGCCGGGGCGGGCGAGCCCGCCGACGATGCCGGCGAGGTCCTCCGTGCGCTCCAGCGCGATGGCGTTGCGGTGGCCGCGGGAGGTGAGGCCCGCCACCAGGGTGTCGCGGTCGATCCCCTCGATCGGCGCCTCGCCGGCGGCGTAGACGGGGGCGACGATCACCGTGTCGGCATCGTTGAAGCAGGTGCAGAAATCGTCGAACAGCGAGGCGAGGCGGGAGTAGCGGTGGGGCTGGACCACCGCGATCACGCAACCGTCGGTCGAGGCGCGGGCGGCCTTCAGCACCGCCCGGATCTCGACCGGGTGGTGGCCGTAATCGTCGAAGATCTGCACGCCGTTCCACTCGCCGGTGCGGGTGAAGCGCCGCTTGACGCCGCCGAAATTCGCCAGGGCCTTGCGGATCGCCTCCGGCGACACGCCGAGCTCGTGGGCGACCGCGAGCGCCGCGGTGGCGTTGAGCGCGTTGTGCTTGCCCGGCATCGGCAGGACCAGCTCCTCCATCTCCAGGCGGAAGCCGGGACGGCGGTCGCGGATCATCACCCGGAACCGGCTCTGGCCGCCCTTCAGGTCGACGTCGATCAGGCGCACGTCGGCCTGCGGGTTCTCGCCGTAGGTGACGATGCGCCGGTCCTCGATGCGCCCGACGAGGTCCTGCACCGTCGGGTGGTCGATGCACATCACCGCGAAGCCGTAGAACGGGATGTTGTCGATGAAGGCCCGGAAGGCGTCCTTGATCGCGTCGAACGAGCCGAAATGGTCGAGATGCTCGGGGTCGATGTTGGTGACGATGGCGATGTCGGCCGGCAGCTTCAGGAAGGTGCCGTCGGATTCGTCGGCCTCCACCACCATCCAGTCGCCCTCGCCCATGCGGGCATTGGTGCCGTAGGCGTTGATGATGCCGCCGTTGATGACCGTGGGATCGAGGCCGCCGGCATCGAGCAGGGTGGCGACGAGCGAGGTGGTGGTGGTCTTGCCGTGGGTGCCGGCCACCGCCACGCAGGACTTGAAGCGCATCAGCTCGGCCAGCATCTCGGCCCGGCGCACCACCGGCAGGCGGCGCTCGCGGGCGGAGACCAGCTCCGGGTTGTCGCGGCGGATCGCCGTCGAGACCACCACCAGGGCGGCGTCGGCCAGGTTCTCGGCCCGGTGGCCCACGAAGGTGCGGATGCCCTTCTCCGACAGGCGGCGCACATTGGCGTTGTCGGACGCGTCCGAGCCCTGCACCGTGTAGCCGAGATTGTGCATCACCTCGGCGATGCCGGACATGCCGATGCCGCCGATGCCGATGAAGTGGATGGGTCCGAGCTTGTTCGGCAGCTTCATGGAGTCGGGGTCCTTGAATCGTCTCGTGTGGCGGCCGCGAGCCGGCCGGCAGGGTCGATGAACGGCCGCGAGCGGGCCGACGTGATCTTTCGGCGGCCGCTAACGGGCCAACGTTGTCTTTCGGCGGCCGCTAACGGGCCGCACGGGCGGTCTCGACCACCAGGGCGGCGAGGCGCTCGGCGGCGTCGGGCAGGCCGGCCCCCTTGGCGGCGGCGGCCGCCCTGGCGAGCCGGTCGGGATCGCCGAGCAGCGCGCCGAGATCGGCGGCCAGCCGCTCAGGGGTGAAGTCCGTTTGTGGTCTGGGAAAGGCGGCGCCGATTCCGCCGAGCACCGCGGCATTCGCCGCCTGGTCCTGGTCGAGGGAGCCCGGCAGCGGCACCAGGATCGAGGGCCGCCCGATCACCGCCAGCTCCGCCACCGTCGAGGCGCCGGACCGCGCCACCACGAGGTGGGACGAGGCCATCTTGGCCGGCAGGTCCTTGAAGAACGGCGCCGCCGTGAAGGCGGCGAGGCCCGCGCCCTCGTAGAGCGCCTGCACCCGGGCCAGATCCTCGGCCCTGGCCTGCTGGATCACCGTGAGGCGGGCGCGCAAGGCGGGGGCCAGGCGCAGCACGGCGTCGGGCACCACGTCGCTCATCACCCGGGCGCCCTGGCTGCCGCCGAAGGCGAGGAGCTGGAGCGGGGCGTCGGGCCCGACCGCCGGGTAGGGCATCGCGGAGGCCGCCAGCACCGCCGGCCGCACCGGGTTGCCGGTATGGACGCGCCGCGCCGTCGCCTTGGCGGGGACGCCCCGCACCTCGGGAAAGCCCGTGGCGATGACCGCGGCGCCGCGGGCGAGGAACCCGTTGGCGCGGCCCATCACCGCATTCTGCTCGTGCAGCAGGGTCGGCACCCGCAGCATCTGCGCGGCGAGGAGCGGCGGCACGGTGGGATAGCCGCCGAAGCCGACCACCACGGCCGGGTTGAGGCGGCGCACCGCCCGGACCGCCGCCGCGAAGCCGCGCCCGAGGGTCGCGAAGGCAGTGACGCGCCGCAGGGGCGAGCGCCCGCTCGACGGGGTGGCGGAGGGAACCGCGACGATCTCGGCGGCCGGGAACTCGCCGGAGAGCGCGGCGACCCGGCTGTCGGTGGCGAGCACGACCCGGATGCCGCGCTCGCGCAGGCGCAACGCCAGGGCCTCGGCCGGGAACAGGTGGCCGCCGGTGCCGCCGGCGGCGAGCAGGACGAGGGGCTGGGCGACGGTCATCGGGTGCGGGGCTCGAACATGCGGTCTCCGGTCAGGTCGGCGGGCCTCCGTGTGTCACGGCGGAGCCCCGCGGTCACCCCCGGGGCGCGACGCTCACTGCGCCAGGCCCTCGTCGCGGTTGAGGAGCGTCGTGCGCGGGCGGCGCCGGGTGAGGGCGATGAGGAAGCCCATCCCGAGGGCGAGCGAGATCAGCGACGAGCCGCCATAGGAGATGAACGGCAGGGTCATCCCCTTGGCCGGCATCAGCCGGGTGTTCACCGCCATGTTGATGCAGGCCTGGAGGCCGAACAGCGCGGTGAGCCCCGTGATCGCCAGCCGGCAGAAGATGTCGTCGCTGCGCCGCGCCAGCACCAGGCCGCGCATCACGATGAAGCAGAACAGCAGCACGATGCCGATGCACACGATGACGCCGAACTCCTCGCCCGCCACCGAGAAGATGAAGTCGGTATGGGCGTCGGGCAGATGCCGCTTGGCGACGCCCTCACCCGGGCCGGTGCCGAACCAGCCGCCGGAATTGAAGGATTCCTGCGACCAGAAGGTCTGGAAGTTGTCGCCCGATTCCTTGTCCATGAAGCGGGTGATGCGGGCGCGCACGTGGGGCAGGAACTCGTAGGCCGCCGCCACGCCGAGGAGGCCGGCCCCACCGAGGCCCGCGACCCAGAACCAGTGCAGCCCGGCCACGAACACCATGCAGCACCACACCATGGTGACCAGCATGGTCTGGCCGAAATCCGGCTGCAGGATCAGCGGCACGATGGTCATCGGCAGCAGCAGGATCGCCAGGGTGCCGCCGGGCATGTCGCGCCGGCGCGCGCCCTCCGCGAAGGCCCAGGCGGCCAGGATCACGAAGGCGGGCTTCACGAATTCGGAGGGCTGGACGCCGATCGGGCCGAACTGGATCCAGCGATGCGCGCCCTTGATCTCCGGCCCGTACTTGGTGGCCGCGATGCAGAGCACGATGCCGAGGCCGTAGGTGACCAGCGCCATGCGCCGGATATGGCGCAGCGACAGGAACGACACCGCCAGGATCAGCGCGATCGTCGGCAGCAGGTACATCACCTGCCGGTTGAGGAAGTGGAAGGTCGGCAGGCCGAGGCGCTCGGCCACCGGCGGGCCGCCGGCCATCAGGAAGACCAGACCGGCCGTCATCAGCACGCCGAGGCCGGCGAGCAATGCCCGGTCGACGGTCCACCACCAGTCGCCGAGATGCGAGCGTTCCGCGCGGGACATCATGGCTTGCGTAGGACCCTCGTTCACCAGCCCCGACCATCGGACGGAATGGTAAACCGAGCGTTGCCACGATGCCGCGCGGATCGCGCCCGTGCCGTCAGCCCTGGAACATGCCGTGCGGCGCGAGCTCGAAATGCCGGGCGTAGTCCTCGTCCAGGGTCTCCCACGGCATCAGCATCACGCCATGCAACGGCGCCGCGCCGGCCGTGAGGGCGCCGAAACGCTGGAGGATCAGGGCGAGCTCGTAGGCCGTGATGTCGGGCTTGGGCACGAACTTGTAGAAGTGGGTCTCGTTGTCGACCGGGTCGGCGCCGATGCTCTTCAGGAGCGAGTCGAACATCACGGAGGTCCCCCGTTCCGGCGCGACAGGGTCGCGCCGGAACGGAGATTAGGCCGGACGGATGGCCTGCGGCAAATAAACTTGATGGGAGTTGGGCGGGAATGCCTGAGGCTCAGTGCCTCCCCCGAAACTCCCGATCGCTGTCGTGGCTCGCTATGGCTGCGTCGGCGCAGCGGGAGTCTTGTGAGGTGCGCTCAATCCTCGTGCGGCCCGCACCAGCCCGGCAGGTACACCGCCGCCTTGGAGCGGGCGAGCGACAGGGCCTCCTCCATGGCTTCGGAGAAATCCTGCTTCACGTCCTTGCGCTTGATGCGCCGGCGCAGGAAATCGGCCCACAGGAACTCGCTGAACGGCGTCGTCTCCTTGGCGAAGCCCCCGGCCCGGCGCAGCTCGCCGGCGAGGCTGCGGAAGGGGTCGTCCGCCAGGTCCTCGATGCGCTTGGGCAGGTCGGCGACGTCCCGGCGCACGCCGTCGGCATCGTAGGGATGGACCCAGGCGCGGTGGTCGGCCAGGACCCAGAACGCGTCCTTCTCCAGGTGGTGCAGGTCGGCCACCACGGTGGTGAGCACGTTCTCCACCCCCTCCTCCTGCAACGCCCGGGCGAGGTGGTGGTGGTCGATCACGTAGCGCCGCTTCTTCGGCCCGAGCAGGACCGGGATCATGTGCGAGCTGAGGAACGCCTCGCGGTCCTTGTCGTCGATCTCGCGCCAGCGCCGGCGCTTGGCCTCCACCTCCCGGTAGCCGACCGTCATCTGGGTCGGGCGCAGCTCGGCGATCGGCACGCTGTGGAGAATCGGGTCGCGGACGGACATGCGGGTCATCGAGGCTCTGCGCGCGGAACGTTCGCGCCTGGTCGTCGAAATTCGGCCACACCCGTCGCAGGGTCAAGGCGCCGGACCGAAGCCTCACGATCTAACAGTTCGGCACGACCCTGGCCGAACGGCTTAATCCGAGCGTCGCAAAATACTGTTTCTACTCCGTAAATCCCGTTGTGGCAAAGCGGTTTCCGCTGCGGCGCACCCCCCGGGTCAGGGCTCCGGCCCATGCCCGCACGGCAGGACGCACCGCCCCCGGCCAATCTTGACTTGGCTTCGATTTGCTCGCCAAGAGACGACCGCGGAGTGCCGTCCGAGAGGCCCGGCACCCCGGCCCGGATTCCGCTCGGTCGTCCGCTCCTGTCATGGATCTGACGCTGGGACAGGGCAGGAGGTCCGGCAGATCCCGGATTCGAGATACCAGACAGGGCCGGTCGGCCGGACCGGAGACCGCTCGGACGTCACCCCGTCGCGGGGCGGGTCACGGAGGTCCCGAGGACCCGGCCGCACCGCCCCGGCGAACGGTCGGCGCGCGATGGACACCAACAATCCCCTGACCAAGGAGCCCCCGACCTCTCGGGCGCGGCGGCGGCGCGGCCTCGGCTGGACCGTCGCGATCCTGATCCTCGCGGGCGCGGGCGCGGCACTCTGGTTCGTGCCCGCCCTGGTCCCCCTGCGCGAGCGGCTCGAAGGCCTCCTGGCGCAGCGCCAGGGGGTCGAGGGCCAAGGAACCTCGGGCCAAGGAACCTCGGGTCAAGCGCCCGAGGCCGACGCGGCACCGGTCTTCCGGCCGACGAAGCAGCAGCTCGCGAGCTTCGGCATCCAGACCGTGCAGGCCCGGGAGTTCCGGCCCGAGGGCTTCGCGGAAGGGCGGATCGGCGTCAACGAGGACGACAACATCCCGGTCTACTCGCCCTATGCGGGCCGGGTGACCAAGGTGATGGTCCGGGCTGGCGACCGGGTGAAGGCCAACCAGGTGCTGTTCACCCTGGAGGCCGCCGACATGGTCTCCGCCCTCAACGACTACCAGGCGGCGGTGAACGCGCTCGCCAAGAACTCCGCCCTGCTCAAGCTGAACCAGACCGTGGCGGCCCGGCTCCAGGAACTGTTCCAGGCCAAGGCGGTGGCGCTGAAGGACTGGCAGCAGGCGCAGAACGACGTGATCGCCGCCCAGAGCGACCAGCGCTCGGCCGAAGCCTCCCTTCAGGCGGTGCGCAACCGCCTGCGCCTCCTCGGCAAGTCGGATGCGGAGATCGACGCCTTCGCGCGGAGCGGGGTGATGAGCCCCGAGACCGAGATCCGGGCGCCGATTGCCGGCACCATCGTGCAGCGCAAGGTGGGCCTCGGCCAATATCTCGGCTCGGGCAGCGATCCGGCCTTCGTCATCGGCGACCTCTCGACGGTGTGGCTCGTCGCCAACGTGCGCGAGACCGAGGTGCCGCGGATCAAGCTCGGCCAGGAACTCGAGGCCAGCGTGATCGGCTTCCCCGACCGGGTGTTCAAGGCGCGCATCAGCTACATGGCGGCCGCCCTCGACCCGGCGACGCGCCGCCTGCCGGTCCGGGCCGAGATCGACAATGCCGAGGGCCTGCTGCGGCCCGAGATGTTCGCGACCTTCACCATCCTGACCGGCCGCGACGAGAGCGCCCCGGCGATCCCGGCCTCCGCGATCGTCTACGAGGGCGCCCGGGCCCGGGTGTGGATCGAGCGGCCCGACGGCACCATCACGTCGCGCAAGGTCACGCTGGGCCTCACCGGCGGCGGCCTCGTCCAGGTCGTGGACGGGCTCAAGGTCGGCGAGCGCGTGGTGACCCGCGGCAGCCTGTTCATCGACCGGGCCGCCTCCGGCGACAAAGCGTCCTGATCGTCGGCCTCCTGAGGATCGCGCCCGCATGAACCGCCTGATCGACTTCGCGCTGCGCCAGCGGGTGCTGGTGCTGCTGCTGTTCCTGGCGATGCTCGGGATCGGCTACGCGAGCTTCCAGCAGCTCAACATCGAGGCCTATCCGGATCCGGTGCCGCCGCTCGTCGACGTCATCACCCAGAATCCGGGCCAGTCGGCCGAGGAGATCGAGCGCTACATCACCATCCCGCTCGAGGTGCAGCTCGCCGGCATCCCCAACGCCACGGTGACGCGGACGATCTCGCTGTTCGGCCTGTCGGACGTGAAGATCCAGTTCACCTACGACTTCACCTACCAGGAAGCGCTGCAGCGGGTGCTCAACCGGCTGTCGCAGCTGCCGCCGCTGCCGAACAACGCCCAGCCGCAGATCTCCCCGACGAGCCCGATCGGCGAGATCATGCGCTACCAGGTGACGGGACCGCCGGGCTTCTCCTCGACCGACCTGAAGACCCTGCAGGATTGGGTGCTGCAGCGCCGCTTCAAGGCGATCCCCGGCGTCGTCGACGTCTCGGCCTTCGGCGGCAAGACCAAGGAATTCGAGGTTGCGGTCGACCTGCACAAGCTCCAGGCCCAGGGGCTGACCCTGGTCCAGGTCGTCTCCGCGCTCAACAACTCGAGCACCAATGTCGGCGGCCAGACGCTCAATGTCGGCGAGCAATCGGCGGTGGTGCGCGGCGTCGGCCTGATCCGCGACATGGACGACGTCCGCAACACCATGATCACGCAGATCAACGGCGTGCCGGTGCTGATCAAGGACGTGGCCGAGGTGCAGGTCAGCAACGCGCCGCGGCTCGGCATCGTCGGCCACGAGAATAACGGCGACATCGTCGAGGGCATCGTGCTCCTGAGCCGCGGCGGCAAGAGCCTGCCGACGATCCAGCGGGTCGAGGCCGAGATCGAGAAGATCAATTCTTCCGGCATCCTGCCGCCGGGCGTGAAGGTGGTGCCGCTCTACGACCGCAGCGCGCTCATCCACACCACCACCCATACGGTGATGCACAACCTCGTCTTCGGCGTGGTGCTGGTATTCCTGGTGCAGTGGCTGTTCCTCGGCAGCCTGAAGAGCGCGATCATCGTCGCCGCCACGATCCCCTTCGCGCTCGGCTTTGCCATCGCCATCATGGTGGCGCGGGGCGAATCGGCCAACCTCCTGTCGCTGGGCGCGATCGATTTCGGCCTCATCGTCGACGCGACGGTGATCATGGTGGAGAACATCTTCCGCCACCTCGCCGAGCATAAGGGGCCGGCGAAAGCCGGCAGCGGGCTCAAGCTCGGGCTGATCGCGTCGGCCGCGCGCGAGGTGAACCGGGCGATCTTCTTCTCCGCCTCGATCATCATCGTGGGCTTCCTGCCGCTCTTCACCCTCACCGGCGTCGAGGGCCACATCTTCGGGCCGATGGCGAAGACCTACGCCTACGCCCTGATCGGGGGCCTCATCGCCACCTACACGGTGTCGCCGGCGCTCTCGGCGCTGATCCTGCCGAACCACGTCGAGGAGCGCGACACGATCGTCGTGAAGATGCTGCGGGCCCTGTTCCGGCCGCTCCAGGGCTTCACCCTCGGCAACCAGATCCTGACGATCCTGGTGACGGTGGCGATGCTCGGCTGCACCGGGCTGGCGATGCGGACTTTGGGCCTCGAATTCCTGCCGACCCTGGAGGAGGGCAACCTCTACATCCGCGGCACGATGCCGGCCTCGATCTCGCTGGAGGCGGGCAACCCCTATGTCGAGCGGATGCGCAAGCTGATCGGCTCCTACCCGGAGGTGACCACGGTCGTCTCGCACCAGGGCCGGCCCGACGACGGCACCGACGCCACCGGCTTCTTCAACGTCGAGATCTTCGCGCCGTTGAAGCCCGCCGACCAGTGGCGCCCGGGGCTGACCAAGGACAAGCTGATCGAGGAGATGTCGGCCCGCCTGCGCGAGGAACTTCCCGGCATCGAGTTCAACTTCTCGCAATACATCCAGGACAACGTCCAGGAGGCGGCCTCCGGCGTGAAGGGCGAGAACTCGGTCAAGATCTACGGCACCGACCTCGAGCAGATCACCCGCACCGCCGAGGAGGTGAAGGCGGCGCTCGCCACGGTGCCGGGGGTGACCGACCTCGCGGTGTTCACCTCGCTCGGCCAGCCGACGGTGCGCATCGACATCGACCGGGCGCGGGCCGCCCGCTACGGGCTGGCTCCCGGCGACATCGCCACCACCATCTCGGCGGCGATCGGCGGCCAGACCGCCGGCGACCTCTACGAGTACGGCAGCGACCGCCATTTCCCGATGCGGGTGCGCCTGGCGCCGGATTACCGCCGCTCGCTGGAGACGATCCGCAACATCACGGTCGGCGTGAGCGCGCCGAACGGCGTGGTCCAGGTGCCGCTCTCGGAGATCGCCCGGGTCCAGCTCGTGTCGGGCGCCGCCTTCATCTACCGCGAGAACCAGGAGCGCTACATCCCGGTCAAGTTCAGCGTGCGCGGGCGCGACCTCGGCGGCGCGGTGATCGAGGCGCAACGGCGCGTTTCCGAACAGGTCGAGCTGCCGGCCGGCTACCACCTCGAATGGGTCGGCGAGTTCAGCAACCTGCAAGGCGCCATCGCGCGGCTGAAGCTGGTGGTGCCGGTGACGATCGGGCTGATCGCGCTCCTGCTCTACGTCAACTTCGCGTCGCTCACCGACACGCTGCTGACCCTGAGCGTGATCCCGATGGCGCTGATCGGCGGCATCTTCGCCCTGGTCCTCACGGGGACGCCGTTCTCGGTCTCGGCGGCGATCGGCTTCATCGCCCTGTTCGGCATCTCGACCATGGAGGGCGTGATCCTGCTCTCCTATTGCAACCAGCTGATGGACGAGGGCTGGGCGCGGGCAGAGGCCATCCACCACGCCGCCGACGTGCGCATGCGCCCGGTGATGATGACCTGCGTGGCGGCCTGCGTCGGCCTCCTGCCCGCGGCGATCTCCACCGGCATCGGCTCGCAGGTGCAGAAACCCCTCGCGCTCGTGGTGGTCGGCGGCATCCTGCTCGCCCCGATCCTGATCCTGGTGGTGCTGCCGGTGCTGATCGCAGCCTTCTCGCGGCACCGTCCGCGGGCGCCTGTCGCACCGGCGCGACAGCCCGAGCCGGCGGAGTGAGATAGATGCAGGCCGGATCCCACGCCCCCACTCCCGCCGATTCCAGCATGCCCCATCCCATGCGCGCCATCCTGCGCCTCTCCACCGCCCTCACGACCCCGCGCGCCGGCGCGC
>NZ_LABZ01000119.1 GCF_001043955.1 Methylobacterium tarhaniae | reverse complement strand
GTCGAGCCCGGCTTCGAGGTCGTCCTCGGCCTCGGCGTCGGAATCGTGCGCATCGAGGCCGGCGGCCTCGGCGAGGTTGCGGGCGGCGCGGCGCAGGAGCTTGCGCAGGCGCCGGCGCTCCTTGCTGTCGAAGCCGTCCAGCATCTCGGCCTCGACCTCGTCCCAGATGCCCTCGATCGCCGCGGCCTTGGCCATGCCGGCCTCGGTCAGGCGCACCCGGACGATGCGGCCGTCCCCGGCCTCGGTCCGGCGCTCGACCACCCCCATGGCGGCGAGCCGCGTGATGGTCTTCGAGGCGGTGGGCGGGCGCACCCGCAGGGTGGCGGCGAGGTCGCCCATGGTCATGGTGCCGGCGGCGGCCAGCGCTTGCACCACCTGCTCCTGGCCGGCGAAGAGATCGAGCTCGGCCAGGCGGTCGCCGATGCGGCCGCGATGGAGGCGGGCCGCCTGCATCAGGGCCCAGCCGACGCTCTTGGCGCCGGGGGGCCGGAGGCGCTTGGCCGCCCGGCGCGGCGCGTCCACGGCCAAAGCCTGCTCGCCCGCTGCCATGTCGCCGAGCCCTTGTTCTGGAGACGAATTCTGCCGCCCGGGCGCCGGGGGCGCAAGGGCGGAGAGGGCGCCCGAGCGGTGCCCTCGACCGCACATGCCAGCCCGCCTGTGACGCCTGGATGACGACAGGCCGGTTCCGGCCCGTTCCTCCGCGGCTTATGGTGTGCCGAGAGACACCGAGGAGCGACGACATGCCGGCCCGGCCCTGGGGCGACCTGACCACCGAGGAATGCCGCGACGGCGCGTTGAGCGCCAGCGTGGCGGTGCTGCCGGTCGCGGCCGTGGAGCAGCACGGGCCGCACCTGCCGCTGGCCACCGACGTCATCATCGCGGACGGTTACCTCGCGCGGGTCATGGGCCTCGTCCCCGACGACCTCGACGTGCGGGTGCTGCCGGTGCAGCAGGTCGGCCTGTCGATCGAGCACACGGATTTTCCCGGCACCCTGACCCTCACGCCGGAGACGGCGCTCAGGGCCTGGGGCGAGATCGGCGACGGGGTCGTGCGGGCGGGCTGCCGCCGGCTGGTCATCGTGTCGTCGCATGGCGGCAACAGCGCCCTCATGGACCTCGTGGCGTTGGGCTTGCGCGGCCGGCACGGGATGGTGGCGGTCACCACCGCCTGGAGCCGCTTCGGCACCCCGCCGGGGCTGTTTCCGGAGGACGAGGTGCGCCACGGCATCCATGGCGGCGGGATCGAGACCGCCCTGATGCGGGCGCTCCGGCCCGACCTCGTGCGGGACCGGGAGATCCGGGACTTCGTGCCGGCGAGCCGCGGGATGGAGCGCACCTACACCCATCTGCGCGCCGGGCGCCCGGCCGCCTTCGCCTGGCACGCGCAGGACCTCAACCCGGCGGGCGCCATCGGCGACGCTCGCCTCGGCGCGGCGGAGGCCGGGCGCGCCCTCCTCGACCACGGCGCCCGCGCTTTCGTCGACCTGCTGCGCGACGTCGCCCGCTTCAGCCTGCCCGCGCCGGTCTCCCGCCGGGCCGATTGACACACTATATCATCGGCCTCGCGCGGCGTCCCGGCGGCGTCCGCGTCCGGCCTGGTTGCAGAAGAAGCCCCCGCATGTCCGACAAGATTCCCGTCACGGTGCTCACCGGCTATCTCGGCGCCGGCAAGACCACGCTCCTCAACCGCATCCTCACCGAGCCGCACGGCAAGCGCTACGCCGTGATCGTCAACGAGTTCGGCGAGATCGGCATCGACAACGACCTCGTGGTCGGCGCCGACGAGGAAGTGTTCGAGATGAACAACGGCTGCATCTGCTGCACCGTGCGCGGCGACCTGATCCGCATCATGGACGGGTTGATGAAGCGCAAGGGCAAGTTCGACGCGATCATCGTCGAGACCACCGGCCTCGCCGATCCGGCGCCGGTCGCCCAGACCTTCTTCGTCGACCAGGATGTCGGCGAGGCCGCCCGCCTCGACGCGGTGGTGACCGTGGCCGACGCCAAGTGGCTGTCCGAGCGCCTGAAGGACGCTCCGGAGGCCAAGAACCAGGTCGCCTTCGCCGACGTGATCCTGCTCAACAAGGCCGACCTCGTCGACGAGGCGGGCCTCGCGGCGGTCGAGCGCCAGATCCGCGCCATCAACCCCTCGGCCGAGATCCACCGCACGCAGCGCTGCGCCGTGCCGCTCGCGACGGTGCTCGACCGCAAGGCCTTCGACCTCTCCCGCATCATCGAGATCGAGCCGGAATTCCTGGAGGAGGGGCACCACCACCACCATTCCGACGAGATCCGGTCGATCTCGGCCCGGCTGCCCGGCGCGGTCGATCCCAACAAGTTCATGCCGTGGATCTCCGACCTGACCCAGGTCCAGGGGCCGGACATCCTGCGCTGCAAGGGCATCGTCAGCTTCCCCGACGAGCCGCGCCGCTTCGTCTTCCAGGGCGTGCACATGATCCTCGACGGCGACCTGCAGGACGAGTGGAAGCCCGGCGACCCGCGCGAATCCCGCGTCGTCTTCATCGGCCGCCACCTCGATCCGGAGCAGATCCGGAAGGGTTTCGAAGCCTGCCGCGCCTGAGGCAGTGCGATCGGTCCTCCGCTTGAGCGGCAGCGACCGATCCTTGCGCTTTCGCGACTTGTCCCTGTTGCGACTTGGCCCTTTTGCGACTTGGCCCTTTTGCGACCCGGACGGCCATGCTACAGGCTCGGCCGTCCGTTGATGGTCGCGGGAGAGACCGGCTCGAGAGCCGGCACCGAAGGGGAAAGGCGTGCCAGCCGTGCTGCGCGCCGAAGCTCTCAGGTCCAAGGACCGCGATCGAGAGGACACTCTGGAGAGGGCGCCACGACGCCCGCCGATGGAGCAAGCCGGGTGTGAACCCGGCGAATCTCTCAGGCCACCCGAACAGAGTTCCAACCCTGCGACCCGCCCTGATCCGGCGGGAAGGATGGAACGCGTGTCGGGACAACAGACCTCCTTCGATCTCATCGTGCTCGGCGCCGGCGTCGTCGGCACGGCCACCGCCTATTGGGCCGCCAAGGCCGGCCTGTCGGTTTGCGTCATCGACCGCCAGGGCGGGCCCGGGCTCGAGACCAGCTACGCCAATGGCGGCCAGATCTCGGTGAGCCATGCCGAGCCCTGGGCCAATCCGAGCGCGCCCCTCAAGGTGATGAAATGGCTGTTCGACGCGCGCGCGCCGCTGCTCTTCACGCCCCGCCTCGACCGGCACCAATGGTCTTGGATCGCCGGCTTCCTGCGCAACTGCACCCCGGAGCGGGCGCGCCGCAACACCGTCGAGATCGTGCGGCTCGGCGCCTATAGCCGCGCCAAGCTGCAGGAGATCCGGGCCGCCGAGAACCTCGCCTATGCCGCGAAGACCCTCGGCATCCTGCATTTCTACCGCGACATCAGGGAGTTCGAGGCCGCCAAGCCCGTCGCCGAGCTGATGCGCCAGCACGGCTGCGAGCGCCGGGTCGTCTCCCGCGACGAGGTGCTGGCGATCGAGCCGGCCTTCGCCCACGCCATCGACGACGTGGTCGGCGCCACCTACACGGCCGAGGACGAGAGCGGCGACGCCCGCGCCTTCACCCAGGCGCTCGCCGCCCGCACCGCCGCGATGGGCGCGACCTTCCTGTACGGCTCGGAGGCGACCCGGCTGCTGCTCTCGGCCGGGGGAGACCGCGTCACCGGCGTCGAGGTGATGGTGGCGGGCGGGCACCAGCGCCTCTCGGCCCCGAACGTCGTGGTCTCGCTCGGCTCCTGGTCGGCGCCGTTCCTGCGCCGCTACGGCGTCAACCTGGCGATCTACCCGGCCAAGGGCTACTCGGTCTCGATCCCGATCGAGGGCCATAACGGCGCGCCGCAGGTCAGCCTCACCGACGACGAGTACAAGCTGGTCTATTCGAACCTCGGCACCCACCTGCGCGTGGCCGGCACCGCCGAATTGTCGGGCTATAGCCGCCACCTCGACGCCGAGCGGGTCGCGGCGATCCTGGAGAACGCCCGGCGCACCTTCCCGAATGCCGGGAATTTCGAGGCCGCCACCGCCTGGAGCGGGCTTCGCCCGACCACGCCCTCGAACGTGCCCTATCTCGGCCGCACCCGCATCCGGGGCCTGGTGCTCAATACCGGCCACGGCACGCT
>NZ_LABZ01000118.1 GCF_001043955.1 Methylobacterium tarhaniae | reverse complement strand
TGTGTTCCTCCACCATCATAGACACCCCTTGCTCTTGCCCGGCGGGGCGGTAGTTGTTGAAAAGGAGCAGGGGGGGGCGGCGGCGCGCGGGGGGGCGGGGGGGGGGGTGGGCGTCCGGCGCGGGCGCTGGTGCCCCCCGGGGGGGGCCACCCCCCCCCCCCCAAGGGGGGGGGCCCCCCCCCCCCCCCGGGGGCGCCGCCCGCCTCGAACTCCACCCTGTGCCTCCGGCGGGGCGGGCCGGCGGCCCGCCCCGGAGAGGCTTACTCGCCGCTGATCGCCGCCTTGGTGCGGGACCACCAGCCGGCCCGCTTCGGGCGGTCCGGATCGGGCGGGGTCAGCACGACCGCCACCGGCTCGGGCTCGGGCACCGGCGCGGGGGCCGGCGCCTCGGCGGCGGGCTCTGCCGCCGGGGCGGGCCCGGAATCCCCGACGGGAGCCGGAGCCTCGATCGCCTCGGTGGTCAGGGCCTCGCGCTCGATGGCGGGCAGGTCCGGCGCCGCGACCGGGCTGCCGACCGCCTCGGGCGCCGGGCCGGCGATCTCGTCGAGGGCGACGATCTCCTCGGCCAGGGAATCCTGCACCAGGCTGCCGCCGACCTCGCCGGGCTCGGCCCCGGCCACGACCTCGTCGCCGATCGTGCCGCCGGTCTCCTCGAAGCGGTCGCGCCCGCGACCGCCGCGGCGGCCCCGACGGCGGCGCCGGCTCAGGGCCTCCTCGCGGCTCTCCCGCTCGGGCGCGGCGCCGTCCTCGGTGATCGGGATCGACACCGCCTCCGAGCCCGGCTCGGACGAGGACTGGACCGCCTCGCCGGCGGCCTCGTCGGCCTCGCCGCCCTCGGCCTCGGCCTCGTCGGCGCGGTCGCCCCGGCCCCGCCGTCGGCGGCGCCGGCGACGGCGCTTGCCCCCGCCCTCGTCCTCGCCGCGGGGTGCGCCCTCGGTGCCCTCCTCGTCGGCCTCGGCCTCGGCCTCGGTTTCGGCATCGCCCTCGGTTTCGGCCTCGGCCGTCTCCTCGACGATCTCCTCGTCCTCGTCATCCTCCTCGAGCGGCGGCGGCACGATCGCCTCGGCCCGGATGCTGGTCACGGGCCGCGGCTCGATCCGCTGGGCCGGCTCGCCGCGCTCGAGGTGGAAGGCCGAGGTGGCGGCCAGCCGCTCGTCGGCCGAGATGATGATGGCGACGCCGAAGCGGGTCTCCAGCTCGCGCAGATGGGCGCGCTTCTGGTTGAGGATGTAGAGCGCCACCTCGGTCCGGGTGCGCAGCACCAGGTTGTGGCTGTTCGACTTGATCAGCGCCTCTTCGATCGCCCGCAGGATCAGCAGGGCCACCGAGGCGGTCGCCCGCACGAAGCCCGAGCCGCCGCAATGCGGGCAGGGCACCGAGGAGGATTCGAGCACGCCGGTACGGATGCGCTGGCGCGACATCTCGAGCAGGCCGAAGGGCGAGATCCGGCCGACCTGGATGCGGGCGCGGTCGTTCTTCAGGCACTCGTTCAGCTTCTTCTCGACGGCGCGGTTGTTCCGCTTCTCCTCCATGTCGATGAAGTCGATGACGATGAGGCCGGCGAGGTCGCGCAGGCGCAGCTGGCGCGCCACCTCTTCGGCGGCCTCCAGGTTCGTCTTGAACGCGGTGTCCTCGATGTCGTGCTCGCGGGTGGCCCGCCCCGAGTTCACGTCGATCGAGACCAGCGCCTCGGTCGGGTTGATGACGAGGTAGCCGCCCGAGCGCAGGGAGACGTGGTTGGAGAACATCGCGTCGAGCTGCTGCTCGATTCCGAAGCGGGCGAAGATCGGCGCCGGGTCGCGGTAGGGCTTCACCACCTTCGACTGCGTCGGCATCAGCATCCGCATGAAGTCCTTGGCCTCGCGGTAGGCCTCCTCGCCCGCGACCAGGACCTCGTCGATATCCTTGTTGTAGAGGTCGCGGATGGCGCGCTTGATCAGCGAGCCCTCCTCGTAGACGAGCGCCGGCGCCGAGGACGACAGCGTCAGCTCGCGCACGCTCTCCCACAGCCGCATCAGGTACTCGAAGTCGCGCTTGATCTCCGGCTTGGTGCGCGAGGCACCGGCCGTGCGCAGGATGACGCCCATCCCCTCGGGCACCTCGAGGTCGGTGGCGATCTCCTTCAGGCGCTTGCGGTCGGCCGCGCTGGTGATCTTGCGCGAGATGCCGCCGCCCCGGCCGGTATTGGGCATCAGCACGGAGTAGCGGCCGGCCAGCGACAGGTAGGTGGTGAGCGCCGCGCCCTTGGTGCCGCGCTCCTCCTTCACGACCTGGACCAGGATGACCTGCCGGCGCTTGATCACCTCCTGGATCTTGTAGTGCCGGCGCGGGGCGCGGGGCCGCTCGGGGATCTCGGCCAGCGCATCGCCGCGGCCGCCCACCTGCTCGACGACCGCTTCCTCGTGGTCCTCGTCGTCGTCCTCGTCATCCTCGTCGTCGGCTTCGTCCTCGTCCTCGTCGTCCTCGTCGTCGGCTTCGTCCTCGTCGTCCTCGTCCTCGTCGTCCTCGGCATCCTCATCCTCGTCGGACTCGGCCAGGTCGGCCTCGGCCGCGTCGACCGGCTGCGAGGCGGCGACGGGCTGGGGCAGCACGACCTCGTCGGCCTGGGCCTCGGCGGAGGCCTCGGCGGAAGATTCGGACCGGGCGGCGGTCTCCGCGACCGGGGTCTCGGCGCCGTCTTCCGCACGGGCGGGCTCGGCCGCGGCCGGCGCGTCGGGCGCCGTCTCGGCGGCCTGCGCGGTGGGGAGCTGCTCGGTCGGGGCCTGCTCGGTCACGTCGTCATGCGACGGGGCGGCCTCGGCGGCATGCGTCTCCGCGGCCGGAAGCTCGGCGCCGGCGGTCTCCGCGGCGTGAGCCTCGGCGCCGTCCTGCGGCGCAGCCTCGCCGGCCGAGGCGGTCTCCTGGGCCGAGGCGGTCTCCTGGGCCGGGTGCTCGCCGGTCGCGGGCTCGACGCCCTCGGCGATCCGGACTTCGGTGCCTTCAGCCTCGACCGCCTGCGCGACGTCGGGCGTCGCCGCCTCGGGCGCGGCATAGCCCTCCCCGTCACGGCCTTCCCCATCATGACCTCGCCCGTCCGTCTCCGGCCCGGCGAGATCCTGCACGGCGAGATCCTGCGCTTCCCCGGCGGGGGCGCTCACCACGGCGTCGGCCGGGCGCGACGAGGCTTCCGCCCGGCGGCCGCGACGGCGCCGGCGGCGGGGCTGGTCGCTGCGCTCCTGGCGTTCCTGGCGCTCGGGACGCTCCTCGTGCTCGCGCTCGGCCCGCGCCTCCTCCTCGAGGAGCGCCATCCGGTCGGCGATCGGGATCTGGTAGTAGTCGGGATGGATCTCGCTGAAGGCGAGGAAGCCGTGGCGGTTGCCCCCGTACTCGACGAAGGCGGCCTGCAGCGACGGCTCGACCCGCGTGACCTTGGCGAGATAGATGTTGCCCCGCAGCTGGCGGCGGCTAGCGGACTCGAAGTCGAATTCCTCGACCTTGGAACCCTTGACCGTCACCACCCGGGTCTCTTCCGGGTGGGCGGCATCGATGAGCATCTTGTTGGCCATGACGAACTTTCGGCATGGCGATCAACGGCAGGGCCGCTGGACGGGGCCATCCGGGAACGGACCGCGAGGATAGGGACCTCGGGGATCCTGGCCGTCCGCGGGAGGTCGAGCCTCCGTAGTCCGGTGCCGCCCCGGGCGCGGAAACCCGTGCCGGGTGGGCTCTCCCGTGCCGTGCCCGGTCGGGCGCGGCGGATGATGTCGTGCAGGGTGTGCCGTCAATCGCCGCTGCGCGCATCCACGCGCGCGAGGGGTTGACGATGGCCGGGGGCAGGGAACGCGGACGGGCGCGACGCCGGACGCGCGCGCCGGGGACGGCAGCTTCGAGATCCGAGGCTGTGCGTCCACGCATACTCCCACCGACCTTTCGAATCGAGGCGCCGGGACGCTGAGGTCCGGCCGCCGGTAAAAACGGGCGACGACGTTCACGAACGCCGCCGCGGATCAGCGACACCTGCCCGGCTCGCGAGATCGTCGGACGATCCGCCGGCGGCCGGCCAGCGCCGAAGCCGCTGCGGGAGCGCCCGGGCGAGCCCGTGGTCCGCGGCGAAAAGCCGGCGGCAACGGACAGGGGTCGGTTATCATTACAGAGTGTCCGGCGAGATTTGCAAGCATCATCGCCACCTTGATCCCCTGGGTTGCGCCGGCGCCGTCGTCGCTTCGGCTGTACCCGTGCGGCCACAGCGGCGCGCCGGCGATCCGGAGGCCTTCGCGATGCGTTAACCATGGCGCGGTTATCGCGTAACCGGATGCAGCCTGAGGTCGCCGCGAGACCATGCCGACACGCGCAAGTCCGATCCATCTGCCGATCCGCCTGCTGCTGCGCGCCGCCCTGCTGGCCGCGGGCCTCGTCCTGCCGGTCGCAGGCCACGCCGCCCCGACGGCGGAGCGCCCCGCGACCGACCAGCCGGCGGCGGAGCGGCCCGCGGTGGCGATCGCCGCCGAGACGGCGGCCAGCCCGGAGGGCGGCACCCGCCTGACCGTGGTGCTGTCGCGGCCGGTCGAGGCCAAGGCCTTCGTGATGGAACGGCCCGACCGGGCGATCGTCGACCTGCCCGAGGTCAACTTCCAGTTGCCGCCCGAGGCCGGGCGCAAGCGCGACGGCCTCGTCGCCTCGTACCGCTACGGCCTGTTCGCTCCCGGCCGCTCGCGCATCGTCATCGACCTCGCGCAGGCCGCCACCGTGGCGCGGGTCGCGACCACGACCCGTCCGCGGGACGGGGCGACCCTGCTCACCATCGATCTCGCCCGCAGCGACCGCGAGGCCTTCCGCCGCGCCGCGCAAGCCCCCGAACCGACCCGGCCGGCCGGCCCGCCGGCGCAGGAAGGAATCGATTCCCGGCCCCTCGTCATCGTCGATGCGGGCCACGGCGGCATCGATCCCGGCGCCATCGCGGGCAACGGCGTCTACGAGAAGGACATCGTGTTCGGGGTGGCCCAGGGGCTGGTGCGGCGCCTGGAATCCGGGGGGCGGATCCGGGTGCAGATGACCCGGGACCGCGACGTGTTCGTCCCCCTGGCCGAGCGGGTCCGCATCGCCCGCGACGCCCATGCCGACCTGTTCGTGTCGATCCACGCCGATTCGATCTCGGCCGCGCCGCAGGTGCGCGGCGCCACCATCTATACCGGCTCCGAGAAGGCCACCGACGCCGAATCGGCGCGGCTGGCCGACCGCGAGAACAAGGCCGACGCGGCGGCCGGCGCCGACCAGGGCGAGGGCCCGGGCGACGTCGCCGACATCCTGCAGGAACTCACCCTGCGCGAGACCCGCGGCTTCTCGGCCCGGTTCGCCAAGGGCCTGCTCACGCGCCTCTCCGGCGTCATGGAGATGAGCGTGAAGCCCCACCGCGAGGCGGGGTTCCGGGTGCTGCGCTCGCCCGACGTGCCCTCGGTGCTGGTCGAGCTCGGCTATCTGTCGAGCAAGCGCGACCTCGACCTGCTGCTCTCCGACGAGTGGCGGACCAGGGTCACGGGCCAGATGGCCGAGGCGATCGAGGCCTTCTTCGCCGCCCGCATGCCGGCCGCCGCGACCGCCCGCGGGGCGGACGGGCCACGGATCGGCAAATCCGCCCAGATCGGACCCGCCCCAGTTTCACCATAGATCCCGTGTCGATAGGGCCTCGTCGGCCCCTCGCTGTCCTGGCTTTCGCGTGCCTCTTCCGCTAAGCGCGGGAGCGGCGTCCCGCGCCGTCATGGCTGTCGCGTTTCCGTGAGGAGCCGTGCCCGGGCATGGCATCCGCCACTTGCCTTGGGGTATCTTGCCTCGGGGTATATCGCATCGGGCTCCGGATCGGGCCCTGCGGGCCGCGCGGCATCATCGACGGATCGGGTTTCGATGCGCTTCATCCTCCGCTTCTTCGGCTTTCTGTTCAGCATCGGCGCGATGATGGTCGTCGTCGGCGCCGCAGCGGGCGGCTACTTCTTCTGGAAGTACTCGCGCGACCTGCCCGACCACGCGGCGCTCGCCAATTACGAGCCGCCGGTGATGACCCGCGTCCACGCGGCCGACGGCTCGCTGCTCGCCGAGTATGCCCGCGAGCGCCGGCTCTACCTGCCGATCCAGGCCATGCCGAAGATCGTCATCGCGGCCTTCCTGTCGGCCGAGGACAAGAACTTCTACAAGCACGGCGGCATCGACCCCGAGGGCGTCGTCCGGGCGATCCTGACCAACGCGTCCAGCGGCAAGAAGCAGGGCGCCTCGACCATCACCCAGCAGGTCGCCAAGAACTTCCTGCTCTCCTCCGAGCAGACCTTCGACCGCAAGATCCGCGAGGCGCTGATCGCGCTCCGCATCGAGTCGACCTACTCGAAGGACAAGATCCTCGAGCTCTACCTCAACGAGATCTTCCTCGGCACGATCGTGCCGGGCCGCAACCTGCACGGCATCGCGGCCGCCGCGCTCGACTATTTCGGCAAGTCGGTGCACGAGCTGACGATCCACGAGGCGGCCTATCTCGCGGCCCTGCCGAAGGGCCCGAACAACTACCACCCCTATCGCCGCACCCAGCAGGCGCTGGCGCGCCGCAACGAGATCATCGGCCTGATGGCCCAGAACGGGTACATCACCAAGGAGGAGGCCGAATCGGAGCGCAAGCAGCCGCTCGGCGTCAACCCGCGCAACGTCTCGCCCAACACCGCCAACGCGAACTACTTCGCGGAGGAGGTCCGGCGCGAGATCTCCGAGCGCTACGGCGAGAAGAAGCTCTACGAGGGCGGCCTGTCGGTGCGCACCACCCTCGACCCGAAGATGCAGGCGATGGCCCGCAAGGCGCTCGTCGACGGCCTGGTGCGCTACGACCAGGCGAGAGGCTGGCGCGGGCCGAAGAGCCGGGTCGAGCTCGCCGGCCGCGACTGGGGCATGGCGGTGGCCGAGGTGCCGGCGCTCGGCGACGTGCAGCCCTGGCGCCTCGCGGTGGTGCTCGACACCTCGGGTGGGCGCGCCACGATCGGCCTGCAGCCGAAGCGCGAGAGCTCGGGGCAGGTCTCGAAGGACCGCGAGACCGGGATCATCACGGCGGAGGGCGTGCGCTGGACCGGCCGCAGCATCGCGGCGGCGCTGAGTCCCGGCGACGTGGTCTACGTCGAGCGGCTGGAGGGCAACGGCAACGCCTACCGCCTGCGGCAGATTCCGGAGGTCTCCGGTGCCATCGTCGCCATGGATCCCTATACCGGCCGCGTCCACGCGATGGTCGGCGGGTTCTCCTACGACGAGAGCGAGTTCAACCGCGCCACCCAGGCGATGCGCCAGCCCGGCTCGTCGTTCAAGCCGATCGTCTACTCGGCGGCGCTCGACAACGGCTACACCCCGTCGTCGATCGTCCTCGACACCCCGATCACCATCGAGGCGGGTCCGGGCCAGGAGGCGTGGTCGCCCTCGAACTACGACGGCAAGTCCGGCGGTCCCCACACCCTGCGCTACGGCATCGAGCACTCGAAGAACCTGATGACGGTGCGGCTCGCCAAGGATGTCGGCATGCCGCTGATCGCCGAGTATGCCCGCCGCTTCGGCGTCTACGACGACATGCTGCCGGTGCTGCCGATGTCGCTCGGCGCCGGCGAGACCACCGTGATGCGGATGGTCACCGCCTACTCGATGCTCGACAATGGCGGCCGGCGCATCCGGCCGACCCTGATCGACCGGATCCAGGACCGCAACGGCGAGACCATCTACCGCCACGACAACCGCAAGTGCATCGGCTGCGACGCCGAGAAGTGGTCGGGCCAGGACGAGCCGAAGCTGGTCGACGATTCCGAGCAGGTCCTCGACCCGCTCACCGCCTACCAGATCGTCTCGATCATGGAGGGCGTGGTCCAGCGCGGCACCGCCACCATCCTGAAGGAGATCGGCAAGCCGCTCGCCGGCAAGACCGGCACCACCAACGACGCCAAGGACGCCTGGTTCGTCGGCTTCTCGCCCGATCTCGCGGTGGGCATCTATGTCGGCTACGACAAGCCGCGCTCGCTGGGCGACCGCGCCACCGGCGGCGGCCTCGCCGCCCCGATCGCCCGCGACTTCCTGAAGGCCGCGCTCAAGGACAAGCCGCCGACGCCGTTCCGCGTGCCCCCGGGCATCAAGCTGATCCGCGTCAACGCCGCCAGCGGCACCCGCGCCGGCGGCTCGGAGGGCGGCCTCCTCGAGGCGTTCAAGCCCGGCACCGCCCCGCCCGACAGCTACTCGGCTCCGGCGAGCGCCCAGCCGGCGGCCCCCGCGGCGGTTCCGGCGGATGCGGACCGGGCGGCCCAGGCGGGCGGGCTGTACTGACGACGGATGAAGGGCGAGGCGCCGGCGGGTGCCTCGCCCTTCGCGCATCCGGCAATCTCGCCGAAGACCGGGAGCGGCACCCCGCCGTTTACACCCGCGCCCCCCGGCGCTATCACCCTGCACCCCACCTCACGTGAGTGAACCCACACCAGATGCGCGCCGAGATCGAGCAACTCTCGGATGCCGCCAAGCAGTCGATCGGACTGCTGAGGAGGCATCTTTGACTGGGATACCGTTGACAAGCGCCTCGCGGAGCTGAACGCCCGCTCGGAGGATCCCTCGCTCTGGAACGATCCGGAGGAGGCCCAGAAGGTCATGCGCGAGCGCACGCAGCTCGACGACGCCGTCACGGCGATCCGGCGCCTGGAGCAGGGGCTGGAGGACGGCGCGACGCTGATCGAGCTCGGCGAGATGGAGGAGGATGCCGCCAGCATCCGCGAGGGCGAGGAGCAGATCCGCGCCGTGCAGGCGGAGGCCGCGCGTCGCCAGATCGAGACCCTGCTCTCGGGCGAGGCCGACGGCAACGACACCTATCTCGAAGTGCATGCCGGCGCCGGCGGCACCGAGAGCCAGGACTGGGCCAACATGCTCCAGCGCATGTATGCTCGCTGGGCCGAGCGCCGGAAGTACAAGGTCGAGATCGTCGAGTGGTCGGACGGCGAAGAGGCCGGGATCAAGGGCGCCACGCTCCTGATCAAGGGCCACAACGCCTATGGCTGGCTGAAGACCGAATCGGGCGTGCACCGCCTGGTGCGGATCTCGCCGTATGATTCCAACGCCCGGCGGCATACCAGCTTCGCCAGCGTCTGGGTCTACCCGGTCATCGACGACCGGATCACGATCGAGATCAAGGAATCCGACTGCCGGATCGACACCTACCGTTCGTCCGGCGCCGGCGGCCAGCACGTCAACACCACCGATTCGGCGGTGCGCATCACCCACAACCCGACCGGGATCGTGGTGGCGTGCCAGCAGGAGCGGTCGCAGCACAAGAACCGGGCCACCGCCTGGAACATGCTGCGCGCCCGCCTCTACGAGCTCGAGCTGAAGAAGCGCGAGGAGAAGGCCAACGCCGAGGCGGCCTCGAAGACCGATATCGGCTGGGGCCATCAGATCCGCTCCTACGTGCTCCAGCCGTACCAGCTGGTGAAGGACCTGCGCACCGGCGCCCAGTCGACCAGCCCCGACGACGTCCTCGACGGCGACATCGACGATCTGATCGAGGCCTCCCTGGCCCACCGGGTCTATGGCGGGACCGACGCGGTCGAGGATATCGACTGAAGCCCCAGGGTCCCGGATGACGGAAGGGTGCGGTGCCTCCTCGATCGGGGGAGGGGCCGCGCCCTTTTCATGTTTTCGCTTCGAATGCGTGCGGGGTTCTCTCGACAACGAACGGCGCCTGCCGCGTCGTTCCGGGGCTGCGCTACCGGCAGGGCGGCCCACCCGGATGCCCGCAGCCATGGCCCGGCGGGGGAGCGTGAGGTGCCGGGCGGGAGCCGGCCTGCGGCGCGTGGGGCTGCATCGGCTGGGGCCGCGGCGCCATCATCTGCGGCTGGCGCAGGGCCTGGGCCTGCTGGCGCCGCATCGCGTCCTGCATCTGTTGCTGCTGCTGTTGCATCATCCGCTGCGCCTCGGTGCGCTGGCGGGCCTGCGCTTGAGCCTGCATCGCTTGCTGCGCCTGGAGGGCTTGCTGACGCTGGATCGCCTGCTGACGCACGGCCTGCTCCATCCGTAGCCGCTGCAACGCGTCATCCGGCCGCGATACGCGGGCGGGGGCGGTCATGCGCGGCGGCTGGGTCACCGGGGAGGGCATCGCGGGCTGCGGGGCTCGTGCCGGGGCGACCATCCGCGGCGGCTGGACCGGGCGCGAGGGGGTGACCGGGGGACGTACGCCCTGGGGTTGCAGGCCCTGCGGTGGCGGCGCAGCTGCGACCGGTCCCCGTGACGGGCGGGCGGCGAGAGCCGGCTGGCCCGCGGCGGGAGGCTGCGCTCCGGGTTGCGCGGCGGCCGGCGCGGCTTGGCCTGGCATTCGGCCCTGGACCTGACCCGGAATCTGGCCGAGCCCGGCCGGTCGGCCGGAGGGCGCTCCGGGCAGGCCGGGACGGCCGGCGATGGCCGGCAGCGGGGCACCGCCCGCCCCGGGCAGGGCCTGGGCGGGATTCTGCGCCGGGGCGCGCGGTCCGGCCGGCACCTGCAGCGGGATCTGCCCGGGCAGGCTCGGCCGCAGGGCGGTCGCGCCGGGCGCCGGTGCGCCGATCGGTCCGCTGGCGCGCGGGATCTGACCCGGCGCGCCCTGCGGGTCCGGCCGGAGCGCCGCCTTCTGGGCGATGGCGGGCGGCAGGGCGACCCTGGCCGCCGCGGCGCCGAGTGCCGCCCCGGCGACGGCGCCGGCCACCGGCGCGAGGCGGGACGCCCCGGGCTGCGCCGGCTCGGGAGCGTGCTCGTGCACGACCGTGACGGTGGTGACGTGCAGGTTCTGGAACAGCACCGGATTCGGCGGCGGCACCACGGAAGGGGGAGCCACCACGTAGGTCGGCACCGGGACGTAGGTCGGCACGGGCAGGATATAGGCCTCGACCGGCGGCGGGGGCGGGGCCAGTTCCGCCAGGACGGCCGGCCGCGGCGGCAGGAACGCAACGGGCGGCGGCGGCAGGGCGTAGACCGGATCGTCGAGGAAGAGCGCCGGCCGCTCGACATAGACCACCTCCTCGGGCGGGGGCGGCGGCACGTCGTAGGCGAGCACCCGGTACTCCGGCGGCGGCGCGACGGAGGCGGCCAGCGCCGAGAGGCGCCGGCGGGCATCCCAGGCATGCGGCCCGCGCGGATAGCGGCCGAGATAGGACCAGTAGGCCTCCGGCGTGTCGGCGAGCGCGCTGCGGCGCCAGGTCAGCGCCTCGCGCCTTGCCGCGATGATCGCCCGCACGCGCTTGGCCAGCGGGTCGCGCGGATAGGCCCCGACGAATTCCTCGTAGCCTGCGAGGGTGTCCCGGCCGAGGCAGGCGGCATAGGCCTCCCGCGCGCCGATCTCGCCCAGCGGCTTGGCCGGCGGCGCGAAGCCGGCGAGCGAGGGCGCCCCGGTCTCCCGCTCCAGGAACACGAAGGGCGCATCGATCCGCGAGGCGCTCCACGGGACCTCGGCCCCACGGGTCGCCTCCGCGACCCGCAGTCGCACCCGCTCGAACAGGGCGGCCGGTGCAAGCCCCCCGTCGCGGATCATCTCGACGAGGGCGAGCGCGTAGGAGCCGTAGGGGCCGGTCTCGGCCGGGCCGACGGTGCCGGGGGCGGCATTGGTCGCGATCAGGCTGCCGGGCTCGGCCTCGGCGAGCGGCAGGCCGCCGGCCAGCGGATCGCCCTTGAGCCGGAAGGGCGCCGTCCGGGCAGCGTCGAGCACCACGAAGCGGGCCTTGAGCGGCAGGGCGGCGAGGCGCTTGACGTAGTCCGAGACCCTGAGCGTCCGCAGCGGCACGTCGGAAGCGGTGTCGATCCGGGCGTCGACCGGCGCGAAATAGGCCTCGTTCTCGAGCTGCAGGCCGTAGCCGGAAAGATAGAGGAACGCGACCGCGTCCGGACCCGCCGCGGCGGCCTTGTCGGTGAAGTCGCGCAAGGTCCGGCGCAGCGAATCCTCGTCGAGGTCGCGCGCCCCGACCACGTCGAACCCCGCCGCCTGCAAGGTCTGGGCGACGAGCCCGGCATCGTTGGCGGCGGTGGGAATCGCCCCGGCGGCGTAGGCGCCGTTCCCGACGACGAGGGCGATCCGGCGCTCGGCCGGCGCGGCGGCCGCGGGAAGCGCGGCGACGAGGAGGCTCGTGAGAGCCGCGACGGCGAAGACCAGATGGCGGAGCGGCGGCATGGTGGTGCCCTCCCGTGCGGAGCGAGCGAGGGGCGCCGGGCCCGTGCTCCCAGGATTTCACGCCGGATCGCCTCATTTCTGGGCAGGACCGTGGCGTGGCCCATCTCGAACCGTCGCGCTTGAACCGGCACTGAACGGTACGGCATCAGCCTTGCTGCCATCCGCTCGACCGAAGCTTGACGAAGGGAAAGCCTGCATGCCGGACCGACTGATCCACGCCGCTGCCAGCGTCGCGCTGCTGATCGCGGTCGCGGTGCTGTTCTCCACCAACCGGCGGGCGATCCGGCCGCGGGTGGTGCTGTCGGCGCTGGGCGTCCAGGTCGGGCTCGGCGCCCTGGTGCTGTTCTGGCCCGCGGGCCAGGCCGCGCTCGGAGGGCTCGCCGATGCGGTGCAGGCGGTCCTGTCCTACGGCGACAAGGGCGTGGCGTTCCTGTTCGGCGGCCTCGTCGAGCCGAGGATGTTCGAGCTGTTCGGTGGCAGTGGTTTCGTGCTGGCCCTGCGGGTGCTGCCGCAGATCGTCTACGTCTCGGCCCTGATCGCGGTGATGTACCATTTCGGCCTGATGCAGGCCCTGGCCCGGGTCATCGGGGCGGCGTTGCAGCGCCTGCTCGGCACCTCGCGCATCGAGACCTTCTCGGCGGTCATCACCATCTTCATCGGGCAGAGCGAGATCGCCGTGGCGCTCCGGCCGTTCCTGGCGGTCCTCACGGGCGCCGAATTGTTCGCCGTGATGACGAGCGGGGCGGCCTCCACCGCCGGCTCGATCCTGGCCGGCTACGCGGCGCTCGGCGTGCCGATGCAATATCTCCTCGCCGCTTCGTTCATGGCGATCCCCGGCGGGCTCCTCTACGCCAAGATCCTGATGCCCTCGACCGAGCCGAGCCGGGTGAAGTCGATGCGGGTCAGCTTCGGCGAGACCCGGGCCGTCAACGTGATCGAGGCCGCCGCCGACGGCACCCAGAAGGGCCTCGCCGTGGCGGTGGCGGTCGGCGCCATGCTGATCGCCTTCGTGGGGCTCATCGCGCTGGTCAACGGGATCGTCGCCTATGCGGGCGGCCTCGTCGGGATGCCCGGCGCCTCGATCGAGGGGCTCCTCGGGATGGCGCTGGCGCCGCTCGCCTGGCTTCTCGGCGTGCCATGGGATCAGGCGACGCTGGTCGGCGGCGCCATCGGCCAGAAGCTCGCCTTCAACGAGTTCCTGGCCTACGCCAATCTCTCGCCGGTGCTGAAGAGCGGCGAACTCGGCCCCCGCAGCACCGCGATCCTGTGCTTTGCCCTGTGCGGCTTCGCCAACCTGGCGTCGATCGCGATCCAGCTCGCGAGCTTCGGCAGCCTGGTGCCCGAGCGCCGGGCCGAGGTCGCCTCTTACGGAGTCCGGGCGATCCTCGCCGGAACGCTCTCCAACCTGACCAGCGCGGCGATCGCCGGGGTGTTCATCGGGGCGTGAGGGTCCGGTAGACCGCCGTCTCGAACTCCAAGAAGTTCCCCACCGCAGCCGGATCGGCGAAGGGGAAGAGCTGCGTGCCCCAGAACCCGCCGATCCCGGCGGTCCGGTCGATCCAGAAATACAGGTTGGCGAGCCCCGCCCAGGCCAGCGAACCGGCCGAGCGCCCGGTCGGTGCCGGCTCGTCGTTGATCATGAAGCTCAGCCCCCAGGATTTCGGCATGCCGGGGAAGAACTCGGCATCGTGCGAGAGGTGGCGCTTCACCCCCGGCAGGGCGCGGATCTTGAGCGTCGGCCCGAGGCCGTTCGTCGCCGCCATCGCGACGGTCTCGGGCCGCAGCACGGGGCCGTGCGGGCCGGCGCCGTCGTCGAGCCACATCCGGATGAAGCGCAAGTAGTCCTCGGCGGTCGAGTAGAGCCCGTGGCCGCCCATCTCGACTTCCGGCTCCTGCGGCAGCTCGAAGCCGGCGACGACCTTCAGCGAGCCATCCTCGTTCCGCTGATGCATCGGGGCGAGGCGGGTCCGCATGCCGGGCGTCAGCGCGAAGCCGGTCGAGGCCATGCCGAGGGGCTCGAAGATGCGCTCCCGCATCACGGATCCGAGGCGCTGGCCCGTCACCGCCTCGACCACTTGGCCGGCCCAGTCGATGTTGCTGCCGTATTCCCAGGACTCGCCGGGATCGAAGAGCAGCGGCGTCATCAGCGAGGCGCGGGTGCCGCTGGTCACGCTCGGCCGTTTGCTCTCGCGCAGCAGGCGGGCGTAAGCCTCGTTGAAGATGTCGTAGCCGAAGCCGGCGGTGTGCAGCAGCAGCATCCGGGTGGTGACGGGGCGTGCCGGCGGGCGCAGGCGCGGGGTGCCGTCATCGGCGAAGCCGTCGAGCACCTGGATCTCGTCGAGGGCGGGCACGTAGGTGGCGGCCGGAGCGTCGAGGTCGAGCCGGCCCTCCTCGGCGAGCTGCAGCGCGGCGGTGGCGGTGACCGCCTTGGTGGTGGAGAAGATCGCCATCACCGTGTCGCTGGTCATCGGCGCGTCCTCGCTCCGCTGCCCGGCGGCGCCGGCATAGAGCGTGCGCTCCCGGTCGGTCGCCATGGCGACGATGCCCGGCAGGTGCGGGGCCTCGGACACGCCACGCCGCAGGATCGCGTCGGCTGCAGCCTTGAGATCGTCACCCATCGTCTTCCTCCCGGGTCACGCTGTCGGCTCTGGGCCGATTCCGTGTCGGCGCGGAGCCTATCGCGCCGGGCCTCGTCGTGTCAGGCCCGGATGTCGGCCCCGCCGTCGTGCCGGGGGGAGGCTCGTGACGGGACGGAGCCGCCGGCCCCGTCCCGGTCTCGTCTCACGTCGCCGGCAGCGGCGCCCGCGCCTCCTGCACCACCGCTTCCTGCCGCCAGGTCGAGGGCTGGTCCGACGAGCCCGTCCCGAGCGGGCACTGCACCATCACGCTGTCGGCCCAGCGGCCGTGGCGGTAGGCCACGGCCGGCAGGTGGCCGACCTTGGTGAAGCCGCAGGCCTCGTGCAGGCGTAAGGAAGCCTCGTTCTCGGCGTCGATGTAGCCGATCATCTGGCGGTAGCCCCCGGCCGCGCAGGCCTCGATCAAGGCCGGCAGCAGGCGCCGGCCGATCCCGGCATGGAGATGGCCGGCATGCACGTAGATCGAGTGCTTGAGCGTGTAGCGGTAGGCCGGCCGCTTGCGGAACGGCACCGCGTAGGCGTAGCCCGCCACCACCCCGTGGCGCTCGGCCACGAGGTGGGGCAGGCGCTTCGAGCGCATGTTCTTGCGCCGGCGCTTGAGGTCGTCCGGCCGGAGCCGGTCTTCCTCGAAGTCGCCGGTATCGCCGACGCCGTGGCGGATGTGGTGCTCGTAGATCTCGATCATCGCCGCCACGTCCGTGTCGGTCGACGGGCGGATCACGATCCCGGGCTGTGCCGCCACCGAATCCATCAGCGCCCCTCCCGCAGCACGTAGGTGTAGAAGCGGATGCGCCCATCGGGCTCGACCTGGCGGTAGACGCCCTGGATCTCGGCCTCGAAGCCCGGGAACAGGTTGGCCGCGGCCTCGAACATCTTGAAGTAGTCGAGCATGGGTTTCGCCCGCTCGTCCAGCCGCTCGCCCGGCAGCACCGTGCCGATGCCCGGCGGATAGACCAGCATCAGGGTCGTGGCGATGCGCCCTTCGGCCTCGGCGATCGGCACGAAGTCGACGTTGTTGCGGGTCAGCATCTGCGCCGCGGCCTTCGGCGCCATCACCATCTCGGGCAGGTGCTCGGGCATGAACTGCTTGCGCTGCAGGCTCGATGTGCCCGATTCCCGATGGAAGGCGTGGTAGTCGGCGCAGAGGTCGCGCAGGCGCACGCCGCCATAGCGCTGCGGCCGGCGCCGGACGAATTCCGGCATCGCCTCTTCGAGCAGCACGTTGTCGTCGTGCAGGCGCTTGAAGGCGACGAGGCCGGAGATCAGCGTGCCGGCCTTCGAGGATTCGACGCCCGGCGTCAGCAGGAAGAGCAGCGAGTTGAGGTCGTTCTTCTCCGGGACGATGCGGTTCTCGCGCAGGTACTGCGCGACGATCGGGGCCGGCACGCCGTGCTCGGTGTATTCGCCGGTGCGCCGGTCGAAGCCGGGGGTGAGCACCGTGAGCTTGTTCGGATCGGTGATGGCGTAGCCGGGCGCGACATGGGTGAAGCCGTGCCAGCCGGCCCCGGGCTTGAGCTCCCAGTGGCGCGCGTCCGAGGCGAGCTCGTCGGTGGGCAGGCTCTCCCACGGCACCTCGGCGCCGCCGTCTCCCGTCGCCACGTCGGGCACGAAGGGATCGAAGAACCAGCGCCGCTTGGGGTCGCGCTCGTTCTCCTCGAACTCCTTGCGGATCGCCCGCACCTTCTTGCGCCACTCGATGCCGAGCCGGATCGTGTCGTCCCACAGGATCATGCCGGAACGCCCCTTCATCATCTGGGCACCGACATCGAGGGAGGCGAAGAGGGGGTAGAACGGCGAGGTCGAGGCGTGGACGAGGAAGCTCTCGTTGAGGCGCCGGTGCTCCACCCGCCTTGTCTGGCCGCGGATATGGCCGTCCTTGGTGTGGATCTGCGAGGCCTGGGAGAAGCTCGCGAGCTGCTTGTGGGTCGATTGCGTGGCGATGATGCCGGGCGAGGTCTCGTCGAGCCCGGTCAGCCCCATGGCGTAGCGGCCCTGGAACAGGGGATGGAACTTCATGAAGCCGGCCCAGGCCTCGTCGAACAGGATGTAGTCGCAGAGATGGCCGATCTTCGCGACGATCTCGCGGGCGTCGTAGATCGTGCCGTCATAGGTGCATTGCTCGATCACCGCGACGCGGAACGGCCGCTCCTTGCGCCAGGCTTCCTTGTCCTTGACCAGCGGGTTGTCGCGGATCTTCTGGCGGATCTTGGCCTCGTCCAGGGCCTCGTGGAAGATCGGGCCGATCAGCCCGTAGGCGTTACGGTCGGTCTCGAGGAAGATCGGGATGCCGCCGCCGAGGAAGAGCGCGCCGTGATGCGCCGCCTTGTGGTTGTTGCGGTCGAACAGCACCAGGTCGTCCTCGGCGACCAGCGAGGACAAGACGATCTTGTTCGAGGCCGAGGTGCCGTTGAGCACGAAATAGGTCTTTTCCGCCCCGAAGATCTGGGCCGCCTCCTTCTGCGCCTTCAGCGCCGGCCCCTCGTGGGTCAGGAGGTCGCCGAGATCGAGGACCGAATTGTCGAGGTCGTCGCGAAAGATCGCTTCCCCTAAATGCTCGACGAAGATGCGGCCGATCGGCGAGCGGTTGTAGAAGATGCCGCCATTGTGCCCTGGGCAGGTCCAGAGCTGGTTGCCCTTCTCGGCGTAGTCGACCAGCGCGCCGAAGAACGGGGTCTTCAGGGTCTCGGCATATTGCGTCACCCGGCTGACGAGGCCGCGGGCGATGAACTCGGGCGTCTCCTCGGCGAGGAAGATGTAGCCGTCGATGAAGTCGAGCAGCTCGACGGGGATATCCTCCAGGCGCTTGCGCCGGACCATGATGACGATCGGCATCTCGAGGCCGCGCTTGCGCATCATGTCGATGAGCGCCGCCGCTTTGCCGTCGAGGCCGCGCTTGCCCCAATCCACCACCAGGCAGCCGACCGCCGCGTCGGTCTGCACCGCGATCGCCGCGTCCTCGACGCGCCGGGCCCGCACCACCTCGAAGCCGCGTTCCTCGACCGCCGCGACGATCTGGTTGACGCGCACGCCCTCCAGGTCGTCCGGGTCGAAGGCCGGCGTGCACATCAGCACGGTGAAGCGGCGGTGGAAATCCATCGGGCGGGGCTCCTGTCCTCTCGGGAATGCCTGCGTGTCGGCCGCTCTCGTGACGATCCGATGACAGGGACGGCCCGGCCCTCGATTCAGCCGGTACGGAGGAGCGAGGCGAGAGCGGCGCTGAGCGATGCGTAGCCGCGGGCGTTGAGATGGAGCCGGTCGGCGTCGAGGCCAGTGGCCGGATCGGGGCGAAAAGCCGCGTCGCAGTCCAGGAGCCTGAGGGCCTGCATGCGGGCCAGATCGCCGATGACGGCGTTGAGCGCGAGGCGATCCGCCTCGCTGCGCCCCGGAGGGGCGGCGCGCCACGGCACGGAGGCGAGGACGATCACCGGCGGCGCCCAGGCCGCCCGCAGGGCCGCCACGAGGTCGGCGAGGCCGGCGACGATGACCTCCGGCGCGTCGCCATCCGCGAAGCTGTTGGTGCCGACCATCAGAACCGCGAGGCGCGGCCGGAGAGGGAAGGCGGCCATCGCGGCGAGGCGCCAGCGGGTGGTCTGCACCCGGTCCCCGGGCAGGCCGAGATTGCGCGTGGTCAGGCCGGTGGCGGCCGCGAGATCGGGCTCGGGCCATCCGGCGGCCAGCGAATCGCCGAGGGCCACTGCTTCCGGCGCCGGGCCGGCGGCGAGGCGGGCCATCAGCGCGTGATGGCGCCGCAGGCCGGAGGTCTTCAGCGGCGGGGCAGGGGGGCGAGCCGCGCTCACCGGCCGGCCGGCCGGCGCAGGCCGAGCCGCTCCAGCACCTGGCGGCCGATCAGCGGCGTGTAGTGCAGGTTGTCGAGCCAGGCCGGAGTGGAGCCCTTGGCCGGATCGAACGGATAGGGCTGTCCGAGGCCGGTCAGGTCGAGGACCGGCCGGCCGCGGGCGGCGCAGAGCCGCATCACCGCCTCGCGCCACCGCGAGACGTCGCCGGCCAGCCCGAGATCGGCGAGGACCCGCCCCTGCGCGTCGCTCACCGGGGAGAGGTAGATCGTCACGTCGAGGCCCGAGAGCCGCTCGAGGGCGAGGTCGAGGCCCGCCAGGGTCTCGGGCCGGAACGGCGCCGTGGTGCGCCGGCGCGTGGCGTCGTTCTCGAGAGTCAGCGCCGCCGGCAGGGGCGGGGTGACGCGATAGCCCTCCCGGGTCCAGGCGCCCGGATCGTCGCCGCCCGTGACCGCCGCGAGCCGGCTGTCGGCGAGCGCGTAGCGGCCGAGCACGCTGCCCATCAGCGCGGTGAGCCGGCCGCTCGGGGTGGCGAGGGCCCCGTCGAGATGCACCGGCACGCTCGGGCGCGAGAACATGTAGTAGTCGAGCCCCAGCGTCGCCCGGGCCGGCGCCCGCGACGCCACCACCGCGGCGATCACCGGCAGCTCGGTGGCGATGATCGCCGAGATGCCGGCATTGAACACCCTGTCCGGCGCGAACGCCGTGACGTCCGCGGGGTCGAGGCCGTGATACACCGTCGAGCTGCCGATCAGCGCGAGGTCGTAGGGGCGCGTGAGTGCCTGCAGCGCCTTGGCCCGGCGGGTCTGCCGGTCGAGCAGGCGGCTGTTGCCGCCGGTCTCCTGCCGCCAGGGCGGATCCTGGCGAAAGATCCAGTAGGCGTCGAACCAGATCACCCGCCCCGCCACCCCGGCGACGAGGAGCGCGAGGAAGGCCGCCGTCAGCATCAGGAAGCGGTGGGCCGGAGCCTCAGAAGCGAGCATAGATGAAGGCCTGGTTGGCGTCGTTGCCGACCTGGAGCAGGATCGCGGCGAGCAGCAGCGCGGTCGCGGCGGCGGCCCAGGCCCGCGGGACGAGGCTGTCCACCGTTTCCCGGGCGGTGGGCCCGAGGATCGCCAGGGCCGCGGCGCCGGCCGCGAGCGGCCAGAATCCGGCCGCGGACCCGGTGGCGTCGGTGCCGAGCCCGACGAGGCCGCGATAGACCGACAAGGCGGTGGCGAAGTCCGGCGCCCGGAACAGCACCCAGGCGAGGCAGACGAAGCCGAGGGTCGCGAGCAGGCCGGCGAAGTCCGGCAGGGCGAGGCCGGCGCGGCGCCACAGGACGTGCAGGCCGAGCGCGACGCCGTGCGCCGCCCCCCAGGCGACGAAGGTGAGCCCCGCCCCGTGCCACAACCCGCCGAGCGCCATGGTGGCGAGCAGCGCCAGGAGCTGGCGCGGCACGCCGTGCCGGCTGCCGCCGAACGGGATGTAGAGGTAGTCGCGCAGGAAGGACGACAGGGTGATGTGCCAGCGCCGCCAGAAATCCTGGATCGACACCGCCCGGTAGGGCGCCCGGAAATTGTCCGGCAGGGCGATGCCGAACAGGAGCGCGAGGCCGAGCGCCATGTCGGTGTAGCCCGAGAAGTCGAAGTAGAGCTGGAGGGCGTAGCCGATCGTCGCCTGCGCCGCCGCCGCGAGATCCGGCTGCCCGCCTGCGGCCGCCGCAGCCCAGACCGGATCGACGAAGGTGCCGAGCCCGTCGCCGAGGAAGACCTTCTTGGCCAGGCCCGCGGTCAGCAGCATCAGGCCGCGCGCCGCCCGGTCCGCGGAGGCCGGCTCAGGGAGTCGCAGCTGCCCGCTGAGCTCGGCCGGGCGCACCAGGGGCCCGGCGATCACCCGGGGGAAGAACGCGACGTAGACCGCGTATTCGGACAGCGTCATCCGCTCCGCCGTGCCGCGCCGCAGGTCGACCAGGTAGGCGATGTGCTGGAAGGTGAAGAACGAGATCCCGAGCGGAAACGCCAGGGAGACGAGGGGCACCTCCGCCCCGGTGACGGCGTCGACGAGCCCGGCGAAGAAGCCGAGATACTTGAACAGGCCGAGCAGGCCGAGATCCAGGACGATGGCGGCGACCGGGATGATTCTGTGCCCGGTGCGCAGCCAGGCCTCGCCGGCGAGCCAGTTGACCGCGACGGAGCCGGCGAGCAGCGGCACGAAGCGCAGGTCCCACCAGCCGTAGAAGACGAAGGACAGCCCGGCGAGCCAGGCGACGCGCCAGCCCGGCCGCCGGGCGACGCAGAGGGCGTGCAGCCCGAGCGCCACCGGAAGGAACAGCAGCAGGAACGGCAGGGAGTTGAAGGGCATGGCCGCTCTCGCCGGTCGTGGTTCGGCGTTAGGGCAAGTCCGGTGCCAGGGAAAGGCCCCATGCCGGATTGTCCACCGGTGTCCCGATGCGATATGAGCCATTTCTGCTCATTTTATCGTGCATGATGCGCGCATCCGACCTTCGCTCCAGAGTTCGCGGGCGAGTAGCCGTGGCGTTGCGCAAGGCTTGGTCGAGCTTCCGGGCTCGACATGAAGCCGTTGCGTGATCGCAAGCCTGCCCGATTATCAAAAGCATCTGTGGGAAATTCAGCGGCGGACGGGCCGAGATGGGTTGAAACTGCGGTGCGATGCCCGATATCGCGCGTATGCCCGTCGAACGGGTGCGTAAGTTAGGACGAATATCCGTGTCGCAAGAAGATCTGGTCCAGGAGGTCGATTTCGTCGCCCTCGCCGCCGACGTCGTGTCGGCCTACGTCGCCAACAACTCGGTTCCGGCCGCCGACCTGGCCGGCCTGATCGGCGCCGTGCACAGCGCGTTCGTCTCCCTCGGCCAGCCCAGCGCCAAGGAGCCCGAGAAGCTCACCCCCCTGATGCCGATCAAGAAGACGGTGACCCCGGATTACCTGATCAGCCTCGAGGATGGCCGTCAGTACAAGTCGCTCAAGCGCCACCTGTCGACCCGCGGGCTCACCCCCGAGGAGTACCGGCGCAAGTGGGGCCTGCCGCACGACTACCCGATGGTCGCCGCCAACTACGCCGCACAGCGCTCCGAGCTCGCCAAGAGCATCGGGCTGGGCCGGGGCCGCAATGTCGCTGCGGCGGCCAAGCGCGCCACCTCCGACGCGGTCGTGAAGGCGCCGGCCATCGAGGCGAAGCCGGCCAGGCGCGGGCGTCCGCGCAGCGCCTGAGCCTGATCCGGTGGGCCGCCCGCGCCGTCTGTCGGCCGGTGCGGCCGAGGCGTCGCGGCGCGGCCTGCGGGGGCCGGCTGCGCCGTGGCGCGACCATCGGTTCCTTTCCGGTCGGCTGCTCAGAGAAGCTCGCCGTGCCAGGCCGTCAGGCCGGGAAGCGGGCCGTCGAGTCTTGCGCGCAATGCGTCGCCCTGTGCGATCCGGGTCGACTCGGCCTTGGCGCGCAGGCTGCGCCGATATTCTCCCGGCGGCATGCCGAAAGCGGTGCGAAACTGCCGGCCGGCATGGCTCGGCGAGGCGAAGCCGGTCGCGAGGGCCAGCTCGTCGATAGTCCGATCGTCGTCGGCCCGCGACAAGGCGCGGCGCAGGCGCGTCACGCGCTGCTGCTGCACGTACCGGGCGACGCCGCCGGCGGGCTCGAACAGCCGGTAGAGCGCGCTGCGCGACACGCCGGCGCCGGCGGCGATCGCCGCGGTGGTCAAGGCTTGGTCCCCGAGATGCCGCTCGATATAGGCGATCGCCCGGGCATGGGCGCGTCCGGCCGCGATCGGCGCCGCGGCCCGCAGGGTCCGGTCGCGCAGGGAGGCCAGGGTCGCGCCGAGCATCAGGCACAGCGAGTCGGTGGCGACGGCGGCCAGCTCGGGCGTCAGGGCCCCGGCATGGGCGGCCAGCGAGCGCGCGAAGTCGATCACCAGACCCGCCTCGCCCGGGCCGAGGACCAGTCCGTGCAGGTCGAGGCCGTCCAGCGTCGCGGCATCGAGGCGGTCGCGGGCGATGGCGGCGGTGACGATGCGCGCGCCCTCGGTCCAGGTGCGCTGCGGCCGGGTGAGGTCGAACAGCGCGAGGGTCCCGGCCTCGACCCGGCGCTTCGCCTCCGGCACCTCCAGCATCAGGCTGCCGGAGAGAACGAGGTGGACGGTGATGTGGTCGAAGCCGTCGCGGGCGACCCGGCGGGGTCCGCGGGCATGCGACACGCCGGCGAGCCGGCGGTCGAACAGCAGCATCCGCGGCAACCGGTACGCGACGACCTCGGTCCGCAGGATTCCGGGTGCGCGATCGACGTCGGTGCCGCCGCTATAGAGCGCGCGATAGGCCTCGAAGGCGGCCTCGTCGGTGGCCCCTCGACCTCGCCGGCCCGGGCTGGAGATCGTCGGACCGAGGGTGATCGTATCCATCGCTCTTGCGGGCAATCCTGCGGGCCGCTCAGCGACCGGCCCGCGCCTGCCTGTTCGTGGTTCCCTTAAGGTAGGGCGCCCCGGCCGCAAGCGCAACGAGGCCCGCCGCGTAGGCGAGCGCGCTGGTCGCCAGCAGGGCGTGGCCGAGGCCGGCCTCGCCGAAGACGCGATCGGCCAGGAGCCCGACCAGGGGCGGGCCGAGCCCGAAGCCCGCCAGCGTGATGCAGGCCATGAACGGCGCGGTGACGCGGCCGCGCAAGGATCGCGGCGTCATGATCTGCAGGCCCGCGAGCGTCGCCACCGAGCCGATCCCGAGGCCGAAGACCAGGGCGGCGAGGGCGGCGGTCGCCAGGGCGAGGCGGTCGGTCAGGCCGACGATCGCGGCGAGCGGCAGCGTGCCGGCGAGCACGCCGAGGAGCAGCCGCCCGCCCGGAAGGACGCCCCGCCTCGCGCGGTCGAGGAGGCGTCCGCCGGTGAACTGGCCGAGCGGCGCGGCGAGGGCCACGACCACCCCGAACAGCATGCCGGCCGAGGAGAGCGGCAGGCCGAAACGGCGCACGAGCAGCGTGACCGCCCAGGCATTGGTGGTCTGGACGACCAGGGTCACGGCGCCTCCGGCCACGGTCATGGCGGCGTAGCGCCCCGCATGCCGGGCGAGCCACGGCCCGATCCGCGTCCGCACCCGCACCTGCGGGCCGCCGCGGCCGGGATCGTCCAGCCGCAGCAGCAGCGTCACGAGGACGAGGTTCGGCAGGACGCTGAGCCCGAACAGCACCCGCCAGGACGCGACCGGGGTCGGGAAGCCCGCCACCGTCACCGCCGCGGGCAGCAGGGCGAGGAGCCCGCCGCCCAGGACCAGGGCCGTGCCGCGTCCCAGGACGGCGCCCGCGGTGTAGAGCGAGACGCCCTGCCCGATCCGGTCCCGCGGCTGGCGCGCGGCGATGAGCGCGAGGGCGGCCGGGGTGAGGACGGCCTGGCCGAGGCCGAGTCCCATGCGGGCGAGGACGAGCTCGGCGAGATCGGTCGCCAGCCCGCAGGCCAGCGAGGCGAGGCTCCAGACCAGGATCCCGGCCGCGATCAGGCGCGGGCGGTGGACGCGGTCGACCAGGGGGCCGGCCATGAGGGTCGCGACGGCAAAGGCCGCCACGAAGGCGGTGCCCTGCGCCAGGCCGATCGCGAAGTCGCTCAGATGCAGGTCCGCCTTGATCGCCGGGGCGACCAGGGCGGCGACGAACCGGTCCGCGAAGGCGAGGAGATGGGCGCCGGCGAGCAGCCAGACGCCCGGCCAGGCCGGGGCCAGGGAGACGCGCATCGGGCCGGTCAGGCCGCTGCGGGCGCGCGGCGCGCGGCGGCATCGGGGGGCGTGTCGCCCATCTCTGGCGGCCTTCGCGATCGTGAGGGAGCCTGCGTCGGCGGCGGTTGCGCCGGCCGGGACTTCCTGAACCGCCGGCCCCCGCCCGCACAACGGGGCTTGCCAGCATGGCCGGCCTGCGCTTGACTCGTGGCCGGGCGGTGCGGGCCGAGGGCACGCCGGGTGCACCGGGGCCCTCAGGGGCCGCCCCCCGAGTGCCGCGCCCGCGGGCTCGCGAGAGCCGGTGCGGGCCCTCACCTCCGGAGCCCCCATGGATCAGGCCAAGCTCGCGGCCCTTCGCGCCCGCTACCTCGACGCGACCGGCGGCGACATCGACGATCCGGACTTCGCGAAGGCGGCGGCACAGCAATTCAGCGAGAGCGATCGGCGCAAGTGGCCCTTCGCGGATCCGGCGACCTTCCTCGACCTGCCGTTCCGCCCCGAGGCCGCGACGCTGCCCGATTTCGGCGGCCTCGACGTGGCGCTGATCGGCGTGCCGATGGATCTCGGCGTCACCAACCGGGCCGGCGCCCGCCACGGGCCGCGGGCGGTGCGGGCGGTGGAGCGCATCGGCCCCTACGAGCACGTGCTGCGGATCACCCCGGCGGCGGAGCTGAAGGCGGCCGATATCGGCGACGTGCCGTTCCGCAGCCGCTTCTCCCTCGAGAGCTGCCACGAGGACATCGAGGCGTTCTTCGCCACCGTGGTGAAGGCCGGCGTGGTGCCGCTGGCGGTGGGCGGCGACCACTCGATCAGCCGCGCCACCCTTCGGGCGGTCGGCGCCGGCCGCCCGGTCGGCATGATCCACATCGACGCCCATTGCGACACCGGCGGCGTCTACGAGGGCTCGAAGTTCCACCATGGCGGCCCGTTCCGCCAGGCGGTGCTCGACGGCGTGCTCGATCCCGCCCGCACGATCCAGATCGGCATCCGCGGCGGCGCCGAGTACCTGTGGGAGTTCTCGTACGTCTCCGGCATGACGGTGATCCACGCCGAGGAGGTGGCGCAGCTCGGGATCCCTGCGGTGATCGCCCGGGCCCGGGAGGTCGCCGGCGACGGCCCCACCTACCTCTCCTTCGACGTCGACAGCCTCGATCCGGGCTTCGCGCCCGGCACCGGCACGCCGGAGATGGGCGGGCTCACGCCCCGCGAGGTGCTGGCGTTGTTGCGCGGCCTCGCCGGCGTGAACGTGGTCGGCGGCGACGTGGTCGAGGTGGCGCCGCAATACGACCCGACCAGCAACACGGCGCAATGCGCCGCGCAGGTGCTGTTCGAGCTGTTGTGCCTGGTGGCGGCGGGGCGGCGGGCCTGAGCATCATTCGCCGAAGCGGTCACCGGTGAAGCGGTCACCGGTTCGGCGGTGACAATGATGCGAAAACAAGAACCTGAGCAGAGTGGCGCCGTGCGGCTCCGCTTGAGGCTGCCGGGGCCTTACCCCCCGGCCACCCCCTGGGTGTCGACATAGACCGCGTAGAGCGACTGGCTCGCCGCCATGAACAGCCGGTTGCGGTGACGGCCGCCGAAGCAGAGGTTGGCGCAGCGCTCCGGCAGGCGGATGCGGCCGATCAGAATGCCCTCGGGGTTGTAGACCATCACCCCGTCGAGGGCGTCCGAGCCCATGCCCCAGCCGCACCAGAGATTGCCGTCGATGTCGCACCGGAAGCCGTCCGGCGTGCCGGGGCCGGCATCGATGTGGACGCGCTGGTTCGTCAGACGCCCGCCCGCGACGTCGAAGGCGAGGATGCGGCGGTTCGGCTGCGCCCGCGATTCGACGAGGTAGAGGATCGATTCGTCGGGGGAGAAGCACAGGCCGTTCGGCCCGGCGAGGCCGGTCGCCACCGCCGCCAGCACCCCGGTCGCCGGGTCGAGGCGGTAGACGTTCTGGGGCAGCTCGGGCTCCGCCCGCTCGCCCTCGTAATTGCCGAGGATGCCGAAGGGCGGATCGGTGAACCAGACCGCGCCGTCCGCGGCCACCACCACGTCGTTGGGCGAGTTGAGGCGCTTGCCCTCGAAACGGTCGGCCAGGACCGTGATGGCGCCGTCATACTCGGTGCGCGTCACCCGCCGCCCGCCATGCTCGCAGGTGACGAGGCGGCCCTGGCGGTCGCGGGTGTTGCCGTTGGCGAAGTTCGACGGCTTGCGGAAGACCGAGACCGCGCCGCTCTCCTCGTCGAAGCGCAGGATGCGGTTGTTCGGGATGTCGCTCCACAGGAGATAGCGCCCGTCGCCGAACCAGACCGGGCCCTCGCTCCAGCGGCAGCCGGTGGCGAGGCGCTCGATCCCGGCGCTGAACACCCGGTAGCGGGCGAAGGAGGGGTCGATGACCTCGATGGCGGGGTCGGGATACCGGATCGTCGGCGTCCACACGGGGCGTTCCTCCTGTCGGTCTTCTTGCGCGGCGGACCTTCGCGGGACGTGCCGCCCGATGCAAGCGGCTGCGTCGCGCCTCGACGGCGCGCCGCGGCTGGCCGATGATGGGGCGTGACCTCGCGCCGGGTTGGCGCGCACCAACGACGACACGGGAGGATGCATGAGCGAGGCAGCGGGGATCCGGGTCGCCCTGTCCGGGGCGGGCGGGCAGATCGGGGCGGTGCTGCGGCCGCGGCTGCTCGCCGCCGGCCACGTCCTGCGCTCCGGCGGCGGGCCGGTGGCGCTGACGCCGCTCTCCGACGCCGAGACGGTGACGAGCGGCGACCTGCGCGAGGCGGAGGCCGTCGACCGGCTGCTCGACGGCACCGACGTGCTGGTGCACATGGCCGGCACCAGCGTCGAGAAGCCCCTGCCGGAGGTGATCGAGAACAATCTCGTCGCCCTGCGCGCGGTCTACGAGGGCGCCCGCCGCCACGGCCTGCGCCGGGTGGTCTTCGCCAGTTCCAACCACGCCTTCGGCATGCATGCGGTGGACGACCGGCTCGCGATCGACGCGCCGTTCCGGCCGGACGGGTTCTACGGGTTGAGCAAGGCCTGGGGCGAGTTGATGGGCCGGATGTACTGGGACCGGCACGGCATCGAGGGGGTGGCCCTGCGCATCGGCAGCGCCCTGCCGCGTCCGACGGAATTCCGCCACCTCTCGACCTGGCTCGGCCACGACGACCTCGCCCAGCTCGTGCTGCGCAGCATCGCGGCGCCGATCCCCGGCTACGTGGCGGTCTGGGGCGCCTCGAACAACCCGCGCAGCTACTGGGACAACGCGGCCGCCGCCGCGGCGATCGGCTACCGGCCGACCCAGTCGGCGGAGGATTGGGCCGAGGAGATCCTGGCCCGTGAGAACCCCCTCGACCCGATCGCCCGGACCTTCCAGGGCGGCAGCTTCACGACGATCGACTACACGCCGGATGCACAGCGGCCCCGCCGCGCCGGCCCTTGACGCCCTCTCAGGCCGACCGGCGCAAGGGGTAGGCGGGCATGGGATAGGCGGGCATGGCGGTCGGCACCCGGTCCTGGGCCACGATCACCTCCGGCACGCCGGCGGCCTCGGCGGTATCGAACAGGTCGACGAGGCGCGGATCGTCGGCCTCGGCATTCGAGGCGATCACCACCGCGTCCATCCAGGCCGAGACCGCGCTCACCAGCGGCCGGGTCCCGGCCGAGAAGCCCTCGCCGAGGCAGACGATCACCCAGTCATAGGCCTCGCCGAGGGCGTCGAAGGTGAGCCCGAGGGCGTCGCGGCCGGCGACCAGGGCCTCGGCATCGCCGCGGCCGCGGCCGATCAGGTGCAGCCGCGGGCCGGCATCGGGGCGGATCACGGTGGTGAAGTCGGCGCGGCCGGCGACGAGGTCGATGAGGCCCGCACGGGCCTCCGGCGGACCGTCGAGGCGCACCAGCAGGGCCCGGCCGTGCAGGGCGGCGGCCCGGCCGAGGCTGCGGGCGAGACCATCGAGGTCGGTCTCGTCGCCGGTGCCGACGAGGAGCACCGCATCGGCGTCCCGGATCGCGCCCTCGCTCAAGGGAGCGCCGGTCGCGCCGCGGCCGCGCAATTCGAGGTCGAGGCGCTGGTTGCGCCGCCCTGCCGCCCGGCGCAGGGCCTCGGCCGCCAGCACCGCATGGGTGCTGAGATCGCCGCCCCCGACGACGGCCACCAAGTGGGTCATGGGATGTTCCTCCTGAGGTCGTCTGCTTGATCTGGCTGCTGGTCTTGACACCCTCCACCGTCATTCCGGGGCCGCGAAGCGGAGCCCGGAATCCAGAACCTCGAGACGTTCAGAAGGGAGCGGAAGACAGCCCGCTTCGTTCTGCACCGCCTGCGGTTCCGGATCCCGGGCTCCCGCCTTCGGCGAGCCCCGGGATGACCCGGAGAAGCGGAATCGTGGTCGGATCGATCGATGGACCCGGTGCGTCGCGCTTCATCGCGTCGGCAGGACGCGAACCTCGATCGTCGTCGCGACCGCCTCGACCTCCCCGCGCCCCGGCAGGTTGGCGCCGGCCCGGGTCAGCTTGCCGGCCGCGAAGGTGAGCGCCAGGCGGGCGGTGTCGGCGAGGCTCAGATCGGCGAAGACGCCGGCCACCAGCCCCGCCACCAGGGCGTCGCCGGCCCCGACGGTGCTCGCCACGTCGACCGCCGGGGCGAGGGCGTGCAGCGCCTCGGCACCGCGGACGAACACCGCGCCCTCGGCCCCGAGCGAGACGGCCACCAGGGGGATGCCGCGCCGGTTCAGGTCGCGGGCCGCCTCGACCACGTCGGCAAGCGCCGGGAGGGGGCGGCCGGCCCATTCCTCCAGCTCGTGCCGGTTCGGCTTGACGATGTCCGGCAGGATCCCGGCCGACAAGGCGGCGGCGAGGGGCGGCCCGGACACGTCGAGCAGCACCCGGGCGCCTCGCGCCTTCAGCTCCGCCGTCAATTCGGCGTAGAGGCCGGCCTCCGCCCCCACCGGCAGGCTGCCGGCGAGCACCGCCAGCGTGTCCGGGCCGGCCTCCTCGGCGAGCACGGCGCGGACCGCCCGCAGGGTCGCGGGATCGAGGGCGAGGCCCGGCAGGTTCACGTCGGTGGTGCCGGCGGGATCGACGAGCTTCAGGTTGGTGCGGGTCTCGCCCGCCACGCAGACGCAGCGATCCGCGATGCCCTTGGCGGAGAACAGGGCCTCGAAGGCGGCGGCGTTGCCGGCGCCGAGCACCCCCGCCGCCGTGACCGGGATCCCCCAATCGGCGAGGCAGCTCGCCACGTTGATGCCCTTGCCGCCGGCATCGTCGCGCACCGCGCGGGCGCGGTGGACCTCGCCCGGCACCAGCCGGTCGAGGGTGACGGTCCGGTCGATCGCCGGGTTGAGGGTGAGGGTGAGGATCCGGGTCACGACCGCACCTCCCGGTCGAGAGCGCGCACCGCCGCGGCGTCGGGTTGGGCGCAGGCCTCGTCGGCCAGCGCCTTCAGCGCGGAGAGCGAGGCGGCGCGCAGGCGCGCCTTCACGGCCGGCACGTCGCGGGGGGTCATCGACAGCTCGTGCACGCCCAAGCCCGCGAGCAGCCCCGCCCCGAACGGATCGCCGGCGATGCCGCCGCAGACCCCGACGAAGCGCCCGTGCCGGGCCGCGCCCTCGCAGGTCATCCGGACCAGGCGCAGGACCGCCGGATGGAGCGAATCGGCCTCCGGCGCCAGCTCGGTGTTCTGGCGGTCGATGGCGAGGGCGTACTGGGTCAGGTCGTTGGTGCCGATCGAGAAGAAGTCGCAATGGGCCGCCAGCGCATCGGCCTGGATCGCCGCCGCCGGCACCTCGATCATGATGCCGAGCGGCACGGCGGGCGCCCCGATCCCGGCCCGGATCCGCTCGCAGGCCTCGCGCAGGGCCAGCAGCTCGGGCACCGAGGTGATCATCGGGAACATGATCGAGAGCGGCGCGTCCTTGCCCGTCGGGGCGTCGGCCGGCACGCTATCCTTCGCGGCGCGGTAGAGGGCGCGCAGCTGCGGCTCCATCAGGTCGGGCCGGCGCAGGAGCAGCCGGGCGCCGCGCACGCCGAGGAAGGGGTTCTCCTCCTTCGGCAGGGCGAGGTGGGGCACCTGCTTGTCGCCGCCGATGTCGAGGGCGCGCACGATCAGCGGCCGGCCGGCCAGCGCCTCCAGCATCGCCCGGTAGGTCGCGTATTGGTCGTCCTCGCCCGGGGTGTCGCCGCGCTCGAGGAACAGGAACTCGGTGCGCATCAGGCCGACGCCCTCGGCGCCCTGCGACAGGGCGAAGGGCACCTGGTCGGGGGTGTTGACGTTGGCGCCGATGGCGAGGGCGTGGCCGTCCCGGGTGCGGGCCGGCAGGCCGCGCTCGCGCGCTTCCGCCTCCTGCGTCGCCCGCAGGGAGTCGCGCCAGGCCTGCGCCGAGGCGAGGTCGCGCTCGCTCGGGCTCACGTAGAGCCGCCCGGTGGTGCCGTCGAGGATCGCGGTCCTGCCGGCGGGAGGCGCAAGCAGGCCGGGCCCGGCCGCCACCACCGAGGGGATGCCGAGGGTGCGGGCGAGGATCGCCGTGTGGGAGGTCGGGCCGCCTTGGGCGGTCGCGAGCCCGAGCACCCGGGCCGGATCGAGCCCGGCCGTGTCGGAGGGGGCGAGGTCGGGGCTCAGCAGGATGCAGGGCTGGTCCGGCAGGGCGTGGCCGGCCTGGAGCGCGGGGTCGATCTGCGCCAGCACCCGGCGGCCGACGTCGCGCAGGTCCGCCGCGCGGGCGGCGAGCACCGGGTTGCCCAGCGCCGAGAGCTGGCCGGCCATCCGCTCCACCGCCCGGTGCCAGGCGAAGGCGACGCCGTGGCCCTCGACCATCAGCTGGCAGGCCAGCGTGATCAGGTCGGTGTCGGCGATGAGGTCGGCTTGCGCCTTGAAGATCCCGGCATCGGCCTGGCCGAGGCGCCGGCCGGTATCGTCGGCGAGCGCCTTCAGCTGCGCCGCCGTCGCTTCCAGGGCCGCGTGCAGCCGGTCGCCGCCGCTCGTCAGCGGCTCCGGCTCGTCCGGCACCGCGACCTCGGTGGGCCCGAGCACGTGGATCGGCCCGATGGCGAGGCCCGGGCTCGCGCCGATGCCCGGGATCACCTGGCAGGGATCGGCGGGGTTCCAGCCCGCCACCGGGGCGGCGGCCTTCGCGGCGGCCTCCGCCGCGCGGGCGGCGGCGGCCTTCTCGCCGGCCGAGAGGCCGGTGACCGTGGCCTTGAGCCGGGCGAGGGCCGCCGGGGCGTCGTCGCCCTCGGCGGAGATCACCGCCTCGTCGCCGGCGCGCAGGCCGAGCTGGAGCAGCGCGATCAGGTTCTTGGCATCCGCCACCTCGGCGCCGTGGCGGACCTGGATCCGGGCGGGGCTGGCGCGGGCCGCCTCGACCCAGGCGGAGGCCGGGCGGGCATGCAGGCCGGTGGGATAATCGACGGTCCAGGCGAAGCTCTGGGCGAGGTCGGCGGCCGGGCCGGCGGCACCGGAAGCGGCCGCATCCTCGGCCAGAGCCGCGGCGATCTCGCCCGCATCCGTCGTGATGCGCAGGCGCTCCAGCCGGGCCTCGTCCTGGATCAGCCGGGTGAGGCGGCGCAGGATCGTGATGTGGGTGTCGGACTGGGCCGCGATCGCCACCACCAGGTGGGCGTCCTGCCCGTCGTGCCAGGCGACGCCGCCGGGCACCTGGAGCACGGCGAGCCCGCTCTCGCGCACCAGGGCGCGATCGTCGACCATGCCGTGCGGGATCACCACGCCGTGGCCCAGATAGGTGTTCGCCACCGACTCGCGGCGCAGCATGCTCGCCTCGTAGGCCGGATCGATGCAGCCGGCTGCGACGAGGAGCTGGGCCGCCTCGCGGATCGCGGCTTCCTTGGTCGAGGGGCTGGCGGCGGTGCGGATCAGGACGCGCGGCGTCAGCGGCGGTGTCGGCGCGAGCATGGCGAGGCTTCCTCCCGGAAGATGGCTGGTTTTCCTTGTTGTCTATGAAAACGTTTTCACAACGCGTGTCAACAGAGTTCGGCCGGCGCTGCGCGCAAGGCGAGTGTCAGGACTTGCCCGGAGCGGCCCGTCCTGTCACAACGGTTGTATCGAGTCTGAAAACGTTTTCGAGGCGATGACCGTCGGCATCCGTGACGTCGCCCGTGCGGCGGGCGTTTCCACCGCGACCGTGTCGCGGGCCCTGGGCAAGGGCCCGGTGAGCGACGCCCTGCGCGAGCAGGTCGAGGCGGCGGTGCGGGCGACCGGCTACCGGCCGAATCTCTCCGCCCGCCGCCTGCGCTCGCAGGCCGCCCAGACGATCGGGCTCATCGTCGCCGACATCCGCAACCCGTTCTTCACCGCGGTCAGCCGGGCGGTGGAGGATGCGGCCTACCAGGCCGGGATGCGGCTGATCCTGTGCAACACCGGCGAGGATGCCGAGCGCGAGGCCCTGTACCTGCGCCTGATGCAGGAGGAGCGGGTCACCGGCGTCGTCTTCGCGCCGACCCGCCGCACCGCCGAGCGGCTGCGCCCGGAGGATTTCCCGTTTCCCCTGGTGCTGATCGACCGCACCGGCCCCCCGGGCGGCCATGACGGGGTGGTGCTCGACAACGTGGCGGCGGGCGCCGCCCTGGTCGATCACCTGGTGGAGCAGGGCTATTCCCGCATCGGCGGCCTGTTCGGCTCCACGAGCTCGACCGCCCGGGAACGGTGCGACGGCTATCTCGCGGCGATGCGCCGGCACGGCCTCGCGCCGCAGGTCCGCACCGTGCTGCCGGATGCCGAGCCGGCGCAGGGCGAGGTGGCGCGCTGGCTCGCCGAGCCGGGGCGGCCCGAGGCGCTGGTCGTCTCCAACGGCCTGATCCTGATGGGGGCGGTGCGGGCAGCCCGCGCCGCGGGCGTCGCCTGGCCCGGCGGAATCGCGCTCGCGGGCTTCGACAACGAGCCCTGGACCGAGCTGGTCGAGCCCGGCCTGACGGTGATCGAGCAGCCGGTCGCCGAGATCGGCGCCCAGGCGATGGGGCTGCTGTTCGACCGGCTGAAGACTCCCGGACAGCCGGTGCGCAAGGTGGTCCTGAGCGGGCGTCTGATCGCCCGAGGGTCGACGGGGCGGCGATCGTAGTCTTCGACCGGCCCAGGCCGGATCGATATGCTCCCGGCGTCATTCCGAACTCCGCTTCGCGGCCCCGGAATGACGCCGGGAGTGTCATACCAACGGCCTAAGATGCTGACGCATCAGGCCGTTGACCCATCTCGAATTTTCGATTTCAAGCCAAAAGCTTGGCGAAAATTCGAGAACGGAACCAAAGGTCGTTTTCAACGACCGTTGGTATCACTCACCATCGAGGCTGACGAACGCTCACGGCTTCTCCTCGGCCGGGCTGTGCTTCTGCGGCCTGTGGCCGTCCTGGCCGGGGTTGTTGTGCTTGTTGTGGTCGCGGCTCTCCTGGTAGGTGGAGGGCGGCCGGGTGGGATCGGCGCTGGTGCGGATGCGGGCGCCGCCGCCGGCCGGCACGTTGGGGCCGTCCTTGCCCTCGATCAGGCGGATGTTCTGCGCGTGGGTCTTGTCGCCGTGGGGCTTCTCGCCGGCCATGGGCTCCTCCTGTCGCGGATGAGCCCGGCCAACTCCCGCTCGCTGGCCCTGTTCCTCACCAGGCCGGCGCGGCGGCGCCCAGGGGGCCGGCGGGACGGTCCCAGGCCATCGGCACGCCGTCGAGGGCGAGGGCCGGGCGCAGGCGCAAGGCCGGTCCCCAGCCGGTCGGCTCCGGCGCCTCGGCGAAGTCGGCCCGGTCCGGGGCGGCGGGCGCCGCCTCGGGGAGCGGCGTCGGCGCGGCGGCGAGGAGGGCGGCGGTACGGGCGAGGGAGAGGCGCGCCGCTGCGCCCCGCCCGGTCGTGAGGCGCCGGGTCAGGCCGTGCAGCGCCGCCGCCGCCATCAGATAGCCGGTGGCGTGGTCGAGGGCCTGGACCGGCAGCGGCACCGGTCTGTCGGCACCGGCGCAGGCCATCCCGGCCTCGGCGAGGCCGCAGCTCATCTGGACCAGGCTGTCGAAGCCGCGCCGCGCCCGCCACGGCCCGGTCCAGCCATAGGCGTCGAGGCTGACATCGATCAGGCCCGGCCGCAGGCGGGCGCGGGCGGCCGCATCGAGCCCGAGCCGGACCAGCGCATCCGGCCGGTAGCCGTGGACGAGCACGTCCGCCGTGGCGAGCAGGTCCTCGAACCGGGCCCGGCCGGCCCGGTCCTCGAGGTCGAGGCGGGCGCAGGCCTTGCCGAGGGTCGTCTCCGGCACCACGCCGGGCTCCTCCCAGCCCGGCGGATCGAGGCGCAGCACCGTCGCGCCGAACCCGGCGAGGAAGCGCGTCGCGACGGGTCCGGCGAGCACCCGGGTCAGGTCGAGGACCCGCAAACCCATCAGAGGCCGGTCGCGGCGCGCCGCCGCGAGGCCCTCCGGCCCGGCCATACCCGGATCCCAGGCGATCAAAGGCTCCTGCGCCACCGCCCTCCCTTGCGGGTGGAGGCCCCAAGCCTCGGCCGAGCGCATCGCGGCGGCGCAGCCGCCGGCCGCGACCACGGCTGTCTCGAGATCGTCCGCCCGCCAGCGCGCCACGGCCGCCGCCACCGCCTCCCGCTCCGGTGGCGTGCCGAGCACCGACAGGGCCGCGTCGCGGTGATGCGGCGCGTTGGTGTGGAGCCGGATCCAGCCATCGGCCGCCGGATAGTCGCCGGCCACCGGATCCCAGAGCGGCGGCAACTCCCAGCCCTGCGGATGGAGCGAGCGGGCGAACCAGAACGCGGCGAGGCGCCGGTCGACCGTGACGCCCGGATGCCGGCCGAAGCGGGCCTCGACGAGCTCGGCCAGCGCCAGCCCCGCCGCCGCGACCGAGGCCGCCGCGAGGTCGCTGACCGGGTAGATCGAGGGGAGGGCGCCCCGTCCGGTGACCGCCACCGGCGGCGCGGCCTCGGCGCCGAAGGAGCGCCGGATCGTGCCCAGGATCGCCGCGAAGGCCGGAGGGCCCGCCTCGAACGTCATCGCCTGCTCCCGTGTTTCGCCAGGGCCATCGGGGATGAGACGAGGCGCGGGACCTCCTGGTCCCCGATTGCCTCGCCCGTCTCCGGTGACAGGAGCGCGCCGACAGGGTCAGATCGTCAATCTTGATTACGCGAATCAACACCGGATCGACGCAAGGCCCCCGTGACCGCCTATCTCACCGCTACCGAGGCCGCGGCCCGTCTCGGCGTGAGCCGCCAGACCCTCTACGCCTATGTCAGCCGCGGGCTGATCGAGGCCTATCCGACCGCGGATCCGCGGGTGCGGGCCTACGCGGCCGAGGCGGTCGCGCGCCTCGCCGAGGCCCGCCGGCGCGGCCGTCGGCCGCGGGAGGTCGCCCGCGCCGCCCTCGACTGGGGCCTGCCGGTGCTGGAAACCGCCGTGACCCTGATCCGCGACGGGCGGCTGTATTACCGCGGCCGTGATGCCGTCGCGCTCGCCGAGACCGCGACGCTCGAGGAGGTGGCGGCCCGGCTCTGGGACCTGCCGCTCGCCGACGCCTTCGGGCCGGACGCGCCGGCAAACCCGGATGCGCCCTCGGCCCCGGATGCGCCCTCGGCCCCGGATGCGTCCTTGGC
>NZ_LABZ01000117.1 GCF_001043955.1 Methylobacterium tarhaniae | reverse complement strand
GCCCGAGCGCTTCACCGGCATCCAGGCTCCGGACGACCTGCGCCACGCCTCCGGGCCGGAGGGCAGCTGGCGCGGCACCTCGCTCGAGGGCGAGCCGTTCTTCGTCGCCTATGCGCGGGCCGGGGTGCCGGATTGGCGCGTCGCCGTCGGGGTGCCGGAGGAGGCGCTGGCGGCCCCCGTCCGCGCCTCCCTGGTCTGGTTCGCCGGGCTCGGGATCATGCTGGCGGCCATCGCGGCCGTGCTGGCCTTGGCCTTCGCCCGCGGCATCGCGGCGCCGCTCCAGGCCCTGCGCGACCAGGCGGTGGCCCTCGGGCTGGGCCGCGCGGCACCCGTTCTGACCGGGGTGCCGGCGGAGGTGGCGGCGGTGAGCGCCGAGATCGCCGGCGCGGCGCAGCGCCAGCGCGATCGGACGGCCGAGCGGGCGCGGGCCGCCTCGGCCCTGCGCGCCGAGACCCAGCGCCTGGAGGTGCTGAACCGCCTCGGCACGGCCTTGTCGAGCGAGCTCGACCGCCAGCGCCTCGGCGATGCGGTGGTGGAGGCCGCTTCCCACCTGACGGGAGCGACCTACGGCGCCCTGTTCGAGCGCGTGCCGGAGGGCCCGGACGGGCCCGAGCACTGGCAGCTCCTCAGCCTCACCGGCGCTCCCCGGGAGGCCTTCACCCGCTTCGGCCTGCCGCGGGTGACGAACCTCTTCAGCCAGACCTTCGCGGCCGGCGGGGTGGTCCTGAGCGAGGACGTGACGACGGATCCGCGCTACGGCAGCCATGGCGGCATGCCGAAGGGCCACCTGCCGGTGCGCAGCTACCTCGCGGTTCCGGTGGTCTCCGGCACCGGCGTCACCCTCGGCGCCCTGCTGTTCGGCCATCCCGAGCCGCACCGCTTCGGCCCCCGCGAGGCGTCGCTGATCGAGGGCCTGGCCGGACAGGCGGCGGTGGCGATGGACAATGCCCGCCTGTTCGCCTCTGTGCGGCGCGAGCAGAGCCGGTTCGAGGCCGCCGTCCAGGCGGTGCGCGGCGTGCTGTGGACCAACGGCGCCGACGGCCGGATGACCGGCGACCAGCCGGCCTGGGCGGCGCTCACCGGCCAGAGCCCGGAGCAATATGCCGGCTTCGGCTGGGCCGAGGCGGTTCATCCGGACGACCGGGCCGCCAGCGTCGAGACCTGGAACGCCGCCGTGGCCGAGCGCCGGCGCTACACCCACGAGCACCGGGTGCGCCGCCACGACGGGGTGTTCCGCACCTACGCGATCCAGGCGGTGCCGGTGCTCGACCCCGACGGCGCGATCCGCGAATGGGTCGGCGTGCATTCCGACATCACCGAGCAGCGCGCGGCGGAAGCGGCGTTGCGCGAATCGAACGAGGAGATCCAGCGCTACGCCTACATCGTCAGCCACGACCTGCGGGCGCCGCTCGTCAACATCATGGGCTTCACCAGCGAGATCGAGGCGAGCCAGGACGAGATCCGGGCGGCCCTCGCGGGCCGGCCGGACGCCTCGCGGATCGATGCCGACCTCACCGAATCGGTGGGCTTCATCAAGGCCGCGATTACCAAGATGGACGGCCTCATCAACGCCATCCTCAAGCTGTCGCGCGAGGGGCGGCGCAACTTCCAGCCCGAGCCGCTGGCGATGACCGCCCTGGTGCAGGGCCTGGCCGACGCGCAGCGCCACCAGGCCGGCACGGTCGGCGCGGCGATCGAGATCGGCGACCTGCCGGACCTCGTCGCCGACCGGGTCGCCGTGGAACAGATCTTCGGCAACCTGATCGACAACGCGATCAAGTACCTGGCGAAGGACCGGCCGGGCCGGATCGGGGTGACGGGCTCGGTCCTGGACGGGTTCGCGGTCATCCGGGTGACGGATAACGGCCGCGGCATCGATCCGCGCGACCACGCCCGGGTGTTCGAGCTTTTCCGCCGCTCCGGCGTGCAGGACCGGCCGGGGGAGGGGATCGGGCTCGCCCATGTCCGCACCCTGGTGCGGGCGCTCGGCGGGCGGATCGACCTCGCCTCGGAGTTCGGGACCGGCACGACCTTCACGGTGACGCTGCCGCTGCGCCAGGTCTGAGTAACCGGGTCGGCGGATGCAACGCCAAGTTAACGTGATCGAGTGGTTTTCTACGCCAGCAACGTGTCCCACGGCACGAAAAATGGTCTAGAGAGGGTATGACAGGAGCATGTCTCCCCCAAGGGCCGCGGTCGGCGCGGTTTGCGTGAGCGAGAACGAGGCGTCCCGGCGCGGCCGGGACTCCGCCGCGAGGAGTTGTCAGGTGCCGGCCGTACACATCGTGATGATCGAGGATGACGAGGGCCATGCCCGGCTGATCGAGCGGAACATCCGCCGTGCCGGCGTCAACAACGTCATCGAGTCGTTCCGGGACGGGACCTCCGCGCTCGCCGCCCTGTTCGGGCCGGACGGGACCGGCGAGATCAATGCCGGCCGGCCGCTCCTGATCCTGCTCGACCTCAACCTGCCGGACATGACCGGCATCGACATCCTGCAGAAGGTCAAATCGAACCCGCACCTGCGCCGCTCGCCCGTCGTGATCCTGACGACCACCGACGACCAGCGCGAGATCCAGCGCTGCTACGACCTCGGCTGCAACGTCTACATCACCAAGCCGGTGAACTACGAGGGCTTCGCCAACGCGATCCGCCAGCTCGGCCTGTTCTTCTCGGTGATGCAGGTTCCGGAGAGCGCGTGACCGTGACCGACCCGGTCCGCCTGCTCTACATCGACGACGATCCCGGGCTGGCGCGGCTGGTCGCCCGCACGCTCGCGGGCCGGGGCTGCACGGTCGAGCACGCGGCCGACGGCGAGGCGGGCCTCGCCCGCATCGCGGCGGAGCGCTTCGACGTCGTCGCCCTCGACCATCACATGCCGATGGAGACCGGCCTCGACATCCTGCCGCGCATCCGCGCCCTGCCGGACCCGCCGCCGGTGATCTACGTCACCGGCTCGGAGGACAGCCGCGTCGCCGTGGCCGCGCTCAAGGCCGGCGCCGTCGACTACGTGTGGAAGGACCTGCAAGGGCATTTCCGCGATCTCCTCGCCGAGGCGGTGGCGACGGCGGTGCTGCAGGACCGCACCCGCCGGGAGAAGGAGCGGGCCGAGGCCGAGGTGCGCGAGGCCCGCGACCGGGCCGAATTGCTGCTGCGCGAGGTCAACCACCGGGTGGCGAACAGCCTCGCCCTGGTGGCCGCGCTCGTGCGGATGCAGGCCAACACCGTCACCGACGCCTCGGCCCGGGCGGCCCTCGAGGAGACCCAGACCCGCATCACCGCGATCGCCGGCATCCATCGGCGCCTCTACACCTCCGACGACGTGCGGGTGGTGGCGGTGGATGCCTACCTGGCGACCCTGGTGGAAGACCTCGACGGGGCGATGAACGCCACCGGCCAGCGCCACCGCATCCTGCTCGACGCCGCCCCGGTCGAGGTGGCCACCGACAAGGCGGTCTCCCTCGGGGTGATCGTCACCGAGCTCGTCACCAACGCCTACAAGTACGCCTATCCGGAGGGCGTCACCGGCGAGATCCGCATCACGGCGCGCCGCGACAGCGACACCTTGCGCCTCACGGTGGCCGATGACGGCGTCGGCTGGCAGGGCGCCGGCACGCCGCGCGGCACGGGGCTCGGTTCGCGCATCGTCCGCGCCATGGCGTCGAACTTGCGGGCGCAGATCGATTATGCCCCCGCGGAGCGGGGCACGGCCGCGAGCATCGATATCGTGCTGTGACACGTAATCCGGACGATCACGTCCGGATTCCATATCACCAGCCCGCGCGGCGCTTGAGCGAAGCCGGAATCCGCATTGCGAAAGCGATCCGACAGGATCGCCTGAAGCAATCAGTCGGCTTTCGTACGACACCGACGGCCCGAGAGGCCGACGCGGCAGGCGGGTCACAGGACACGGCCGTGGCGCGCGCCATTCCTCCGGAAGCCCGATATCGCTCCGCCGCCCATCCCGGGGCATCCTCCCGTGCGAAAAGGGGCGAGGGTTGGCGGGACCTGCGACGACGCACCCTCCACCGCGGGCCATCCCCGCATCCCACCCCCCTTCCACCGAATTCCACTCAATTGTTTAACGAACGGAAACTCCGCCTTAAGACAACCTTCAAGCTCCCGCGGGACGTTAACAACCGGGTAGGGCTCTTGACCGTTAGCTGGACCGGATGAGATCGCCCGAAAGGAATTCGTAGTGATCGCGACCAGCAGTCTTGCCGCGGCGCTTCCGCCAGCCGCGATCGACCCGATCGTGCGGAGCGGCCCCGTCCGCCCACGAAATCCCGGCACCGACCAACCCCTCGGCCCGGCCGTGATCCTCGACCTGAGCCCGGATGCGTCGCGGGATGTCGCGCGCGGCAGCGCTCCGGCGACGGACATTCCCGAGCCGTCATCGGATCGGGCGCATTACCAGCGCGACGCCGACACCAACCAGATCGTGTTCCAGATCCTCGGCCCGGATGGAACGGTCGTCGAGCAAATGCCCTCCGAGGCCGCCCTGCGGGCTCGGACCTATGCCCGCGAGGCCGAGGCGGCCCGGGCGACGGAGATCGGCACGGCCGTGGCGCGGTCGGCCTGATCCTCCGGGGCGGCCTCGGTGCGACAAGCGGGCACCGATCTGGAAGATCGGCCTGGTGGCCGAGCATCGCGGCCGCCCCATATCCCGTAGCGTCGCGTTCCGAGAGCCGAGATGCATTGGGCAGACGCGGACTTGGAACCGGATGCCATGGCGACACCGCCCCCCTCCCTCGACGCCGAGACCTATGCCGACCTGCGTCAAGCCGTGGGCGACCAGGCGCTTCCGGTGCTGCTCGGACGCTTCCAGGCGCAGTTGCGGGACTGGTCGGTGACCGGGGAGCCGGCGGCGCTCGGCGCCGCGGCGCACGGGGTCATCGCCTCATCGGGGCTGATCGGCTTCGCGCGGCTGTCGCGCCTCTGCGCCGCCCTCGAGACCGCGTGCCGGGAGGGCGATCTCGAGACGATCCGGGACCTCGCCGCGGAGGTCGCCGCCGAGAAGGCCTTCGCCGAGGCCGAGGTCGGCCGGCTGATCGCGGCGGGCTGACGGGTCAGGCCACCCGGCGCGTGTCGGTCCAGGTCGCCCCATCGGCGAGGCGGTAATCGACGCTCTCGGAGAGGCGGCCGGTCGGCACGATCCGGACCGCCTCCGGCCGGGACAGCTCGTCGCAGCGCGCCAGGGCTTCGTCGATGTCGAGGGGGGCCGGCATGTCGCCGCCGAGGCGGCGCCACCACTGCACCGCCTTCTCGCGGGCGAATCCCGAGGCCTCGAGGTCGAGGCGCACGGTCATGGCGTCCTCGTCGCCCTCCAGCGCCACCGCCAGCACGTCGGGGCCGCGCAGGCGCGCCTCGCGCCGGAAGTGCCAGCCGGCGACCGGCCACCAGCGCGCATGCGCCTCGCGCACCACCGCGACGGTGCCGGCGGAAAGGACCGCGGTCTCGTCATCGGCCACCGCCTCGTGCGGCAGCTCCACCGCGTCCTCCTCGGGCTCGACCCAGCAGGCCTCGCAGGTGCTGGCGTTGAGCGCGATCAGCGCGCCGCAGCCCGGACAAGGCTTGGCCCGAGGTCCGCCGGTGTCGCCGAGGAGCCGCGCCCGCGCCACCGCATTGGCCGAGAGCACGTCGATCGGCCCATGCCGGCGCACGAGGCCCGCATAGTCGAGCACCAGGGCGTCGGCCTTGCCCTGCGCGCGGCGCAGGCCGCGGCCGACCTGCTGGACGTAGAGGCCGGTGCTCTGGGTCGGGCGCAGGAGCGCGATCAGGTCGACCTCCGGGACGTTGAAGCCCGTCGCCAGCACCCCGACCGAGGTGAGGCAGCGCAGGCGCCCGGCCCGGAAGTCGCGCACGATGCGGTCGCGCTCGCGCTTGGGCGTCTCGCCCGAGATCGATTCGCAGGTGAATCCCTCCGCCCGGATCGCGTCGCGCACCGCATCGGCGTGCTTCACCCCGGCGCAGAAGGCGAGCCAGGCCCGGCGCTCGGCGCCGTACGTCACCATCTCGGCGACGGCTGCCTTGGTGATGACGTCGCGGTTCACCGCGGCCTCGAGGGCGCCCGGCACGTAGTCGCCGGCCCGCAGGGGCACGCCGCTGACGTCGAGGAGCGTGGCGGTCGCCTTCGAGACCAGGAGCGAGAGGTAGCCCTCGCGGATCAGGTCGCCGACCTGGGCCTCGTAGACGATTCCATCGAAGACGCGGCCCTGGCCCTCGTCGAGGCGCCCGCTGTCGAGGCGATAGGGCGTGGCGGTCAGCCCGACGAGGCGCATCTCCGGCGAGCGCGCCCGCACCGCGTCGAGGAAGCGGCCGTAGCGGGTCTCGGCGTCGCGGGGGATCAGGTGGGCCTCGTCGACGATCACCACGTCGAAGCCGCCGGTCGCCTCGACCCGGTTCCAGACCGACTGGATGCCGCAGAACAGGATCGGCTTCGTCTCCTCCCGCCGCCCCAGCCCGGCCGAGACGATCCCGGCCGGAGCCTCCGGCCAGAGGTTCAGGAGCTCGGCGTGGTTCTGGGCGATCAGCTCGCGGGTATGGGTGACGACGGCGATCCGGGCCTCGGGGTCGCGGGCCATCGTCTCCCGCACCAGGGTGGCGATGACGAGGCTCTTGCCGGCCCCGGTCGGCAGCACGATCAGGCCGTTGCGGCCGCCGCGCGCCCAATCGGCCTGGAGCGCGTCGAGGCTCGCGCGCTGGTAGGGACGAAGCAGCATCGCGCCGCCATAGCCGGAGAACGCATGTTCATCCAGGCTTGACAGCGAGGGGAGGTCGGGGAGCGGCTTCCCCGTATCAGACGAATCAGCGAGCCGGCCGGCACGATCCTAAGCACATCCTCACAAGTTTTGTGGTATGCTGGGGTGTCGTGCAGGGCATGGAGCCCTCACCGCCCCCGCCCATCCCGCCACTTCAAGAATTCCTGATAAAGCTGGTCGCGGTCGACCTCGCCCGCGGCGCGGCGCTGGGTCAGGAACTGCGCCACCTCGCCGGGCGCCGCCGCGACCCGCGGGGCCGGGCCGCTGCGGTGCTCCAGCCAGTCCTTGGCCGCCGGGAAGCGGGGCCAGTCGGCGACCTCGGCGGTGAGGTTCACCTCGCGCCATTTCGGGTGCCGGGGCGGTTTCAGGAAGGCGTCGTACTGGCTGAAGAAGGCATCGACGAAGCGGGCGATGCGATTGTAGCGCTCGCTGCCCTTCGGCCAGTTATAGGCCGCCAGGATGGTGCCGACCGCCAGCGTCCGCACCGGAGCCCCCTCGGGCGCGAGGAGCGGGTAATCGGCGTGGGTCAGCTCCGCCGGCATGTAGCTCTCGGCGGCCGCACCGGCGAAGGGCACGTCGAGCAGGCGGAAGCGGTCGCCGGCCTGGAACTCGGCCAGCACCGCCACGGGCTTGGCCGCGACCGAGACGACGGCCGCGATCTCGCCCCGCTCCAGCATGCCGAGGGCCGCCGGCTGATCGACATTGACCGCCTCGACGGCGAGGCCGAGCCCGGCGAACATCGCCCGTCCGGACACGTCGGTGCCGCTGCCGCGCACGTCGAAGCTCACCTTGCGGCCGGCGAGCTGGCGGATGTCGGTCAGCTCCCGCGAGGCCACGACGTGCAGCTCGTCGTTGAACAGCCGTGCGATGTAGGCGATGTGCGCCTGGGCGTTGCCGACTCGCCGGTCCTTGCGCAGCTGGTCGAGGGAATCGGTGCGCACGAAGCCGATATCGATCCCGCGCAGGTAGCGCAGGTCGTAGGCGTTCTGCCCCGCGCCCTTGCCCATCACCGGCAGCACCCGCAGGTCCTTGACGCCGTCGAGCACGAAGGCGAGGTCGCTCGCCATGCGGAAGTAGGTGCCGCCGGGGGTACCCGAGATCACCGCCACGGTGCTGGCATTGAGGTGGCTGCCGAGCGCCACGTCCTCGGCGGTCTCCCGCGGGGCGGAAGCCTGCACCCGCGGCCGGGGCGGAGCGGCCCGGGCCGGCCGGGCGGGCGTCGGCATGGCGGCGGGCATGGCGG
>NZ_LABZ01000116.1 GCF_001043955.1 Methylobacterium tarhaniae | reverse complement strand
CCGCAGAGGGGGGGAGGGTTCAGGGGCGGGGCCACTATCGAGACCAATTCACCTCCCGAGGAGGCACCCCATGGACCTTCGCTTCACCCCCGAGGAACGCGCCTTCCGCCAGGAAGTCCGCACCTTCTTCCAGGAGAACCTGCCGCAGGAGATCCGCCAGAAGCTCGTCGACGGCCGTCACCCGTCGAAGGACGACATCGTCACCTGGCAGAAGATCCTCAACACGAAGGGCTGGGCGGTGCCGAACTGGCCCGTCGAGTGGGGCGGCACCGGCTGGGATCCGGTGCGCCAGTACATCTTCCTGGATGAGCTGCAGAGCTTTCCGGCCCCGTCGCCGCTGCAATTCGGCGTCTACATGGTCGGGCCGGTGATCGCCCAGTTCGGCAACGAGGCGCAGAAGAAGCGCTTCCTGCCCCGCATCGCCAACCTCGACGACTGGTGGTGCCAGGGCTTCTCCGAGCCCGGCTCCGGCTCCGACCTCGCCTCGCTCAAGACCAAGGCCGTGCGCGAAGGCGACCACTACATCGTCAACGGCCAGAAGACCTGGACCACGCTCGGCCAGTACGCCGACTGGATCTTCTGCCTTGTGCGCACCGACGCCACGGTGAAGAAGCAGGAGGGTATCAGCTTCCTCCTCATCGACATGAAGACGCCGGGCATCACTGTGCGGCCGATCCAGACCATTGATGGCGGGCACGAGGTCAACGAGGTCTTCTTCGACGACGTCAAGGTGCCGGTCGAGAACCTGGTCGGCCAGGAGAACAAGGGCTGGGACTACGCCAAGTTCCTGCTCGGCAACGAGCGCACCAACATCGCGCGCGTCGGCGTCTCGAAGCAGCGCATCCGGCGCCTGAAGGAGCTGGCGGCTTTGGAGCGGGTCGGCGACACCCCGATCCTGGAGAATCCGCGCTTCCGCGAGAAGCTGGCGGCGCTCGAGATCGAGCTGAAGGCCCTGGAGATGACGCAGCTGCGCGTCGTCGCCGCCGAGCGCACCCGCGAGAAGGGCAAGCCGGACCCGGCCTCCTCGATCCTTAAGATCAAGGGCTCGGAGATCCAGCAGGCCACGACGGAGCTGCTCCTGGAGGTCGTCGGCCCCTATGCCCTGCCTTACGTGCCGGAGGACGAGGGCGACGAGCATTTGAGCAACGAGCCGCCGGTCGGTCCCGACTGGGCGGGCCCCGCCGCGCCGACCTACTTCAACTGGCGCAAGATCTCGATCTACGGCGGCTCGAACGAGATCCAGAAGAACATCATCGCGAAGGCGATCCTGGGGCTCTGAGCACGGCGGGAGGGACGGCCACGAAGCAGGACACGCCGGCCCCTCCAACCCTCGACCTCATCCTGAGGTGCCAGTCCATCGACGATGGGCTGGCCTCGAAGGAGGGCTCCAGGGATCGTGGAGACTTCTGGAGCCCTCTTCGAGGCTCGCTGTCGCCCGCACCTCAGGATGAGGTCGCGGGCAGGATGCAGAGGCACAGCCGCGCTCAGGCGCCGGCGAGAACGGAAACGACCCGATGGATTTCGATCTGAGCGAGGAGCAGCGCCTCCTCAAGGACAGCGTCGAGCGGCTCCTCGCCGACCGCTACGATTTCGAATCCCGCAAGCGCTACGGCCGTGAGCCCGAAGGCTTCTCGAAGGCGATGTGGGACTCTTACGCCGAGCAGGGCCTGCTCGCGGTGCCGTTCTCCGAGGAGGATGGCGGCATCGGCGGCGGGCCGGTCGAGACCATGATCGTCATGGAGGCGTTCGGCGGCGCGCTGGCGCTCGAACCCTACCTCGCCACGGTCGTGCTCGCCGGCGGCGTGCTGCGCCACGCAGCGAAGCCGGAGCAGCGGGCCGAGTGGCTTCCCGGTCTCATCGCCGGGGAGAACCGCTACGCCTTTGCGCATTCCGAGCGCCAGGCCCGCTACGACCTCCAGGATGTCGGCGTCACCGCGCGCCGCGACGGCGAGTCCTGGGTGCTGGAGGGGGAGAAGTCGCTCGTCCTGCACGGCGACAGCGCCGACCGGCTGATCGTCTCGGCCCGCACCGCCGGCTCGCGGCGCGACCGGGACGGCATCGGCCTGTTCCTGGTCGAGGCCAATGCCGAGGGCGTCTCCCGCCGCGGCTACCCGACCCAGGACGGGATGCGGGCGGCGGAAGTGTCGCTGTCCTCGGTCCGGGTCGGAGCCGAGGGGGTGATCGGCGATCCCTCGGGGGCGCTCCCGGTGATCGAGCGGGTGACCGACGAGGCGATCGCCGCGCTCTGCGCCGAGGCGGTCGGGGCGATGGACCGGATGCACAGGCTGACGGTCGAGTACCTGAAGACCCGCAAGCAGTTCGGCGTGACGATCGGCTCGTTCCAGGTGCTCCAGCACCGGGCCGCCGACATGTTCATCGCCCTGGAGCAGGCCCGCTCGATGGCCTTCCTCGCCACCATGATGGCGGGCGAGGACGACGCCGAGGAGCGCGCCCGCGCCATCGCCGGCGCCAAGGTGCAGATCGGCCGCTCCGGCCGCATCGTCGGCCAGGGCGCGGTGCAGCTCCATGGCGGCGTCGGCGTCACCATGGAGTACAGCGTCGGCCACTACTTCAAGCGGGTCACGATGATCGACCAGCTGTTCGGCGACGCCGACCATCATCTCGGCCGGGTGGCCCGGATGGGAGGTCTGATCGCCGCCTGAAGGCGGAGGCGTGCGGGAGATGAATCCCGCTCATCTTGGCACGGATAAAACTCGTTTGAGTTCCGCTCCCGGGGACGGTTGGGTGAGCTTGCCTCAAGAGCACCCGACAATCCCCGGGAGGGACCCCGATGACCGGCACCGAGCCGCGCGCGCTCGCGGATGCGATCCGCTTCCTGTCCATCGACGCCATCGAGCGGGTGGGCGAGGGGCATCCGGGCACGCCGCTCGGCGCTGCCGATACGGTGACGGCGCTCTTTACCCGCCACCTCAAGTTCCTGGCCCGCGAGCCCCTGTGGTTCGACCGCGACCGCTTCGTCGAGTCGAACGGCCACGGCTCGATGCTGCTCTATGCACTGCTGCATCTCTCTGGCTACGAGGGTATCGCGCTCGACGACATCAAGCGCTTCCGCGAGCTCGGCTCTCCCTGCGAGGGCCACCCGGAATACGCCCCCGCCCACGGCATCGAAACCACGACCGGGCCGCTCGGCCAGGGCATCGCCAACGCCGCCGGCATGGCGCTGGCCGAGGCCTACCTGAACCGCTGGCTCGGGCCCGACATCATCGACCACCGCACCTATGCCCTCGTCGGCGACGGCTGCCTGCAGGAGGGGGTCGGCCAGGAGGTGATCTCGCTCGCCGGCCACCTGGGCCTCGGCAAGCTCACCTTCCTCTGGGACGACAACCGGATGACGGATGACGGCGCGATCGACCTCGCGCTGAGCGACGACATGGCGGCGCGGTTCCGCCTCAGCCACTGGCACGTCCAGGAGGTCGACGGCCACGATATCGAGGCGGTGTCGGCGGCGCTGCTGCTGGCCAAGGCCGATCCTCGCCCCTCGATGATCCGCTGCACCACGGTGATCGGCCGCGGCCTGCCCGGCGTCGAGGGCACGCGGGCGGCGCATTCGGCCCGTATCCCGGCCTCGTTGAGCGAAGCCGCCCGCAAGGCCCTGAACTGGCCGCACCCGGCCTTCGAGATCCCGGACGAGATCCGCGCCGCCTGGCGCGCGGCCGGCGCGCGCAACGCCCCGGTTTTCGACTCATGGACGCGCCGGGTCGCCGCCCTGCCGCCGGAGCGTCGCCGCCTCCTCGACCGCCTGCGCGAGGGGAGGCTGCCGGAGGGCTGGGACGCCCCCTTGCGCGCCTTCCGCGAGGAGGCCGCCCGCTCGGGCAAGGCGCAATCCGGCATCGCCCTGTCGGGCGAGCTGGTCGACCGCCTCGCCGAGGCGATTCCCGAACTCCTCTCCGGCGCGCCGGACCTGGAGGGCGCGACCCAGCACAAGCGCAGCCTGAAAGCCTTCACCGCCGAGGACCAGGGCGGGCGCTACGTCCATTACGGCATCCGCGAGCACGCCATGGGGGCGATGATGAACGGCATGGCCGCCCATGGCGGCGTGGTGCCGGTCGGCGTCACCTACCTGGTCTTCTCCGATTACCTGCGCCCCGTCTTGCGGCTTGCCGCCATGATGGGGCTTCCGGTGCCGTTCGTGTTCAGCCACGATTCGATCGGCATCGGCCGCAACGGGCCGACCCACCAGCCGGTCGAATACCTGGCTTCCCTGCGAGCCATCCCCAACATGCTGGTCCTGCGCCCGGCCGACGCCGTCGAGGCGGCGGAATGCTGGGAGATCGCCCTCGGCAACCGCACAGGCCCGTCCTCGCTGATCTTCGCCCGCCAGGCCATGCCAGCCTTGCGCCGCGACGGCTCGGGCGAGAACTGTTCCGCCCGCGGCGCCTACGTGCTGGAGGAAGCGTCTGGTCCTCGCCGCGTCACGCTGCTCGCCACCGGCTCCGAGGTGGCGCTCGCCGTCGAGGCGCGCCGCCGGCTGGAGGACGAGGGCGTTCCGACTGCCGTCGTCTCGATGCCGTCCTGGGAACTGTTCGAGAGCCAGGACGCCGCCTACCGTCGCGAGATCCTGGGGCCGGGCACCGTGCGGGTCGGGATCGAGGCGGCGGTGCGCCTCGGCTGGGACCGCTATCTCGGCGAGGAGGGCGGCTTCATCGGCATGAGCGGCTTCGGCGCCTCGGGGGCCGAGGCCGACCTCGCCCGGCATTTCGGCTTCACGCCGGAGCGGGTGGTCGAGGAGGTGAGGGCGCGGTTGTAGTTCGCGTCGTGCCGCCCTCGCGGTATCCGCAAGCCTGGATCCAGGAGGGCGGAACCGGTTCACCGCCCCCAGCGCAGCACCGCCGCATCCAGGCTCCGGGCGATCTCGATCAGCCCGGCCCGGGTCGCCGGATGCGGCAGCTCCAGCGGCGCCCGCACCGCATCCGAGCGGATGATGCCGCCCTCCTTCATCAGGATCTTGGCGGCGGCCAATCCAGTCTGTCGGTTCTCGTAATTGATGAGGGGCAGCCAGCGGCCATAGGCCTGCACCGCCTCGTCGCGCCGGCCGGCGAGATAGGGGTCGATGATCTGGCGGATGCCGTCCGGGTAGCCGCCACCGGTCATGGCGCCGGTGGCGCCGGCATCGAGGTCGGCGAGTAGCGTGATCGCCTCCTCGCCGTCCCAGGGGCCCTCGATCGCGTCGCCGCCGAGTTCGAGCAGCGTGCGGAGCTTGGCCGCGGCTTGAGCGGTCTCGATCTTGAAGTAGGAGACGTTCTCGACCTCGCGGGCGAGCCGCGCCAGGAAGGCCGCCGAGAGCGTGGTGCCGGAGACCGGCGCGTCCTGGATCATGATCGGGATCGAGATCGCGTCGGACACCTGCCGGAAGAACCGCTCGATGCCGGCCTCGGTCACCCGGATCGTCGCCCCGTGATAGGGCGGCATGATCATCACCATGGCGGCGCCCAGGTCTTGCGCCCGGCGCGAGCGCTCGGCGCAGATATGGGTGGCGAAGTGCGTGGTCGTCACGATCACCGGCACCCGGCCGGCGACGTGCTCCAGCACGGCCGTCATCACCTCGTCGCGCTCGGCATCGGTGAGGACGAACTGCTCGGAGAAGTTGGCGAGGATGCACAGGCCGTTGGAGCCGGCCTCGATCATGAAGTCGATCGCCCGGCGCTGGCCGTCGAGGTCGAGGGTGCCATCCTCGTGAAAGATCGTCGGCGCGACCGGGAAGACGCCGCGATAGGGGCGGGGAGCGATCGTCATGGCGTTTGCCTCCGTGGTTGTTCAGGCCGCGGCGCCGTGGCGGCGCAGGCCGTTATGGATGACCCGGCGGACGGCCGACGCCGCGCCTTGCGGGTCGCGCGCCGCGATGGCCGCGACGATGGCCGCGTGGGCCGCGAGCGTGGTCTCGCGCTCCGCGGCCTCGACCGGGGCGCTGAGCTGGAACGAGGCCCGCAGCGCCACCTCGATCACGCCGCCGATCGAGCGCATGAACGGGTTGCCGGACGCCCCCGCCACCGCGACGTGGAGCGCGAGGTCGCCCTCCGCGAAAGCTTCCGAATCGGACGGTTCGGCCCGCATCCGCGAAAGGCCCGCCTCCAGCGCGGCGAGGTCGTCGGCGGTCCGGCGCTCGGCCGCGAGCGCCGCCGCCGCCGGCTCGACCGCGAGCCGGATCTCCGCGAGGTCGCGCAGGAAGCGCCGGTCGATGCCGGCCTCCAGGTGCCAGGCCAGCACGTCGGCATCGAACATGTTCCAGGCCGCGCGCTCGCGCGCCACCGTGCCGACCCGCGCCTTGGTGGTCAGAAGGCCCTTCGCCACCAGGGTCTTGACGCTCTCGCGCAGCACCGGCCGCGACACCCGGAAGGTTGCCAGCAACTCGCCGTCCCCCGGCAGCTTGGCGCCGGCCGGGTAGCGGCCGGCGATGACCGCGATGCCGAGGTTGCGCGCCACCTCGGCATGGTTGGACCGGGCGCGCGCCGCCGGGATCACCACCAGACCGGGGGCGACAGGGGGCATGGCAAAGGGTGCGCGCATCCGCGTGACGTACCGACCGGGGAGGCGCCCGAGCGGCGCCGATCAGCCTCTTACAGCACGCCCGCGCCCGGCCGAAAAGTCATACTGTCTGACTTTTATGGTCCGGCCGCCTCCCGTGCCTCCGCCACCGCCTCGGCGCCCTCGCGGCGATCCTCGGTATCCGCCGCCGGCGGCTCCTGGACGGCCTCGGCCCGGGAATCGCGGCACAGGGCGATCAGGATCGGGAAATGGTCGGAGCCGACATTCGGCAGGCGCTCCAGCCGGGCGAGCAGGAAATGCTCGCTGAAGAAGACGTGGTCGAGGGGCCAGCGCAGCATCGGCCAGTTCGCGTGAAAGGTCGGGTAGGCGCCCCGTCCGACCCGCGGGTCGAGGAGGCCGCCGATGGCCTGGAACAGGCGCGTGGTGCGCGACCAGGCGACGTCGTTGAGGTCCCCCGCCACCACGGCGGGACCGCCCTCCCGCGCGACCTCGCGGGCGACCAGCACCAGCTCCCCGTCCCGCGTCGCGCTGCTCTGGCCCGGATGCGGCGGGCGCGGATGGACGCCGTGGAAGGTGAAGCGCTCACCCGAGGGCAGCGTGACGCCGGCGCGCACCGACGGCACGTCATCCTCGATCAGGAAGCGCACCTGCAGGTCGTCGAGCGGCAGGCGGGAATAGAGGATCAGCCCGTAGGTGTTGTCCTGCGCCTGATCGACCCCGTGGGGATAGCGCGCCCGCAAGGGGGCCAGCGCGTCGCGCCAGGCCGCATCGGTCTCGAGCGCCAGGATCAGGTCGGGATCGCTCGCCTCCGCCACCGCGAGCAGCCGGTGATAGGCCCGGTTCGATTGCAGCACGTTGACGATCAGGATCGAGACGCAGGCCGCCGGATCCGCATCCTTCGGCGCGGCGCCGGCTTTCGGCCCGGTCAGGCGGGTGAAGGGCAGGATGTGCCGCAATTGCAGCCCGAGCGCTCCCAGGAGCCCGGCGCCGAGGGCGAGGGACACCGGATCCTGCCCGGCGAGCATCAGCAGGACGAGGACCGGCGGGATCGCGGCGGCGATCTGGAAGCGCGGAAAGTCGAAGGTGCGCACCAGCCCGGCCCGGCTGCGCCAGAACGGCAGCAGGGTCGCAACGATGAGCGCCAGCGCCAGGACCTGGGCGACGATGGACAAGGTCGAGACCGGCACGTGCGCTTCCCCCTCGCGGCTTCTGCCGCCTCGGAGGTCCAGATAGGTCGCCCGGGTCGCAGCGTCACCCGTCCGTCGTGGTGGCGTCAGGCGCTCGCCAGGGGATGGAGGTCGCGGACCATCTGCTTCAGGCGCTCGTCGAGCACGTGGGTGTAGATCTGCGTCGTCGAGATGTCGGCATGGCCGAGGAGTTCCTGCACCACCCGCAGGTCGGCGCCGTTCTGCAGGAGATGGCTGGCGAAGGCGTGGCGCAGGACGTGGGGGCTGATCCGGTCGGTGCGGATGCCGGCGGCGGCAGCCACCGCCTTCAGGTCGCGGGCGAAGGCCTGGCGGGTCAGGTGGCCGGTCTCGCTGTCGGCGGGAAACAGCCAGGGGCCGGGCGCGGTCAGGGTGGCGAGATGGGCCGCCATGGCCTGGCGCGCCACCTCCGTCAGCGGCACCAGGCGCTCGCGCCCGCCCTTGCCGCGCACCACCAGGAACCGCTCCTTGGTGGAGCCGGCGGCGCGGGGCAGGGCGACCAGCTCGGAGACGCGCAGGCCCGTGGCGTAGAGGAGCTCGATCAGGCAGTGCATCCGCCCGGCCCGCGCCGCCTCGGCGGGGTTCGGCGTCTCGGCGCTGGCGGCCTTGGCGGCGGCCTCCTTGGCGACCGTGAGCAGCCGGTCGACCTCGGCCACGGAGAGCACCTTCGGCAGGCCGCGGCCGCGCTTCGGGCCGGAGACCGGGGCCGTGGGATCGGCCTCGGCCATCCCCTCCGCGTAGAGGAAGCGATGGAAGCCGCGCACGCAGGAGAGCCGGCGCGCCGCCGAGGTGCTCTTGAGGCCGCGTGCCTCCAGCTCGGCGAGATAGGCCCGGATGCCGGCGGCCTCGACCGCGCCGGGATCGATCCGCTTGCCCGCGAGGTGGGCGAGGTAGTCGTCGAGGTCGCGCCGGTAGGCCTCGAGCGTGTTGGCGGCCGCACCGCGCTCGGCCGCCAGCATGTCGAGATAGGCGTGCATCAGGTCCTGGGGACCCAAGGCGCTCATATCGCGGCGCTCATTTCGGCTGGAGCTTCGTGTTCGGAATGGTGACGGTGATCTCGCGCGGGGTCGGCTCGACGAAGGTGGCGAGGGCGAACATCGCCGCGAAGGCGAGCCCGGCCAGGATCGCCACCACGGCCAGGAAACGGAAGAGGGTCGGCACGTCGGCGGGGTCCCGGGACTACGCGTGACAACGAGCGGCGCGGGCGTCAGGAAGCTCGGCCGCCTTGGCCGTCGGTTCGACCACGCGTCGTCCCCTGAGGCAAGTCCGCCCGGACCTGTGCCGGCCGAAAGCCGGCGGCTGTTGCGCGGGTGCCGAGGCGGACGGAGGGACAGGAGGGGAAAACCGATGGTTTTCCCGGACATCCGCCGTTTCGCCCTGCGCGAAAAACAGGCTAAAGAACGCCGCATGAACCAGCGTCCCCCTCATGAACAGTCGATCGAGTCGCGCGTGCGCCGGGGTCTCGGCCTGCGCTCGATCGTGCTGGTCGGGCTCATGGGCGCGGGCAAGAGCACCGTCGGCAAGCGCCTGGCGGGGCGCCTCGGCCTGATCTTCAAGGACGCCGACCACGAGATCGAGGCGGCGGCCGGCCTGACCATCCCGGACATCTTCGCCATCTATGGCGAGCCGAGCTTTCGCGACGGCGAGGAGCGGGTCATCGCCCGCCTCCTGCGCGAGGGCCCGATGGTGCTCGCCACCGGCGGCGGCGCCTTCATGCGGGCCGAGACGCGCCAGCGCATCGGCGAGGCCGGGGTCTCGGTCTGGCTCAAGGCGGAGCTGGACGTGCTGATGCGCCGGGTGCGCAAGCGGCCCGGCAGGCCGCTGCTCCAGAACGAGGATCCCGAGGGCACGATGCGCCGGCTGATGGACCTGCGCCATCCCGTCTATGGCGGGGCCGACGTGGTCGTGGTGTCCCGCGACGTCTCCCACGACCGGGTGGTGCAGGACGTGCTCGAGGCCCTCGACCTCTACATGGCGGGCGGGGAGATGGCCGGCGGAGAGGCGGAAGGCCCTGCGCCGGAGGGGCCGGCGGCCGATCCGGTACGCGACGCGGTGGACGATCCGGCTTCCGCCGCGCCTGACTTCGCCGGCCACGGCCTGGCCGCCCAGTAGACGACCTCCGACGGATTTCGAGGACGACAGTGCACAGCGAGACCGTTCACGTGCCTCTCGACGGGGGCCGGGCCTACGACATCCTGATCGGCCGCGGGCTGCTCGCCGAGATCGGCCCCCGGGTCGCGGCCCTCGGGGCCCGGGCCGTCGGGGTGGTGAGCGACGAGACCGTGGCGGCGGAGTACGGCGAGGCCGTCACCGCCTCGCTGGCGCGGGCCGGCCTGCGCACTGCCCTGATCGCGGTGGCGCCGGGCGAGGGCTCGAAGAGCTATGCGGGCTTCGCCCAGGTCTGCGACGGGCTGATCGCGCACCGGGTCGAGCGGGGCGACCTCGTCCTGGCCCTCGGCGGCGGCGTCGTCGGGGACCTGGCGGGCTTCGCGGCGGCGTCCCTGCGCCGGGGCGTGCGCTTCGTCCAGGCGCCGACCACGCTCCTCGCCCAGGTCGATTCCTCGGTCGGCGGCAAGACCGGGATCAACTCGCCTCACGGCAAGAACCTCGTCGGCGCCTTCCACCAGCCGAGCCTGGTCATCGCCGACACCGCCTCCCTGGACACCCTGTCCCTGCGCGAGATGCGCGCCGGCTACGCCGAGGTGGCGAAGTACGGGCTGATCGATTCTCCCGAGTTCTTCGCCTGGTGCGAGGCGAACCTCGCCGAGATTTTTTCGGGCGGCCCGGCCCGCGAGGCCGCCGTGGCCGCCTGCTGCCGGGCCAAGGCCGGGGTGGTGGTGCGCGACGAGCGCGAGGATGGCGAGCGGGCGCTGCTCAATCTCGGCCACACCTTCGCGCATGCCCTGGAGCGCCTGACCGCCTACGACTCCGCCCGCCTCGTCCACGGCGAGGCAGTGGCGATCGGCCTGTGCCTCGCCTTCCGGTTCTCCGCCCGGCTCGGCCTGTGCCCGGGCCAGGATGCCGGCCGCGTCGCCAACCACCTGGCGCTCGCCGGCCTGCCGACCACGCTCGCCCAGGTCCCGGGCGGAAGCGGCGACGCCGACCAGCTCCTCGACGCCATGCGCCAGGACAAGAAGGTCCGGGACGGCGCGCTCACCTTCATCCTGGCCCGCGGGATCGGGAGAAGCTTCATCGCGCCGGGGATCGATGCGGGGGCGGTGCGGGAGTTCCTGGTGACGGAGCTGGGGTGAAGTGGGGCGCCGCGACGCTCGACCGGCGCAAGCGATCCCTGTTCTCCGCTGCTACACGAGCGGCATGTCGTCGTAGACCGTCGCGAATGTCGGCATGACGCCGATCTCCGGCAGATCGACTGCGCCAGTGCTGGCGCAGCGCCTCCAGAATGTTCACCTGGATCCAGTCGTGCCGCGGCGTCGGCTGCGGGGATTCATCACCGGCACCGCGTCGCCCCGCCCGGTCGCGGCGACAGGGCGCGTGCTGCCGCAGGGTTCCCACCGACGATCCGCGCCGCCGTCGCTTGACGGCGCGGACGCGCCGAGGCCGAGTGTCGGCCGCAACGGCGTCATGTGCGCAAGAATCCGGCGGATCTCTGGGGGAGGGACTGATGGCACGCAACGTCACGCGGGGAGCAGGGCTCGCCCTGCCCATCGTCATCGCCGCCTCCCTCGCTCCGCCGGCTCTCGCCGCCCCGCTCGCCTGCGGCGACCTCGTGCGCCTCGCCCGGCCGGACCTGCGCATCACGCGAACCGAGGCCGTACCCGCCGGCACCTTGCCGGCCGACAACCCGGGCCGGGCCGCCCTCACCGGGGCCGCTCGGGCGAAGGCGGCTTTGCCGGCCCATTGCCTCGTCGAGGGCACGATCGACCCGCGGGTCGGGGCAGGGGGCGTCGAGTACGGAATCGGCTTCCAGCTGCGCCTGCCGGAGACGTGGAACGGCCGCTTCCTGTTCCAGGGCGGCGGTGGGCTCGACGGCGTGGTCGGCGAGGCCCTGGGCGCGATCCCGGTCTCCGGCGCGACGGCACCGCCGGCCCTGCTGCGCGGCTACGCCGTCGCCTCGACCGATTCCGGCCATCGCGGCCGCGACAATGCCGACGCCTCCTTCGGCCTCGACCAGCAGGCGCGGATCGACTTCGCCTATCGGTCCGTCGGCGCCGTGGCGCAGGAGGCGAAGGCGCTGATCGCCGCCCGCTACGGCCGCGCCCCGGCGCATGCCTACTTCATGGGCTGTTCCAATGGCGGCCGCTCCGCCCTGATGGCGGCGACCCGCTTTCCCACCGCCTTCGACGGCATCGTCGCCGGGGCTCCGGCCTTCCGGCTCACCCGGGCGGCCCTCGGCCAGATCTGGGACACGCGCGCCTTCCTGTCCGCCGCCCCGAAGACCGCCGAGGGCAAGCCGATCCTGGCCGAGGCCTTCAGCCAAGGCGACCTGGATCTCGTGGCGCAGTCCGTCCTCAAGACCTGCGACGCCGCCGACGGGCTGACCGACGGCACGGTCGAGGCCGTGGCCTCCTGCCGGTTCGATCCCGCGAGCCTCGCCTGTCCCGGCGACAAGACCGGCACCTGCCTCAGCCACCCGCAGGTCGAGGCCTTGCGGAAAAGCTTCGGCGGCGCTCGTGATTCGCAGGAGCGGCCGGTCTACGCCTCCTGGCCCTGGGATCCGGGCCTGGCGGCGCCGGGCTGGCGGGCCTGGAAGCTCGGCACCTCGAAGACGGGGACACCGAATGCGCGCAACGCCACCCTCGGCCCCGCGTCGATCGCGAACTACTTCCTCACCCCGCCGGATCCGGGCTTCGACGCGCTCCGCTTCGACTTCGACCGCGACACCCCACGCACCGCCGAGACCGCCGCCCTCAACGATCCGACCGGCACCTTCCTGTCGACCTTCGCCGCACGCGGCGGCCGGCTCCTCGTCTACCAGGGCGTGGCCGACCCGGTTTTCTCCGCCCGCGACCTCGTCGATCACTGGCAGGAGCTGACCCGCCACAACGGCGGGGCGGCGGCGCTCGCGGAACGGGCGCGCCTGTTCCTGGTGCCCGGCATGACCCATTGCGGCGGTGGGCCGGCCCTCGACGATTTCGACCCGCTTACCGCCATCGAAGCCTGGACCGAACGCGGTGAGGCGCCCGAGCGGCTGCTGGCCCGCGGCACCGCCTTCCCGGGCCGCACGCGGCCGCTCTGCCCGTTCCCGAAAGAGGCGCGCTACCAGGGCGGCGAGGCGGACAAGGCGGAGAGTTTTTCCTGCAAGGAGCCGTGAGGCGGCACCGATCATCCATCAATCCTGCGCGAGGCGCTGCCGCAGGAGGCGTGCGCTTCTCCTCTCCCCGCGGGCGGGGAGAGGGGATCGCCCGCGCCTCTTCTTTCTCTGAACAGCTACTGATTTGAACGCCGCGAGGAATGATTCCGCACGCCGTGCGAAAGCTGCGCCGCGTCCCGCGCCCTGCGTCGTCGCGCCGACCTTGCCTTGCGGTGCGGAAGGGATCCACACTCGCGGACCTCGATAGGGGGGCTGCAAGGCCCCCGGATGACGACGAGGATCCCGCATGACCCAAGCCAGCGCGCCGGCCGCCGCGACCCAGATGGATGACGGCATCGTCGCCGCCGCGGAGGCCTGCCTCGCCAGCGTGGGGCGCGCCCGGGAGGCGATCCACGGCGTCATCTTCGGGCAGGAGAATGTGGTCGACCTCGCGCTGGTCACGGTGCTGGCGGGGGGCCACGGCCTGCTCGTCGGCCTGCCGGGCCTCGCCAAGACCAAGCTGGTCGAGACCCTCGGCACCGTGCTCGGGCTCGATGCGCGCCGGGTGCAGTTCACCCCCGACCTGATGCCCTCCGACATCCTCGGCAGCGAGATCCTCGACGAGGACCAGGACCGGCACCGCTCGTTCCGCTTCGTGCGCGGACCGGTCTTCACCCAGCTCCTGATGGCGGACGAGATCAACCGCGCCAGCCCCCGCACCCAGTCGGCCCTGCTTCAGGCGATGCAGGAGCGCTTCGTCTCGGTGGCCGGCGCCCGCCACGACCTGCCGCGGCCGTTCCACGTGCTGGCGACCCAGAACCCGATCGAGCAGGAAGGCACCTATCCGCTGCCCGAGGCGCAGCTCGACCGGTTCCTCCTCGAGATCGACGTCGGCTATCCCGACCGCGCCGCCGAGCGGCGCATCCTGCTCGAGACCACCGGCGCCGAGGAGCACCGGCCGCAGGCGGTGATGGACACCGAAGCCCTGCTCTCGGCCCAGCGCCTGGTGCGGCGCCTGCCGGTCGGCGAGGCGGTGGTGGACGCGATCCTCGACCTCGTGCGCGCCGCGCGCCCTGTCGGGGGCGACGCCCTGGTCGCCGACAAGCTGCTCTGGGGCCCCGGCCCCCGCGCCAGCCAGGCGCTGATGCTGGCGGTGCGCGCCCGGGCGCTGATCGAGGGCCGGGTCGCCCCCTCCGTCGACGACGTCGCGGCCCTCGCCGAGCCGGTGCTGAAGCACCGCATGGCGCTCACCTTCGCGGCCCGCGCCGACGGAGAGACGATTCCCGGCCTGATCGGCCGCCTCGTCGGGCGGCTCTGACCCCGGTGGCCTCGACGCGCGTCCTCGACGCGGCCGCCCGCACGCCCGGTCGGCGGGAGACCGAGACCGCCCTCTCGCTCGCCGAGCGGATGCCGCGCCTGATCCTGGAGGCCCGCCGGGTCGCCGCGACCCTGGCGCACGGCCTGCACGGTCGCCGCCGGTCCGGCCCGGGCGAGAGCTTCTGGCAGTTCCGCCCGTTCGTCGCAGGCGAGGCGGCGAGCCGGATCGACTGGCGCCGCTCAGGCCGGGACGATCGGCTCTACGTCCGCGAGCGGGAATGGGAGGCGGCCCACACCGTCTGGTTCTGGGTCGACCGTTCGGCCTCGATGGGCTTCGGCTCCACCCTCGCCCAGGCGCCCAAGATCGAGCGCGCCCTGGTTCTCGGGCTGGCCCTCGGCGACGCCTTCGTGGAGGCCGGCGAGCGGGTCGGGCTGCTCGGCCTGTCGCGGCCGCAGGCCACCCGCACCATCGTCGAGCGGATGGCCGAGACCCTCGTCGCCGACACGTCCGGCCTCGACGAGGACCTGCCGCCCCGCGCGCCGGTCGGCCGGTTCGACGAGGTGGTGCTGATCGGCGATTTCCTGAGCCCTCCGGAGCAGGTGCGGGCCTCGGTCGCGGCGATCGCCGCCGCCGGCAGCCGCGGCCACCTGGTGATGGTGATCGATCCGGTCGAGGAGACGTTCCCGTTCTCCGGCCAGGCCGAGCTGCACGACCTCGAAGCCGGCCTGTCGCTCAGGGTCGGCGACGCCGCGTCCTGGGGCGAGGCCTATCGCCGGCGGATCCGTGCCCATCGCGACGCGTTGGCGGAGATCGTCCGGGCCCAGGGCTGGACGCTCACGCTGCACCGCACGGACCGGCCGGCGAGCGAGGCGGCTTTTCGCCTCGTCACCCTGGTTGCCGCCGCCCGCGGCGCGGGCTGAGGACGCCTTCGATGTTCGGACTGCCCCTCAGCTTCGCCGCCCCCGCCGCCCTCGCGGCACTCCTCGCCCTGCCGGCGCTCTGGTACCTGCTGCGGGTGACGCCGCCGCGGCCGCGGCGGATCGACTTCCCGCCACTGCGCATCCTCGCCGACCTGCTGCCGGAGCGCGAGACCCCGGCCCGCACCCCGCCCTGGCTCCTGGCCCTGCGCCTGCTGGCCGCCGCCTGCCTGATCCTGGCGGTGTCGGGGCCGGTCTGGAACCCCACGCCGCAAGCCGTGGGCGACGGGCGCACGCCGCTCCTCCTCATCCTCGACAACGGGTTTTCCTCGGCACAGGACTGGCGCGACCGGGTTCGCGTCGCCACCGCCGAGGTCGAGGCGGCCTCCCGGGCCGGGCGGCCCGTGGCGCTGCTGGCCACCGCCGCGGCCCCGGCGGGGCTGGAGGCCACCGGTCCCGGCCCGGCCCTGGAGCGCCTGCGCGCGATCGAGCCGCTGCCGCACCTCGCCGACCGGTCGGCGCAGCTGCCGGGGCTCGGCGCCTTCCTGGAGCGGAATCCGGGCAGCGCCGTGGTCTGGGTCAGCGACGGCGTGGCGGGACCGGACGGCGACGCCTTCCCGGCGGGCCTCGCCGCCTTCGCGTCGCGCAACCGCGCCGACGTCACCGTGCTCAAGGCCGAGCGGCCGCCGGCCCTGGGCCTTGCCGGCCCGGATGCCTCGGGCGGCCAGCTCGGCGTCAGCGTGGTGCGCGCCGCACCCAACGGGCGCGATGCCGGCACGGTCCGGGCCCTCGACGCCAAGGGCCTGCCGCTCGCCGAGACGACCTTCTTGTTTCCCGGCGACGCCACCGCAGCGGACGTCCGCTTCGACCTGCCGGTGGAGCTGCGCAACACCATCGCGCGGTTCGAGGTGGCGGGCGAGCATTCGGCCGGCGCCGTGGTGCTGGCCGACGAGCGCGGCCGGCGGCGCCGGGTCGGCCTCGTCTTCGGCGGCACCGCCGACCAGGCCCAGCCGCTCCTCTCGCCGACCTACTACCTCTCCCGGGCGCTGACCCCCTTCGCCGACGTGCAGGAGCCCCGAGCCGGGCGCGGCGTCGCCGAGTCGATCGGCCAGATGCTCGATTCCCAGGTCTCGGTGCTGGTGCTGGCCGATGTCGGCGCCCTCGACCCCGCGACCCTGGAGCGGGTCTCCGCCTTCGTCGACAAGGGAGGGCTGCTCCTGCGCTTCGCCGGCCCGCGTCTCGCCGCCGGCAGCGACGACCTCGTGCCGGTGCGCCTGCGCCGGGGCGGGCGCACCCTCGGCGGCACCCTGTCCTGGGACAGCCCGCGCACCCTGGCGCCCTTCTCACCCGAGAGCCCCTTCGCGGGCCTGACGCCGCCGGCGGATATCGGCGTGCGGCGCCAGATTCTCGCCGAGCCGGACGGCGAGCTCGCCCGGCGCACCTGGGCCGCCCTGCAGGACGGCACCCCGATCGTCACCGCCACCAAGCGGGGGGAGGGCCTCGTGGTCCTGGTCCACGTCACCGCCGACACCACCTGGTCGAACCTGCCGCTGTCGGGCCTGTTCGTGACCATGCTGCGCCGGGTCGTCGCGCTCGCCGGCACCACCCCGCCGACCACCGGCGCCGGCCCGGGCGCCCCGCCGCCGGTGCTGGCCCCGCGCCTCACCCTCGACGGGTTCGGCGCCCTGAAGCCTCCCCCGGCCACCGCCCGGGCGGTGCCGGCGACCTGGACAGAGCGGGCGACGCCGGAGCATCCGCCGGGCTATTACGGCCCGGCCGATGGCGGCCTCGCCGTCAACGCGCTCACTGCCGAGGATCGTTTGAAGCCCCTCGACCTCAAGGCGCTCTCCGGTGCCCGCTTCGGCGGCCTGGAGGAGGCCCGCACCCGCGACCTGCGCGGCCCGTTCTTCCTCACGGCCCTGCTGTGTCTCGCCCTCGATACCCTGGCGAGCCTGTGGCTCGGCGGCTTCCTCGGGCGGATGGCGGCGCGCCTGCGCCGCCGGCCGGCCGCCGCAGCCCTCATCCTCGGCCTCCTGGTGCTGGGGGCCGCACCGGAGACCGCCCGCGCGGTCGAACCCGCCGCCAACCGGCCGAACGGCATCGAATCGGCGCTCGTCACCCGCATCGCCTACGTGGTCACCGGGGACGCGGCCGTCGACGAGACCAGCCGGGCCGGTCTCGCGGGCCTGACCCAGATGCTGGCGAGCCGCACCGCGCTCGAACCCGGCGAGCCCGCCGGCATCGACCCGGTCCGGGACGAACTCGCCTTCTACCCGCTGATCTACTGGCCGATCGTGCCGAACCGGCCGCAGCCGAGCGAGGCGGCGATCCGCCGGATCGACGCGTTCATGAAGAATGGCGGCACGGTGATCTTCGACACCCGCGACGCGATGACCGCCCGCCCCGGCGGCCCGCCGACGCCGGAGGCGCTCTACCTCCAGCGCATGCTCGCGACCCTCGAGGTGCCGGAACTCGAGCCGGTGCCCCGCGACCACGTGCTCACCAAGGCGTTCTACCTCGTCGACGGCTTTCCCGGCCGTTATGCGACCGGGCAGACCTGGGTCGAGGCCCTGCCGCCGGGAGGCGACGGGGGCGAGCGCCGCCCGGCCCGGGCCGGCGACGGCGTCTCGCCGATCGTCATCACCGGCAACGACCTCGCCTCCGCTTGGGCCATCGGCCGACGCGGCGAAGCCCTCTACCCCCTCGTCGGCGGCGATCCGCGGCAGCGTGAGATGGCCTTCCGCGGCGGCGTCAACCTCGTGATGTACGCGCTCACCGGCAACTACAAGGCCGACCAGGTTCACGTGCCGGCGCTCCTGGAGCGGTTGGGGCAGTGAGGCGTCGCACCCTACAACGGTACCACTTATGCTGAGCCTCAGCCTCGCCCCGCTCGTCCCCGTCCCGGCCCTCTGGGCCCTGGGCTGCCTCGCCGCGATCCTCGCCGGGGTCGCCGTCCTGGCCCGCGGGCCGGTGGCGCTCTTGCGCGTCCTTGTCCTCGCCCTGGTGCTGCTGGCGCTGGCCAATCCCTCGCTGGTCCAGGAGGAGCGCGAGCCGGTCAAGGATATCGTCGCCGTCGTGGTCGACCGCTCGGGCTCGCAAGGCCTCGGCGACCGGCCGGCGATGACCGACCGGGTGCGGGCCGAGCTGGAGCGGCGCCTCGGTACGCTCAACGCGATCGAGCCGCGCTTCGTCGAGGTGCCGGAGGCCGGCGGCGACGAGGGCACGCGGCTGTTCACGGCCTTGTCCAGCGCGCTGGCCGACGTGCCGCCCGATCGCCTCGCCGGCGTGGTGATGCTGACCGACGGCGTCGTTCACGACATCCCGGCCAACCTCTCCTCGGCGAGCTTCAAGGCGCCGCTCCACGTGCTGGTCACCGGCCGGCCCGACGAGCGCGACCGGCAGATCCGCCTGATCGAGGCGCCGCGCTTCGGCATCGTCGGGCGCGACCAGACCGTCCGGGCCGAGGTGATGGAGCGCGGCGGCACCGGATCGGCGGTGGTGACGGTGCGCCGCGACGGCGAGGAGGTGGTGCGCCAGTCCGTGCGCACCGGCCAGCCCTTCAACCTGACCCTGCGGGTCGAGCACGGGGGTCCCAACGTCGTCGAGATCGAGGCCGAGGCGCTGCCGGGCGAGCTGACCACCGCCAACAACCGCGCGGTGCTGCCGATCGAGGGCATTCGCGAGAAGTTGCGGGTGCTGCTCGTCTCCGGCGAGCCGCATGCCGGCGAGCGGACCTGGCGCAACCTCCTCAAGTCCGATGCCAACGTGGACCTCGTCCACTTCACCATCCTGCGCCCGCCGGAGAAGCAGGACGGCACCCCGATCTCCGAGCTGTCGCTGATCGCCTTCCCGACGCGGGAGCTGTTCCAGCAGAAGATCAAGGACTTCGACCTCATCATCTTCGACCGCTACGCCAACCAGAGCGTGCTGCCGTCGAGCTACTTCGACAACATCGTGCGCTACGTGCGCGAGGGCGGGGCGCTCCTGATCGCGGCGGGGCCCGAATTCGCCTCGGCCGCGAGCCTCGCCCGCACGCGGCTTGCCGCCATCCTGCCGGGCGAGCCGAATGGCCGCGTGGTCGAGCGGCCCTACAAGGCGGCCCTCACCGGCAGCGGCCAGCGCCATCCGGTCACCCGCGACCTGCCGGGCTCCGAGGCCTCGCCCCCGGCCTGGGGCGACTGGCTGCGCCTGATCGGCGCCGAGGTTCGCCCCGGCGTGACCCCGATCATGGCCGGCGCCGATGCGCTGCCGCTGCTCGCTCTCTCCCGCGAGGAGAAGGGCCGGGTGGCGCTCCTCCTGTCCGACCATGCCTGGCTCTGGGCCCGGGGCTACGAGGGGGGCGGGCCGCATCTCGACCTGCTGCGCCGCCTCGGCCACTGGCTGATGAAGGAGCCGGCCCTGGAGGAGGAGGCCTTGCGGGCCTCGACTACGGGCCATGGTCGCGAGGTCCGGGTCGAGCGCCAGACGATGGGCGACACCACCGAGCCCGTCACCGTCACGGCGCCGGGCGGCAGGAGCCGCACCCTGACGCTGAACCCCGACAAGCCGGGCCTGTTCGCCGCCACCTTCGAGGCCGACGAGCTCGGGCTGCATACCCTGCGGGCCGGCACCCTCGTCGCCTTCGTCAGCGTCGGCCCGGCCAACCCGCGCGAGCTGGTCGACGTGTTCAGCGACACCGAGCGCCTGCGCGGCATCGCCGAGGCCACCGGCGGCTCGGTGCGCCGCCTCGCCGAGGTGGGCGGCGGGCTCGCGATCCCGCGGCTGCAGATCGTCCGCTCCGGCCGGCTCTCCGGCTCGGACTGGATCGGCTTCCGCCCGAGCGACAGCGCGGTGGTGCGGGGCGTCTCGGTCTATCCGCTGGGCCTCGGTCTCGCGGCGCTGGCGGCGATCGCGGCGGCCGTGCTGGCGATGTGGCTGGCCGAAGGGCGGCGCGGACGGGTTTGACCGAAGCGGCAATGGTTTGCGGCGGCCTGCTCAATCCGCCTCGCAGACGCGCGCCGACGTGCGGCGACTTCGTGCGAGATCGCAGGATGGCGCACCAAATCTCTGTCGTGCCTGCGAAAACCGGCGTGACCCGCTCGCCTTCGTCAGCGGTCCATGGATGATCGGAGGTGACCGGTCGCTCCTGCGCCCATCATCCCGGCCCGTCCCACAGGCCCGCCGCCACCC
>NZ_LABZ01000115.1 GCF_001043955.1 Methylobacterium tarhaniae | reverse complement strand
GATGCCGATCGCGCCTCGCCCCCGACGCGTCGCGGGCGAGGCGCGATCGGCATCAATGCGTCGCGGCGGCGCTCGGGACGCCGGTGACCTGCGCCGAGGGCTCCTCGCTCAACCAGCGGTACAGGATGCCGCCGAGGGCACCGCCGATGATCGGCGCGACCCAGAACAGCCAGAGCTGCGCCGTCGCCCAGCCGCCGACGATGAGGGCCGGTCCGGTGCTGCGGGCCGGGTTGACCGACAGGTTGGTGATCGGGATGCCGACCAGGTGGACGAGGGTCAGGCAGAGACCGATCGCCAGCGGCGCGAAGCCCACCGGCGCCTTGCCGTGGGTCGCCCCCATGATCACGAACAGGAACATCAGGGTCAGCACCACCTCGGCGAGGAAGCAAGCGACGAGGGAGTACTGCCCGGGCGAGTGCTCGCCGTAGCCGTTGGCGGCGAAGCCCTTGGCGAGGTCGAAGCCCGGAGCGCCGGAGGCGATCACGTAGAGCAGGCCCGCCGCCGCGACGCCGCCGACGAGCTGCGCGACGACGTAGGGGACGATGTCCCGCCCCGGGAACCGCCGGCCTGCGGCGAGCCCGATCGTCACCGCCGGGTTGAGATGGCAGCCGGAAATGTGGCCGATGGCGTAGGCCATGGTGACAACGGTCAGGCCGAAGGCGGCCGATACCCCGAGCAGGCCGATCCCGACCTCCGGGAAGGCTGCCGCGACGACGGCGCTGCCGCAGCCGGCGAAGGTGAGCCAGAAGGTGCCGATCGCCTCGGCGGCGCATTTGCGGATGTCCATGGGGAGCGTCTCCTCGTGCGGGATCTCATCCCGGGCCCTGGTGTCCGGTGCCGGATCTCGGGCCGGCTTCGATGGGGCATGCGGGGACGTCGGCCGCGGGCATTCGGCCCGGATGCAGCGCCGTGCGCCGCCCGGATCCGTCGGAGGAGAGGCTATCCCAAGTATGGCCGCGAGCTTTTATGCTCGCTCACGTCATCTATACCGGAGATCGCATGGTAACGAAACCGAGGCACGCCGCCGCTGTACTGAACGGGGATGCGACCGATTGGTCAGGCGGGCTCGTATGCGCCATCGGCCGTGTTAAAGGCGAGTGATCCATGCGTGTGTGTGTATGCGCTGGAGACGGGGCGCTTCATCGTCGCTATGAGTTATGTTTTGCCAGGACATCATCACAGTAACGATGCCTCGCACTTCAATATTTATCAAATTTATCCTCATGGATGAACTTATTAATTTTCATCGATTTTGGGGCTATCCGCTGCGTTCGAGGATGTTTCGTGTGCCTTGATTCCGGCCACGAAATCCACGAGCCCGATTCTCAGGAGGACCGCCGTGTACGCCTCCCAGGTCGGTGCCGTCCTGGTCAGGTTCGCCTGCGCCTGACGCGTGAACGCGAGCACGGTGGCCGGGTCAGCGTCGAATGTTCGGCGCAGGAAGCGGTCCGGCGACAGGACCTCGACGCCATCGACCCGCAGGACTTCCTAGTCGAAATCCCCCAGGTTCCAGGTCACCAGCACTGACGGAGCCACGTGGACGGCGGCGGCTGCGACGTGGGGTCCTTCGGGTCGGTCGTCCCGAATGGCGTCGGCGTCATCGCCGGTAGCCAAGCCTCCGGGAAATGCCGCCGCATCAGTGGCACTGTTCCCGCCTCGCATCGAGCGCGCTGATCGGGTTCGATGTTCCGGAGCCACTCCTCGATGACCAGATCGGTCCAGAAGATATGGAAGACATCCTGATGCGCGAGCTGGAGGAACAGGTTGCGCAACTGCGGAGACCAGAGGACATTCGCGTCCGCGAGGACGTTGACGATCTCAGGACGCACGCGGCGCCGGTTCCTCCTGCCCGTCCGCATCCTCGCTCAGAGCCTTGGATGTGGCGCACCGCTCCTCCTCGAAGCGTCGCAGCGCCAGGACGTCCTTGTAGAGGACGCGCCTGTGCGAGCCGGCCTCCCGATAAGGCAGCCGGCCCGTCTTCATGCGATGGTAGACCACAGGCCTGGAGACGCCGAGAACCCTGGCGGCAGCCTCGGGCGACAACTCGGTGTCCCGTGACCCCAGCATGACCTCGTCGGTTTCGGCGAGCTGCGTCAAGGCGGCTTCGAGGGCCAGCACTGCCGACTCGGTCAGCGTACCGAACGTCTCGCCGGAGGGGCCAAGCAGCGTCAGGGCGCCAGCCTCGCGAGCGCCCTCGCTTCGGAACCGGCGGATCTCCTGGGCGAGACGGGCATTCGGCTCGCGATCCGCTGCGGGCGACGGGATGACGGCCACTGTCTCCGGCATGACGGCCTGTATCGCCGATGTCTGTAACAAGTGTAAGCCTGTCCGAGCGAAACGCAAGCTGCTCCGGGTGCCGTTGCCGGAACTCGCGTCCGGCCTCGGGCGCGCGCCATCAGCGCCGCCCGAACAACCGCTCCACATCGGACAGCTTCAGCTCGACATAGGTCGGGCGGCCATGGTTGCACTGGCCGGAGAACGGCGTCGCCTCCATCTCGCGCAGGAGCGCGTTCATCTCCTCCGGCCGCAGGCGGCGGCCGGCCCGGATCGAGCCGTGGCAGCTCATCCGCGACAGGACGGCGTCGAGGCGGCGGGCGAGCGGGTCGGCGCCGCCCTCGGTGAGCGCGTCGACCACATCGGTGAGGAGCGCGCGCAAGGACCCGCCGGCGAGCGCCGAGGGCACCTCCCGCACCAGCACCGCGCCGTGGCCGAAGGCTTCGAGGACGAGGCCGAGATCCTGCAGGGCGTCCGCCGCGTCGGCGAGCCGGTCGGCCTCGACGGGGTCGAGATCGACCACCTCGGGGATCAGCAGGATCTGGCGGCCGATGCCGCCACCCGCCCGCTCGCGTTTCAGCCGCTCGTAGACCAGCCGCTCGTGGGCGGCGTGCTGGTCGACGATGACGATCCCGTCCCGGGTCTGGGCGACGATGTAGGTCTCGTGCAGCTGGGCCCGCGCCGCGCCCAGGGGATGCTGCTCGGCGGGGTTGGCCGCCGCCTCGGGCGCGGGCGCGCGCTGGTCGGCGCTCGGCAGGGCGAGGTCGCCGGCAAACTGCGCCTGGGCCGCCTCGCCGAAGCCGCTCGTCGGCGCCTCGTAGGCGGCCTGGTCGGGCTCGCGCGCCTCCCGAGAGGCCTCCCAAGGAGCCTCCCGGGCGGCTGGCCCGATAGCGCGTCCGAAGGCCTCGGGCCGGCCGGACCCCGTCGGCGCGGTCTCGTCCCGGCGCGAAAACAGGCTCGCGGGCTGGCGCGCCGCGGCTTGAGCCGGCGACTGCGCCGTCACCGGAATCACCGCCGGCCGCAGGCTCTCCAGGGTGCGGGCCGCCACGGTGGCGGAGCTGCGCCCGCCTTCCCGGCGCAGGGCCTCGTGGATGGCGCTGACGATGAGCCCGCGCACCAGGCCGGGGTCGCGGAAGCGCACCTCGGTCTTGGCCGGATGCACGTTGACGTCGACGAGGGCCGGGTCGCAGGTGAGCGCGAGCGCCAGGACCGGATGGCGGTCGGAGGCCATCACGTCGGCGTAAGCCCCCCGCACCGCCGAGAGCAGCAGCCGGTCGCGCACCGGCCGGCCGTTGACGACGAAGTGGACATGGGTGGCGGCGGCCCGGTGGAAGGTCGGCAGCCCGACATGGCCGTCGAGGGCGAAGGCCTCGCGCTCCAGGCTCAGGGGCGCCGAGTTCTGCCCGAATTCCGGTCCCAGCACCGCGACGAGGCGGCGCAGCCACGAGCCCGGCCCGGACTCGGCCGGGAAGACGAGGCCGGCGGAGGACGCGTTCTCGCCCGTGAGGGTGAAGCGGATCTGCGGATGGGCGACCGCGAGGCGGCGCAGGATCTCGCCCACCGCGGTCGCCTCGGCCCGGTCGGACTTGAGGAATTTCAGCCGCGCCGGGGTGGCGGCGAAGAGGTCCGTCACCTCGATCCGGGTCCCGGGCTGGCTGGCCGCCGGCCGCACCGGCCCCTTGTGGCCCGCATCGACCACGATCGAATGGCCGCGATCAGTGCCCGGCACCCGCGAGGTGATGGCGAGGCGGGCCACCGCACCGATCGAGGGCAGGGCCTCGCCGCGAAAGCCGAGGGTGTCGATCCGCTCCAGGTCGCCGTCCGGCAGCTTCGAGGTGGCGTGGCGCTCGACCGCCAGCGCGAGGTCCTCGGGCCCCATCCCGCCGCCGTCGTCGACGACCCGGATCAGCTTGCGCCCGCCGGCGGCGATCGTCACCGCGATGCTGGACGCGCCCGCATCGACCGCGTTCTCGACCAGTTCCTTCACGGCCGAGGCCGGCCGCTCGACCACCTCGCCGGCGGCGATGCGGTCGACGAGCACCGGGTCGAGGCGGCGGACCTGCGGGCGTCCGGGGGATGAAGGAGCCATGATCCGGATATAAGCTCTTGCACGGCCCGCCAGAAGGTGCGGGGTCGCGCGTTTCCACCGGGGATGGATCGAGGCCGATGGCGCAGGATGACGGGATCCCGGGCGACGACGTGGTTTTGCGCCCCTGCCGGGAGGCCGACCTTCCCGCGGTGACGGCGATCTACGCGCGGGCCGTGATCACCGGCCGGGCCTCGTTCGAGCTCGAACCGCCGGACGAGGCCGAGATGGGCCGGCGCCGCGCGGCTCTCGTGGACGGGGGCTATCCCTACCTCGTCGCCGAGCGGGCGGGCGCCGTGGTGGGTTACGCCTATGCGGGCCCGTACCGGACCCGCCCGGCCTATCGCGGCACCGTGGAGAACTCCGTCTACGTGCGGCCGGACCAGGCCGGGCGCGGCCTCGGCCGGCTCCTGCTGGAGCGGTTGATCGCGGAGGCGACGGCGGCGGGCTTTCGCCAGATGGTCGCGGTGATCGGGGATTCGCACAACGCCGCCTCGATCGCCCTGCACGCCGCCCTCGGCTTCCGGCATGTCGGGGTGCTCGCCTCCGTCGGCTGGAAGCACGGCGCCTGGCTCGACACCGTGCTGATGCAGCGCCCCCTCGGCTCAGGGGACCGGAGCCCTCCTGACGACGGCCTTGGCGACGGGACCCCGCCGGCCGGGTGAGCGCCGCGCGAGAGGATCGTCCGCCGGCCGGTTACCGGGGCTTAACCCTGCCGGTTGTAACGCTCTTAACCATGATGGCCCGCCGTCCTTGACGGGCCCCGGCGGAGCGGACCGTGGCGGACGAGCGGCGAACACGCGGAGAGGCCGTCCCGGGTGTTCCGGCCCTGGTGCTGGCAGCTTCCCTCTTCGCCGCGGGGCCGCTCCACGCCCAGACGACCGCGCTCGGCTCGGACCAGGGATCCGGGCAAGGATTCGGGCAAGGATCGGGGCAGCTCCTGGGGCAGGCGGCCGATCCCGCCCTGGCCGGCCCGCTTCCCGGCGGCCGGGACCCCGGCACCTTCGCGCTGCGCGCGTCCAATCCGGCGCTCCAGGGCGGCCTGCCCCGCGGCCTTTCTCGTCCGGGCGCCGCCGCCCGGTTCGGTGCCCGGCCGCGCACGCCGCCGCAGCGGCGGACCCGCCAGCCCACCACCGCCGTCACCCGTCAGGCGACCCAGCAGGGCGTCGCCGACGACCTGCGCCTGCGTCCGACGGTGCAGATCCCGGTCGCCGGCCTGCCCGACATCGCGGCGGCGGCGCCGCTCCTGCGTCGCCGGACCATCGACCCCCTCGATCCTTACGCGCCGCTGGGCATCCGGGTCGGCAGCCTCACCCTGTTCCCCGCCCTGCAGCAGAGCGTCGGCTACGATTCCAACCCCGACCGATCGATCTACCGCCGCGGCTCGCTCGCCCTGCGCAGCCAGGGCGAGCTGCGCGTCGAGAGCGACTGGTCGTCCCACTCGCTCGCCGGCGAGCTGCGCGGCGGCTACTTCTCCTATCCGGACAACCGCAACGCCAACCGGCCGGACGGCGACGGGGCGATGCGCCTGCGCCTCGACGTCGCCCGCGACACCAAGGTCGATGTCGAGGGCCGCTACGCCATCTCGACCCAGCGCGCCGGCAGCCCGGACCTCAACGTCCAGGTCCGCGACCGGCCCCTCGTCGCGGCCTATGGCGGCACCGTCGGGGTGACGCAGGCCTTCAACCGCCTGCAAGTGACGGTGGCGGGCCTCGTCGACCGCCAGACCTTCGAGAACGCCCAGCTCACCGACGGCACGGTCCTGCGCCAGGACGACCGCAACGCCAACCAGTTCGGCCTGCGCCTGCGCACCGGCTACGAGATCCGCCCCGGCTTCACCCCTTTCGTCGATACCCTGCTCGACACCAGGGTCCACGACTTCGCGGTCGACCAGTTCGGCCTGCGCCGCGATTCTGACGGCATCACGGTGCGCGCCGGCTCGAGCTTCGAGTTCAGCCGGCTCCTCACCGGCGAGGTCTCGGGGGGCTACCTCGCGCGCCGCTACGCCGACAGCCGCCTGCGCGACATCACCGGCCCGGTGATCGACGGCTCGGTGACCTGGGCGGCGACCGCCCTCACCTCGGTCCGGCTCGGCGCCTCGACCGGCGTGATCGAGACCATCGTGCCGGGGGCGAGCGGCATCCTCACCCGCACCGCCGTCGCCGAGCTGACCCACGACCTGCGCCGCAACCTGCGCCTGACGCTGACCGGCACCCTGATCAGCAACGACTACCAGGGCACCAGCATCCGCGAGCAGGGCTACAGCGCAGGCGTCAAGCTCGATTACCGCCTCAACCGCTGGCTCGGCGTCCGCGCGAGCTACGCCCGCGAATTGCTGAGCAGCACGGCGGTCGGGTCGAGCTACCACTCGGATACGTATCTGCTCGGGGTGCGGGTCAACCCGTAGACCCGCCTCTCCCTGCGACACGTGCGCCGCGCAACCCGGGTCGCCCTCCCCCGGTTTCATCCGATGCAAGACCCCGATCTTCGAGGGAGGGCATGTCCGCGCGATGACGAGAGCGTTCCGGCCCGAGCGCATCTTCCTGGTCACCAGCCTGGTACTCACCGTCGCGGCGGCGGTGGCGCTCTACCTGCTGCAGGCGACCACGCTCACCATCGCGGTGGCGCCGCGCGACGGCACCGAGCCGGCGCTGATCCGCGCCTATGCGGAGGCCCTGAAGAGCACCCAGAAGGGGGTGCGCCTCAGGATCCTGCCCTTCGACGACGTGCGCGAGAGCGCCAAGGCGCTCGAGCGGGGCAAAGCCGACCTCGCGGTGGTGCGGCCCGACGTCGACCTGCCGGCGAATGGCCTGACGCTGGCGATCCTGCGCGACCAGGCGATGCTGATCGCCTCGCCGGCGCCCTCGGGCATCACGACCTTCCCGGGGCTCGCCCGCAAGCGGCTCGGCATCGTGGCCCATCGCGACGCCGACCTGTGGCTGTTGAAGAGCCTGATGGGGTATTACGGCCTCACGCTCCAGGAGGGCGGGACCGGCCCGATCCCCGCCGGACAGGTGCGGCTGGTGCCGCTGGCGGAGGAAGACCTCGCCGCGGCCTTCGCGGACAAGCGCATCGACGCGGTGGTGGCGGTGATCGCGCCCGCCGCCCCGATGGCGTTGCGCCTCGTCGGCACGGTCCAGGCGGCGAGCCGGACCCGCAAGGTCGATTTCGTCGGGGTCGAGGACGGGCCGGCGATCATCGAGCGCCTGCCCCGGCTCCAGGCGGTGACGGTGCCGGCCGGCCTGTTCGGCGGCAGCCCGAAGGTGCCGGAGGAGGAGGTGAAGACCGTCGGCGCCTCGTACCGGCTGATGGCCAAGGCCTCGATGAGCCGCACCGTGGCGGCGGACGTCACCCAGCACCTGTTCGAATTGCGCTCGCGCCTCTCCGACGCGACGCCGGCGGCCGACTACGTCGCGGCGCCGGCCTACGAGACCACCGCCGAGGCGACGAGCGCGCGGCTGCCGATCCATCCCGGCGCCATCGACTATTACGAGCGCGAGCAGCAGGGCTTCATCGAGCGCTACGGCGACTGGATCTACCTGCTGGCGGTGCTCGGCGGCGGCTTCGGCTCGGCTTTGGCCTGGCTGCGCCAGCGCCTGCGGCGCCTGCGGCGCGAGCGCATCGACGTGGTGATGGACCGCCTGCTCGAGATCCTGGCCGAGGCCCGCCGGGCCGATCCGGCCGGCCTCGATGCCCTGACCGGCGAGGTCGACAGCCTCGCGGCCGACGTGGTGCGCTACACCCGCGAGCGCGAGACCGACACCCGCACCATGGCGGCGGTGATGATCGCGATCGAGACCGCCCGCTCCACCATCGCCGATTGCCGCCGGATGGCCGGGGAGGCGGTGCCGCCGCGGCCGGCCTTCCGGCTCAGCGCTGCCGAGTAGGTGGTTACCTCACCATCGCGAGCGGTGCGCCGGACTTCGACAGGGCGCCGTCCATGGCGCCGCCCGCCGGGCGCAGGCGTGCCGCGACGGTGCCGCCGGGCTGGTACAGATAGACCTCGCCGTCGCGGTAGTCCCAGGCGGTGACCTTGGCGAGGTCCTTGTTGGCGCAGCCGGCGGACGAGGCCTTGTAGAGGTCGAGGGCCGGGGTGCTCGCCAGGTTGACCCGGCAGCTCGCGCCGGTGGCGTCCTTGGCGGTCCAGCCGCCGACGACGGCGGAGCGTCCGCCGCTCGCCACGACCGGGGCTGCCGGGGGCGGCGCGATCGCGGCCTGCTGCTGCACCGGCGGCGGGCTCGCCTCCGCCATGATCGGGCCGGAGGGGTTGGCGACCACCGGTCCGGGGGCGGCGGAGGCGCCCGGGGGCGGCGCCAGGGGAGACGAGGTCACCGGGCCCGAGGACAGGCCGGGGCCGAGATCCGGCTCCTCGGGCAGCGGAGGCCGGGCCGGGCGGCCGACCGGGCGCGCCGAGGCGTTGAGCCCGGAATCGAAGCGCGACGAGGAACAGGCACCGGCGCTCGCGGCGAGGGCCAGGGCGGCGACGGTGCAGAGGATCTGACGCGGCATCGAGGGGTCCTGCGGGAGTCCTGCGAGAGGGCTGGATCGGCTGGCCGGGACCGGGTCGGCGGCCGGCCTGCCGCTCGGGGAACGGTCGTGCTCGGCAAATACGATCCCGCGAAGGCGCGTGCAGGGCTTTCCCCAACGACAAAGGCGCCCGGAGGCGCCTTTTCGAGGGGGTGTGGCCGACAGGACCCAGTCGGCCACACCGAGAGGACGGTCCGGGAGGATCAGACCTCGCGGGCCACCATCATCTTCTTGATCTCGGCGATGGCCTTCGCCGGGTTCAGGCCCTTCGGGCAGGTGTTGGCGCAGTTCATGATGGTGTGGCAGCGATAGAGCCGGAACGGGTCGTGCAGCCCGTCCAGGCGCTCGCCGGTATTCTCGTCGCGGCTGTCGATCAGCCAGCGATAGGCCTGGAGCAGGGCCGCCGGGCCGAGGAAGCGGTCGCCGTTCCACCAGTAGCTCGGGCACGAGGTGGTGCAGCAGGCGCACAGGATGCACTCATAGAGCCCGTCGAGCCGCGCGCGGTCCTCGGGGGTCTGGCGCCACTCCTTCTCGGGCGAGGGCGTCTCGGTCTGCAACCACGGCTCGATCGCCGCGTGCTGGGCGAAGAACGCGGTCAGGTCCGGCACCAGATCCTTCAGCACCGGCATGTGCGGCAGTGGATAGATCTTGACCTGGTTGGACTTGCAGTCGTCGATGCCGAGGGTGCAGGCGAGCGTGTTCTGCCCCATGATGTTCATGGCGCAGGAGCCGCAGATGCCCTCACGGCACGAGCGCCGGAAGGTCAGGGTCGCGTCGACCTTGTTCTTGATCCAGAGCAGCGCGTCGAGGACCATCGGGCCGCAATCGTCGCGATCGACGTAGTAGGTGTCGATCCGCGGGTTGGCGCCGTCGTCCTGGTTCCAACGGTAGATGCGGAATTCCTGGACGTTCTTGGCCCCGGCCGGCTTCGGCCAGGTCTTGCCTTCGGTGTATTGGGAGCCTTTGGGGAGGTTGAACTGGGCCATCTGTCTATGCCTGATCGGTGCGGTCGAGCCCGAGGGGGCGGATGCGAGACCGCCTCGTTTCGACGGTGAGAAGGGCTCCGGAGAGCAGGTCGTCTTGCGCGCATCCCGGGCTCACACGGTGCGGAACCCGGGCAGGCGCGAGGTCCATGTCGACCATGATTTTCATGCCGCCGCTTCGCGCACGATCCAGGCCGCGTAGCGAAAGCAATCGAGCACCTCGTCGGGCTCAAGGTAGGGATAGGCCGCCAGCAACTCGTCGATGCTGACGCCCTCGCCGAGATTCCCGAGGATCATCGCGACCGTCACCCGCTTGCCGCGGATGCAGGCCTTCCCGGCCATGATGGCCGGGTCGCGGGTGATCCGGGGGAACTCGGTCATCGATCCCTCCAAGTGAGCCTTGGACTTCAGCCTTAAGTCGGCCTCAGTACACGCGGGCCTTCGGCTCGATATACGCGATGTCGTTCGACATCGTGTATGTGTGGACCGGCCGGTAGTCGATCGCGACCTTGCGGGCGTCGGGGTCGAGCCAAGCGAGCGTGTGCTTCATCCACTGCTTGTCGTCGCGGTCCGGGAAGTCCTCGCGGGCATGGGCCCCGCGGGATTCGGTGCGGTTGGCGGCGGATTCCATGGTGACGACGGCCTGGCCGATCAGGTTGTCGAATTCCAGGGTCTCCAGGAGGTCGGTGTTCCAGACCAGCGAGCGGTCGGTCACCTTCACGTCCTCGGCGCCGGCCCAGACCTTGTGGATCAGGCCCTTGCCCTCCTCCAGCACCTCGCCGGTGCGGAACACGGCGCAGTTGTTCTGCATCGTCTTCTGCATCTCGAGGCGCAGCTCCGCCGTCGGCGTGCCGCCATTGGCGTAGCGGAAGCGGTCGAGGCGCGAGAGCGCCTTGTCGGCGGAGTCCTTCGGCAGCTCCGGCAGGCGGCCGCCCTTCTCCACCGTGTCGGCGCAGCGCAGGCCGGCGGCGCGGCCGAACACCACGAGGTCGATGAGCGAGTTCGAGCCGAGACGGTTGGCGCCGTGGACCGAGACGCAGGCCGCCTCGCCGATCGCCATCAGGCCCGGCACCACGTGGTCGGGGTTGCCGTCCTTCAGGGTCAGCACCTCGCCGTGATAGTTCGTCGGGATGCCGCCCATGTTGTAGTGGACGGTCGGGATGACCGGGATCGGCTCCTTGGTCACGTCGACGCCGGCGAAGATCTTCGCGCTCTCCGAGATGCCGGGCAGGCGCTCGTGCAGGATCTTCGGGTCGAGGTGGTCGAGGTGGAGGAAGATGTGGTCCTTGTTCTTGCCCACACCGCGGCCGGCGCGGATCTCCATGGTCATGGAGCGGGAGACCACGTCGCGCGAGGCGAGGTCCTTGGCCGAGGGGGCGTAGCGCTCCATGAAGCGCTCACCCTCGGAGTTCGTCAGGTAGCCGCCCTCGCCGCGCGAGCCCTCGGTGATGAGGCAGCCGGCGCCGTAGATGCCGGTCGGGTGGAACTGGACGAACTCCATGTCCTCGAGCGCGAGGCCCGCCCGCAGCACCATGGCGTTGCCGTCGCCGGTGCAGGTATGGGCCGAGGTCGCCGAGAAATAGGCCCGGCCGTAGCCGCCGGTGGCCAGCACCGTCATGGCGGCGCGGAAGCGGTGGATCTCGCCGGTCGCCTGGTCGATGGCGATGACGCCGCGGCAGCGGCCCTCCTCGTCCATGATCAGGTCGAGGGCGAAATACTCGATGAAGAAGTTGGTCTGCGCCTTCACGGCCTGGCCGTAGAGGGTGTGCAGCATGGCGTGGCCGGTGCGGTCGGCCGCCGCGCAGGTGCGCTGGGCGGTGCCCTTGCCGTAATCGGTGGTCATGCCGCCGAACGGGCGCTGGTAGATCTTGCCCTCGGCGGTGCGCGAGAACGGCACGCCCCAATGCTCCAGCTCGTAGACCGCGGCCGGGGCGTTGCGCACCAGATACTCGATCGCGTCCTGGTCGCCGAGCCAGTCCGACCCCTTCACGGTGTCGTACATGTGCCAGCGCCAGTCGTCCGGGCCCATATTGCCCAGCGAGGCCGAGATGCCACCCTGCGCCGCCACGGTGTGCGAGCGGGTCGGGAAGACCTTGGTGATGCAGGCGGTGCGCAGGCCGGCCTGCGAGCAGCCGACGGTGGCGCGCAGGCCCGCGCCGCCGGCGCCGACGATCACGACGTCGAAGCTGTGGTCGATGATGGTGTACGCCTTGCCGTTCTGGGCCGGCGCGGCGGAAGCGGTGGAGGCCATGGGCGAGGTTCCCGTTCTGGCGTGACGCGGTCCGTCGTTACGCGAAGGCCCGCAGGCTCACGCGCACGATGGCGTAGAGGCAGGCGACCGCGACGACGACGCAGTAGAAGTTGTTGGCGATGACCGCGGCGATGCGCAGGCCCTTGTCGTGGACATAGTCCTCGATGACGATCTGCAAGCCCATCCGCATGTGGTTGGTGACCGAGAGGACGCCGAGGATCAGCAGGATCGCCACCAGCGGGTGCGACACCAGCGCGACCGCCTCCGGGTAGGACCGGCCGGCCATCAGGGCGACGATGACCACGAAGGCGAGGACGAGGGGCACGTTGGAGACCGCGGTGACGCGGTGCATCCACCACTCGCGGGTGCCGTGATGGGCAGCGCCCAGGCCGCTGACGCGGGCGCGCGGGGTGCGGATCGAGGGGCGGATGTCGGGGCGGTTGTCGACCATCGTTCGTCGTCCTCTCAGCGCGCCACGAGGGCGACGAGCCAGATCAGCACCGTCAGGGCGGTCGAGCCGATCAGGGTGAAGCGGGCCATCGCGATGCGGGTGCCGGGCTCCATGCCGTGGCCGAAATCCCAGACCAGGTGGCGGATGCCGCCGAGCATGTGGTGCATCAGGATCCAGGTATAGACGAACAGGATCAGCCGCCCGAGGATCGAGCCGAAGAACCACGCCACCGGGCCGTAGGCGCCGGGGCCGGCGGCGAGCGCCACGAGCCAGATCGCCAGCAGGGCCGTGCCGCCGTAGAGCGCGACGCCGGTGATGCGGTGGGCCACCGACATCGCCATGGTCCAGGTCCAGCGATAGATCTGGAGATGGGGCGAGAGCGGTCGCACGACCGGTCTGCCGGCGGGGTTGGTGGGCCTTGCGGTGTCCGCCATCGTGATCCTCGGAAATTCTCGGGTCTGTACCGGCTCTAAACTGGGTCACCTACCGGCTCCGCCACGCGAGCGCAACGTGGCCGTCGGTCCACGCGAGTGACAGACGCGCCCGCCTGTCTCCCTGGAACGCGTCCAATTCGCAATGCGGTTCTCGTTGACCTAGCCTTCGCCAACCACGAAGGATGGAGGTGCCCCTGGTCATCGGGGGCCGGCGCGATCTACCTTCGTGACCGGCGAAACGATCGGCCGGGGACGGGCCGTCGGCCGCGCGGGGGAGACGCCGCCATGCATTTCGATCTCGTCGACCTCAGCCTGTTTCGCCACGTGGTCGAGGCCGGTTCGATCACCCATGGGGCGAACCGCGCGAACCTGGCGCTGGCCGCGGCGAGCCACCGCATCCGCACCATGGAGGCGTCCCTGGGGGCCGCCCTCCTCACCCGGGCGCGGCTCGGCGTCACGCCGACCCCGGCCGGGCGCACGCTGCTGGCCCATGCCCGCCAGATCCTCGGCAATGTCGAGCGGCTGCAAGGCGATCTCGCCGCCTTCGCGGGCGGGGCGGCGGGGCAGATCCGCGTCCTGTCGAACACCAACGCGCTGACCGAGTTCCTGCCCGAGGTGCTCTCGGCCTATCTCGCCGTGCATCCGGGCGTCAGCGTCGACATCGAGGAGCGCCTGTCGGACGAGATCGTCGGTCTCGTCGCCGAGGGCGCGGCGGATCTCGGCCTCGTCGCCGGCACGGTCGAGACCGGCAGCCTCGAGACCCATCCGTTCCGCCGCGACCGCTTCGTGCTGGTGGTGGCGCAGGGCCACCCGCTGGCGGTGCGGGCCTCCGTGCCCTTCGCCGAGGTTCTGGGCCACGACCTCGTCGGGCTCGACCGGGCGAGCGCCCTCACTCGCTTCCTCTCGGCCAAGGCCGGGCGCAGCGGCCAGCCCCTGCGGCTGCGGGTGCAGCTGCGCGGCTTCGACGCGGTCTGCCGCCTGGTCGAGTGCCGGGTCGGCCTCGGCATCGTGCCGGAGACGACCGCGCGCCGGGCCGCCCGCACGATGGGGATCGCCATCGTCGCCCTTGAGGATCCGTGGGCGGTGCGCGACCTGACGATCTGCCTGCGCGACCTCTCCGCCCTGCCCCCCTTCGCCCAGGATTTCGTCGCCCACCTGCGGGCGCCGCAGGAGTGAGGGGGGCGTCTGGGGATCGTCACCGCGGCGGGCGCCTTCAGGCCCTGCACACCCGGCCCGTCCTCGGGTAAGACTGCCTTCACCCTGAGCGAATGAACGAGGCGGACGACCCCACCCCATGCAGGACACCGATCGCCCGCACGAGCCCGCCGCCCTGGTCGATGCCGAGGCGCATTCCGCCGGCTTCCGGCAGGTGCGCGAGGCACGCCGGCTCGAGCTGGTGGAGGATTACGTCGAGCTGATCGCCGACCTGATCGGCGATGGCGGCGAGGCGCGCCAGGTCGATATCGCGGCCCGCCTCGGCGTGGCGCAGCCGACGGTGGCCAAGATGCTCAAGCGCCTGGCCGAGGACGGCCTGGTGCAGCAGCGGCCCTACCGGGGCGTCTTCCTCACCGAGGCCGGTCGGACGCTGGCCGCGGAGGCGCGGGAGCGCCACCGCATCGTCGAATCGTTCCTGCTGGCGCTCGGCGTCAGCCCGGACGTGGCGCGCTGCGATGCCGAGGGCATCGAGCACCATGTCAGCGGCGAGACCCTGGAGGCGTTCCGCCGCTTCACCGCCGCCCGGACGGACGCCTGAGCGGCGGAACGCGCCGTCGCATCAGGCCGCCCGGACACCCTTGAGGAAGAATTCCGTCTGCGCGCTCAGCTCGCGGGAGCGGTCCGCCACGTCGGACGAGGCGGCGATCACCCGCGCGGCGGTCTTGCCGGTCTCCTCGGCGGAGGCCGACACGCTGGCGGTGCCGCTCATGACCTCGCTGGCCCCGGAGGCGGCCTGCGAGACGTTGCGGACGATCTCCTGGGTCGCGGCGTTCTGCTCCTCGACCGCCGCGGCGATCGCGGTCGTCACGCCGCTGATCTCGCGGATCCGCGCCCCGAAGCCGCCGATTGCCGACACCGCCTGCGCCGTCGAATCCTGGATCCGGGCGATCTGCGAGGAGATCTCCTCGGTCGCCTTTGCGGTCTGGTTGGCGAGTTCCTTGACCTCCGCGGCCACCACCGCGAAGCCGCGGCCCGCCTCGCCGGCCCGCGCCGCCTCGATCGTGGCGTTGAGCGCCAGGAGGTTGGTCTGGCCGGCGATCGCCGTTGCTCATCGCCACCACGTCCCCTACCCGGGTCGCGCCCTGGCTCCGGCTCTCCACCAGCTCGGCGGTCTTCGAGGCCTCCCTCCCGCTGGCCTTCGCGCGGGCCGGCGCA
>NZ_LABZ01000113.1 GCF_001043955.1 Methylobacterium tarhaniae | reverse complement strand
CGAGGTAGAGCGCCCCGCGGAAGGCGCGTTCCGCCTCGTCCGGCCGGGCCCGGGCGCGGGCGAGCAGGCCTTCGTAGTAGCGCAGGCGCGGATCGGTCGGGTCCCGCCCGAGGGCCGTCCGGCAGGCCTGCCAGCTCGCCTCGAGGTCGCCCGCATCGGCGAGCGCCCGGACGGTGGCCAGGGCGCCAGGCGCCGCGGCCGGGATGGGTGCGGGCTTCGCTGCGACGCGCCGGGGAAGGGGAGCCTCCGGGGCCGGCACGGCCGGGGGCAGGAGCGGCGCCCAGGCCGCATCCGGGACGGGGTCGGGGAAGGCGGGCGGTGGCGGCAGGTCCGGCACCTCCCCCTCCGTCGGGCGGCGATAGGCGGCGGTGCCCGGCAGGGAGACCGCCTCCAGGAATTCCGCGAAGGCCGGGTTCGGCTCGGCATGGCCGAGCAGCAGCCAGCCCCCGGGACGCAGGCGCTGGGCGAGGGCCCGCACCAGGGCCTGCACCACGTCCGGGTGGAAGTAGATCAGGACGTTGCGGCACAGGATGAGGTCGTAGTCGGTGATCGCCAGGGAGGCGGTGCCGTCGACGAGGCTCATCAGGTTCTGCGGCTCGAACCGGGCGAGCCCCCGGTATTCCGGCAGCAAGGCGAAGGTGCCCTCCCGTGGTCCCGGCCGGAAGTAGCGCCCGCGCTCCTCCGCCCCGAGGGTGCGCAGGGCCCAGGCCCCGTAGACCGCGCGCCGTGCGACCGCCAGCACGTCGCGGTTGATGTCGGTGCCGGTGAGCCCGATGCGCCACTCGGGCAGGCGCTCGCCCAGCAATTCGTGCAGCACGATCCCGACCGAGTAGGTCTCCGGTCCGGTGGAGCAGCCCGCGCTCCAGATCCGCAGGCGCCGCTCGGAGCCCCGGGCGGCGATGCGCTCCGGCAGGATCGTGCCGCGCAGGGCCGCGAACTGCTCGGCGTAGCGGAAGAAGAACGTCTCCCCGATGGTGATCTCGGCCTCCAACGCCGCCCACTCGGCCTCCGATTCCTCCAGGAGCTGGAGGTAGCCGGCGGGCGCGAGGAGTCCCCGGGCGCGCATGCGCCGGCCGACCCGTTCCCAGAGCAGGTCGTCCTTGTCGGCGTAGTAATGGTGGCCGGTGCGCGCGACGAGGCGGCTCTTGAGCGCCGCGAAGGCCGGGTCGTCGGTGGGGGCTGTCCCCCGCGATGTCTGCATGCCCGGATCAGGCCGCCCACTCGGCGAGCCGTGCCTGGGCGTCCCGGGTCTGCGCCGCGACGCGGTCGCGCTCTTCCGCGAGCAGGATGCGGTCGACCGCGAGCCCGTGCACCAGCCGCTCGGCCAGCTGGATCTCGGCGGCGACACAGCCGTTCAGGGTGGTGTCGTCGGCGACCGGCCGCACCTGGCCGGCCTCGACCCGCACGACGTCCGCGACCCGGTCGACCATGAGCGCCAGGGGCGCCTCACCCTTGAGCAGGACGAGGTGGCGGTAGAGCGCCTGCCGGGCCGTGGCCGGGCGGCCGAGGCCGAACAGGACCCCGAGGTCGAGGACCGGCACGGCGGATCCGGCGAGGTTGAGGAAGCCCGCCAGCGTCCCCGGCGCCCCGGGCGGGCGCCACAGGCGGGGCAGCGGCAGGATCTCCCGCACCGCCCGGCGCGGCAGGGCGCAATCCGTCCCGGCGACATCGACCAAGAGGTAAGCCGTCCCGGTCGTCATCCTGTGCACCCCCGCGGGCCCGTCCGCCCGCGCCTCAGATAGGGGAGGCGCGGGAAGTTTCCAAACCGCCCGCCTCCGCCCTGTCGGCCGGCGCCGGAGGTGCTATGAGGCGCCGCCCGGCACGGGCTTCCGAGGTCCCGGGCAGGTGAGAGGAGCGGCGTCGTCATGATCGAGATCAGGCATGTCGGCCATGCCTTCGGGGAGCGCGCGGTGTTGCGCGACCTCACCCTCGACCTGACGGAGCGGCGCATCGCGGTGGTCGGCGGCAACGGCAGCGGCAAGAGCACCTTCGCGCGGCTCTTGAACGGCCTCCTGGTGCCCACGCACGGCACGGTGCGGGTCGACGGGCTCGACACGCGCCGCGACGGCAAGGCGGTGCGCCGCAAGGTCGGCTTCGTCTTCCAGAACCCCGACAACCAGATCGTGCTGCCGCTGGTCGCGGAAGACCTCGCCTTCGGTCTCAAGAATCTCGGGCTGCCGAAGGACGAGATCGCCCGGCGGACGGACGAGGCCCTGCGCCGCTACGACCTCCTCGATCTCGCCGACCATCCGGCCCATCTCCTGAGCGGCGGCCAGAAGCAGCTCCTGGCCCTTGCCGGCGTGCTCGCGATGGCGCCGGAGGTGATCGTGTTCGACGAGCCGACGACGCTCCTCGACCTGCGCAACAAGCGCCGGATCGCGCAGGCCATCGACGGGCTGTCGCAACGCGCGATCGTGGTCTCGCACGACCTCGACTTCCTCGCGCATTTCGACCGGGTGCTGGTCTTCGAGGACGGCCGCATCGTGATCGACGACCGTCCCTCGGCGGCGCTCCCGGCCTACGTCGCGATGATGTCGTGACCCCCTCCATCCCGGGGCGGAGCCCCCTCCATCGCTGCCCGCCGGGGCCGAAGATCCTGGCGCTGGTCGCCGCCGGCACGGCGCTGTTCGCGCTGCCGCGGCTCGACCTCGCGCTCGCGGTGCTCGGCCTGACGGGATGGCTCTATCGGCTCGCCGGGATCCCGGCCCGCCTCGTCCTGGCGCAAGTGCGGCCGCTGGCCTGGATCCTCGCCGTGCTGGTCCTGGTGCAGCTCGCCCTCGACGGCTGGCAGGCCGGCCTGCTGGTGGCCGCCCGCCTCGTGGCGCTGATGCTGCTCGCCGGCCTCGTGACCCTGACGACCCGTTCGTCCGACCTGATCGAGGCACTGCAACGCGGCCTCGCCTGGCTGAGGCCGCTGGGAGCCGATCCCGCCAAGGTCGGGCTCGCCATCGCGCTCACCCTGCGCTTCATCCCGGTTCTGGCCGCCATCACCGCGGAGGTCCGCGAGGCGCAAAGGGCCCGCGGCCTGGAGCGCAGCCTCGTGGCCCTGACCGTCCCGGTCATCGTGCGCATGCTCAAGATGAGCGACGATGTCGCGGCGGCGATCGACGCCCGGTCCTACGACCCGGACCGGGCCGGCGACTGACACCCTTCTTCCTTCATCGAGGCATTCCATGTCGACCCGGGACATCGTCTTCGTCGCGCTCTTCGCCGCTCTCACCGCGGCGCTCGGCCTGTTTCCCCCCGTGACCCTGCCGGTGATCGGCGTGCCGATCACCGCGCAGTCGATGGGCCCGATGCTCGCCGGCGCGATCGCCGGCGCCAGGCGCGGGGCTGCGGCCCTGGCCCTGTTCGTCGTCCTGGTCTGCGCCGGGCTGCCGCTCATGGCCGGCGGGCGGGGCGGGCTCGGGATCGTCATGGGGCCGGGCGGCGGCTTCGTGCTGATGTGGCCCGTCGCCGCCTTCGTGATCGGGTTCCTGTACGAGCGCGGCCTCGAGACCCTGACGGCGTGGAAGGAGGCGCTGATCCTCGTCCTCGGCGGCGTCGTCCTCACCTACGCGGTCGGCATCCCGTGGATCGCCGCGGTCGCCCGGGTCGATCTGGCGAAGGCGGCGATCGGCTCGGCCTGGTTCCTGCCGGGGGACGCCGTGAAGGTGGTCCTCGTCGTGCTCGTCGCCCGCGCCGTGCGCCGGGCCTATCCGACGCTCCGGCCGCGTTGACGGAAAGTGCAAGGACCCGAACGCTTAACGCCCCGGCGAAACCGGTTGACCCTGCCTGACGAGGCGCGTAGGGTCCGCGCCACTCTCTTAACGAGCAGGCTTTTTCACAGCATGCGTGCGGTCCTTATTGTAGCGGAGGCGCCACCGAAGGGGCGGGCTTGAGAAGCCCGGCATCCCAAGGGTGGCGCGTGCAGGGTCCTTCGGGGCCCTTTTTTGTTGCGTAAAACGGACCCGAGAGCGCGGACGAGACCAAGGAACGGAGCGCGGCGATGAGTGCGGGCGAGGTCATGACGGGCGCCGAGATGGTGATCCGGGCGTTTCAGGATCAGGGTGTCGACACCCTGTTCGGCTATCCGGGCGGCGCGGTGCTGCCGATCTACGACGCGCTCTTCCATCAGGAGACGGTGAAGCACATCCTGGTCCGGCACGAGCAGGGCGCGGTGCACGCGGCCGAGGGCTATGCCCGCTCGTCCGGCAAGGTCGGCTGCGTGCTCGTCACCTCGGGGCCGGGCGCCACCAACATCGTCACCGGCCTGACCGACGCGCTGCTCGATTCGATCCCGCTCGTCTGCATCACCGGCCAGGTCCCGACGCACCTGATCGGCTCCGACGCGTTCCAGGAATGCGACACGGTCGGCATCACCCGCAGCTGCACCAAGCACAATTACCTCGTCAAATCGATCGAGGACCTGCCGCGGATCCTGCACGAGGCGTTCTACGTCGCCTCGCACGGCCGGCCCGGCCCGGTGGTGGTCGACCTGCCGAAGGACATCCAGTTCGCCAGCGGCCTCTACCGCCGCCCGGTCGACAACAGCCACAAGACCTACAACCCGCAGACGCAGGGCGATCCGGAGAAGATCCGCGCCGCCGTGGCGCTGATGGCGGGCGCGCGCCGGCCGGTCTTCTATACCGGCGGCGGCGTCATCAACTCGGGCCCCGAGGCCTCGGAGCTGCTGCGCGAGCTCGCCCGCGCCACCGGCTTCCCGGTCACCTCGACGCTGATGGGCTTAGGGGCCTTCCCGGGTTCGGACCCGCAGTTCCTCGGCATGCTCGGCATGCACGGGACCTACGAGGCGAACCTGGCGATGCATGAATGCGACGTCATGGTCTGCATCGGCGCGCGCTTCGACGACCGCATCACCGGCCGGCTCGACGCCTTCTCGCCCTTCTCCAAGAAGATCCACGTCGACATCGACGCGTCCTCGATCAACAAGACCGTCAAGGCCGATATCGGCATCGTCGGCGATTGCGGCTCGGTGCTCGGCGACATGCTGCGCGAGTGGCGGGCGGTGACGCCGGAGCCCGACAAGGGCCGCCTGACCGAATGGCTGTCCAAGATCCGCGGCTGGAAGGCGCGCGAATGCCTCGGCTACTGGCCGTCGGGCACCACCATCAAGCCGCAATACGCGGTCCAGCGCCTCTACGAGGCGACCAAGGGGCGCGAGACCTACGTCACCACGGAGGTCGGCCAGCACCAGATGTGGGCGGCGCAGTACTACAAGTTCGACGAGCCGAACCGCTGGATGACCTCGGGGGGCCTCGGCACCATGGGCTACGGCCTGCCGGCGGCGATCGGCGCCCAGCTCGCCCATCGTGGCGCGCTGGTGATCGACATCGCCGGCGAGGCCTCGATCCAGATGAACATCCAGGAGCTGTCGACCGCCGTGCAGTACCGCCTGCCGGTCAAGATCTTCATCCTGAACAACGAGTACATGGGCATGGTGCGCCAGTGGCAGCAATTGTTGCACGGCTCGCGCTACTCCGAGAGCTATTCGGAAAGCCTGCCCGACTTCGTGAAGCTCGCCGAAGCCTATGGCGCCAAGGGCATCCGCTGCTCCGATCCCGGCAGCCTCGACGCGGCGATCGCCGAGATGCTGGATTACGACGGCCCGGTGATCTTCGACTGCATCGTCGACAAGACCGAGAACTGCTTCCCGATGATCCCGTCGGGCAAGGCGCATAACGAGATGCTGCTCTCGGACTACCTCGGCGAGACCGGGGCGGATCTGGGCGACGTGATCTCCGACGAAGGCAAGATGCTGGTCTGAGCGGGCAAGGGTCTACAGGGTCTAGGACGATGAACGCCATGAACACCCATTATCCCGATCCGGTCCGCGTCGAGCCGGTGAACCGCCACACCCTGGCGGTCATCGTCGACAACGAGCCCGGCGTGCTCGCCCGCATCGCCGGCCTGTTTTCCGGCCGCGGCTACAACATCGAGAGCCTGACGGTCTCGGAGACCGAGCACGCCCGGCACATCTCCCGCATCACCATCGTGACGGCAGGCACGAACGCGGTGATCGATCAGATCAAGGCGCAGCTCGACCGGCTCGTGCCGGTGCACCGGGTGGTCGATCTGACCCTTCAGGGCGATTCGCTCGAGCGGGAACTCGCGCTCGTGAAGGTGGCCGGCAAGGGCGAGCACCGGGTCGAGGCGATGCGCCTCGCCGCCGCCTTCGGCGCCCGGACCCTCGATGCGACGCTGCACTCGTTCGTGTTCGAGCTGACCGGCACGACCGACGAGATCGACCGCTTCGTCAAGCTGATGGCGTCTGTGGGTCTGGTCGAGGTGTCGCGCACTGGCGTGGCCGCCATGGCACGCGGATCGGACGCTATGTAGCGCGCTACTCGGCGGGCGGGGCGTTGGTGCGCCCTGCCTGACCGTACTTCCGCTCGAAGCGGTAGACGGCGTAGCTCAGGGTGGCGATGCCCGTCACCGAGACGAACAGGGCAAAGCCGAGCATCGCGAGGGTGGCGTCCCAGGGCATCGTCAATCCTCCCGGCGCAGAAGTCGGATCACCGCGTGACCGACGCAATGTAAGGCGAGAGAGGCAGCGAACCAAGAGAGATGCGACTGCCCCAAGGTCGCATTCGGGTTGCTGACCAGCGGTACGATGATGGCCGCACCGGCCACCGCGATCACCATGGCGTTCACGTAGGCCGCGAACAGCTTAATATGTTCATTCAGACGCTTCGCCGTGTACTTGCGACGCGCAGCAATCTCCGCTGCATCGGGCGTTGCCTCGGTCACGCAGGCTACCTCACCGGTTCGTGACCCAGCGTAACTGATCGACCCTCCGGGGTCGATATCCACTCCTACGTACAAAAACGCCTCCCCGATGGACGGGGAGGCGAACGACGTTTTCGTTCTTCAGCGTCAGAAGACGGCGGGAGTTCGAAGACGGGGCCGGCTCGACGTCAGCCCCGAACGGTCTGCCGCCTCAGCGCGCGCCCTTGCCGTCCCCGTCGCGCATCGCGCCGGTCGGCTCCTGGACGTGGGCCTCGAGGAACCACAATTGCTTGTCGACCGTGCGGGAGACCTCGGTGAACAGGTCGGCGGTGCCGGCATCCCCGGCCTCGTCGGTCTGGTCGATGTTCTCGCGCACCGCGTTGGCATAGGCCGCGTAGCGGTCGATCAGGGCCGAGAGGTGGTCGGCGACGGCGTAGACGTCGGTCGGATAGGGGGCGAGCTTCGAGGACGCGGCGACCACCGAGGCGGTGCCGAGCGCCGTGGCGCCGAGCTGCACGGCCCGTTCCGCGACCTTGTCGTTGAGGTCGTCGAGCTCGGTGCGGAACCCGTCGAGCATCTCGTGGATGCCGATGAATTGCGGGCCCTTCAGGTTCCAGTGCGCCTGCTTGACGGCGAGCGCCAGGTCGATGCCGTCGGCGAGCCGCGCGTTCAGGGTCTCGATCGAGACGCGCTTGGCGTTCGAATCGGTGTCGTTGCGGGTGCCGTGCTGGCGCGGCTGGCCGGCCTTGCCCTTGGAATCCGTCATGTCGGTCAACTCCGTCGATTTCCCGCGACAACGGGGCCGAGGGGCGGCCGTTCCGATGCTGCGGTGGGGTTTGTTGATCCACCCCGGCATTCTGCCGGGGTGGTTGGACGGTCCCGCCTGGAACCGCCCGATGGAAGGAGAGCTAGGGCCGGGTACCGACCCGGACAGCGCGCCGGGCACAATCCTCCCTTGCGTCAATTCATCGGGACGGTCGGGAACCCAGGAACGCCCCGGCGGTGCGGAGCGACAGGGCCATGATGGTCAGTGCCGGATTCGCCGCCAGCGAACTCGGGAAGACCGAGCCGTCGCAGATCCACAGGTTCTCGATCTCGTGGCTGCGCCCGAACGGATCGACCACCGAGGCATCGGGGTCGCGCCCCATCCGGCAGGTGCCGAGGGTGTGGGCGACGCGCTCCAGCACCCAGATGTCCGTGGCGCCCGCCGCCTCCCAGATCTCGCGCATGACCCTGGTGGCGTGGGCGTTGAGCCCGTGCTCGTTTCGCCCGTAGCCGAAGCTGATATGGGCCTTTCGCATCCCGAGGGCGTCGGTCTCGTCCGACAGGGTCAGGGTGTTTTCGTCGCAGGGCAGCGTCTCGCCGTTGATGCCGATGCCGGCGACGCGGTTGTACCGGCGGAGGTAATCGGTCAGCGCCGTACCCCACAGGCCGCGGCCGCGGGCGACGGCGTTGCCCCAGGTCAGCGGCTCGACGCCGAGGCTCTGCACCAGGTAGCCGCCGGCGAAATCGGCCCCCTTCGGCCGGGTGAAATCCTCGGTGATGAGCGAGGACGGGTAGCCCCGGTTCATCCCGACCTCGTCGGGAAACGTGCCCCAGACCTGCGTCGCGACGTGGCCGATGTAGTTCCTCCCGACTTGGCCGCTGCCGGTGGCGAGGCCGAGATGGAGCAGGAGCCGCGGCGTCTCGACGGCGCCGGCGGACAGGATCAGGTGGGCGCAACGCTGGTGGTGGTCGCGGCCGCCGCTGCGATAGATCACGGCCGTGATCCGCCCGGCCTTGTCGCGCTCGACCCCGTGCATGCGGGCCTCGGCGCGGATCTCGGCCCCGCGCGCGACCGCCAGCGGCAGGTAGGTCACGTCCATGCTGGCCTTGGCGCGGGTGCGGCAGCCCTGATGGCAGAAGCCGCAATGGATGCAGGCCTTGCGCGCGGGCACCGCTCCGCCGGGCGTGAAGTCGCGCGAGACCACGGCCGCGGGCGCGTCCGTCGCGGTGATGCCGAGCTTGTCGCAGGCCGACGCCATCAGCTCGGCCGGGCCGTTGCGCAGAACCGGCGGCAGCGGGAAGCGGCGGGCCGCGTCCCACGGATAGGGCGTCGGGCCCGACGTGCCGATGAAGGCCTCGACGCGGTCGTAGAACGGCACCAGCTCGGCATGATCGATCGGCCAGTCGCAGCCCTCGCCGCTCTCCGAGTTCAGCCGGAAGTCACGGGGATCGGCCCGGGGCACGAAGGCGCCCCAATGCAGGGTCGAGCCGCCGATCCCGGTGCCGCTGTTGTTGGCGCCGAACGCCTCCGGCGTCGAGCCGCCGCTCAGGCGCTCCTCGGTCCAGTAGATCTCGTCGGCGAGCGTCTCGTCGAAGCCGTAGCCGGCGGGATCGAAGTTCGGCCCGGCCTCCAGCGCCACGACCTTGAGGCCGGCGGCCGCCAGCTCGGCGAGGAGCGGCGCACCCCCCGCCCCGGTGCCGACCACCACCACGTCGACGACCTCGTCGGTGCCGTGACTGTTCTGCCCCGAGAGGTTCATCGGGCGTCTCCCACGGTCTCGAGGACAGGGTGTTCCCAGGGCTCGCGCTCGTTCAGGCCGGCCAGGCGGTAGCCCGGCAGGGCCTCGGCATCGTCGCCACCCGCGCCGATCCCGGTGAAGCCGATCGCCGCGAGGCCGGCCGGATGGGCGAGGAAGGTCCGCACCGCCTCGCCCCGCAGCTCCTCGAACCAGCAGGTCATCAAGTCGGGCACGAGGCCGCCCGGGATCTCGGGCAGGTCGCCGGAGGTGGCGCGGGCGAGGAGAGCATCCTGTTCGGACCCGCCCAAAGCCGCGAAGGGATGCCCATGCGCCTCCCGCGCCGCCCCGTCGAGGGTGCGCAGCGCCCGGGCATAGGCCTCTCCGTCCGGCGGCAGGGCGGCGAAGCGCCAGCCGTCGCCGGTGCCTGATGCCAGCCGCGCGTCGATCCGGCGGGCGAGGTCGATCTTTCCAGGGCCGGCCTGGGGCAGCACCCGGTCGAGGCAGGCGGTGAGGGTCGCACGCTCGTCCGGCCCCAGGCAGAACGGGCCGTCGGGCTCGCGCATCCGCCCGCGCAATGCGGTGCGCAGTCGGGTGTTGACCCGGTCGGAACTCATCAGCGACGCGAAGGCCGGCGGCAGGGTGGGGGCGTCGGCGGCCTGCGGCGGGGCCGCGACGAGGTCGCGAATCAAGGCCGCCAGCATCTCGGGCCGCTCCAGCGGCAGCAGGTGGCCGGCCCCGGGGGCGACCTCGTGGCGGTGGCGGGCGAGGTGCGGCAGGGTCAGCGCGGCCTGCGCCTCCGGCCCGAGATCGCCGTCCTCCGCCCCGCTCACCACCAGGGCGGGCGTCCTCAGGGTGCCGATCCGGTCGCGCCAATCCTCGTTGGCACCGCTCGCGAGCCAGGCCTTCCAGGCCTGCGGATTGGCCCGCAGCACGTCCTCGACCGTGCGGGCACGGTCTTCCGGATCGAGGGGCGCCCCGACATTCGCCGAGACGAAGGCCTCGGCCTCCCGGCGCCGGGTCTCCGGGTCGGCGTCGATCCAGGCGATCATCGCCTGCCGGCGCTCTTCCGCCATCGGCTCAGGGCAAGGCGGCGAGCCCGCCAGCAGCACCAGGCCGGAGAGGTCCGCGAGGGCGGGATCGCCGTCCTCGTGACGCCGCGCGAGCGCCAGGGCGACCTTCGCCCCCATGCTGTTGCCGGCAACGAGCCAGGGCCCGGTCGGGGCCTCGGCTTTGATGCGGGCGGCGACGTGGTCGGCCATGGCGGCGACGCCGCAGCCCGGATGCCCGGCTTCGTCGCCGAAGCCCGGCAGGTCGATGGCGACGCAGCGCAGGTGGGGCCTGAGACGCTCGGCGAGGGAGCGCCAGGTGCGGGCGCTGCCTCCGAGGAAGTGCAGGCAGAAGAGGACGGGTCGGTCAATCATGCCGGCGAGATCGCGCGACGCTGCCTTGCGTCAACGGCGGATCGCCGCGGCGCCTTGCAGCACCCTCGGATGATATGTCGAGTCGTTAACGTATCGGGCGAGCCGGAGGACGGCGTCTCGACAGGTCTACGGCGGACACGGCAGCCGCGAAGCCTTGGCCTGCCGGGAAATCAACATTCTGCGACGGCAACGATATCTAGGCTCTTCGTCCTGAAGTGCGGTCGGCGACGGCAGCATTCCCGACGCTGTTGGCCGATTTGATCTATGTTAAATTTTCTCATGACGAGGCCGGAACTGTCGCCACATGCTGCGCAGTGAGCGGAGAGGGGCGCATAACGCTCGTCACGTCTCGACAGGAAGGCCGGATACGGCCCCGGATCTACGCGCAGCGGCGACATCACTCGGCGCGCCGCAAGCTTCCGGACGCGAGAACGCCGCGCGGAAGGGCGTTCCGCGCGGCGTTTGCAGGCATCGCCGCGGCCTGCCCGAGGCGACCGCGGCAGCCAACAATGTTAGTTCTTGGCCTTGTCGACCAGGGCCTTCTCCTTGATCCACGGCATCATGCCGCGGAGGCGCTCGCCGACCTCCTCGATCGGGTGGGCGGCGTTGCGGGCGCGGGTCGCCTTGAACGAGGTCTGGTTGACCTTGTTCTCCAGCATCCAGTTGCGGGTGAAGGTGCCGTTCTGGATGTCGGTCAGGACGCGCTTCATCTCGGCCTTGGTCTCGGGCGTGATGATGCGCGGGCCGGTCACGTACTCGCCGTACTCGGCGGTGTTCGAGATCGAGTAGTTCATGTTGGCGATGCCGCCCTCGTAGATGAGGTCGACGATCAGCTTCACCTCGTGGAGGCACTCGAAATAGGCCATCTCGGGGGCGTAGCCGCCCTCGACGAGCGTCTCGAAGCCGGCCTTGATCAGCTCGACGAGGCCGCCGCAGAGCACGACCTGCTCACCGAACAGGTCGGTCTCGCACTCTTCCTTGAAGGTGGTCTCGATGATGCCGGCGCGGCCGCCGCCATTGGCCGAGGCGTAGGACAGGCCGAGGTCGTGGGCGTTGCCCGAGGCGTCCTGGGCGATGGCGATCAGGGTCGGCACGCCGCCGCCGCGCAGGTACTCGGAGCGCACGGTGTGGCCGGGGCCCTTCGGGGCGACCATCAGCACGTCGAGGTCGGCGCGCGGCTCGATCAGGTTGAAGTGGACGTTGAGGCCGTGGGCGAACAGCAGGGCGGCGCCCTGCTTCATGTTGGCCTGGAGCGAGTCGCGGTAGATCTCGCCCTGCAGCTCGTCGGGGGTCAGCATCATGACGACGTCCGCCTGCTTGGCGGCGTCGGCGACCTCCATGACCTTGAAGCCCTCGGCCTCGGCCTTCTTGGCGCTGGCCGAGCCCTTGCGGAGCGCGATCACCACGTCCTTCACGCCCGAATCGCGCAGGTTCAGCGCGTGGGCATGGCCCTGGCTGCCGTAGCCGACGATGACGACCTTCTTGCCCTTGATCAGATTGATGTCGGCATCACGATCGTAATAGACCCGCATGGCGGCTCCCCCTTGTGCAGATGGCGAGAATTCGAACGCTCCGGGCGCTGGAGCGGCCGTGCGACGGCCGGCTTGTAGCGGCGTGATTCGCGTCAGGGAATAGGCTATGCGCGCGGAACCGCACATGGCTGCTCAGTTCGGCGTGCGCGCAGGGCCCATCCAGGGGGCCGGAGGGGAACGGCATGACGCAAGCGGCGACGCCCGCCGAACTCGTCGATTTCTGGCGCGAGGCCGGATTCGACCGCTGGTTCAAGGCCGATCCGGCCTTCGACGCCGCCTGCAGGGCCTATCGGCCGCTGCACGAGGCGGCGGCGCGGGGCGAGCTCTCCGACTGGGAGGAGAGTCCGGAGGGCGCGCTCGCCCTGGTGCTCCTCCTCGACCAGTTCCCGCGCAATCTCTTCCGCGGCACGCCCCGGGCCTGGGAAACGGACGCGGCAGCGCTCGCCGCCGCAGACCGCGCGATCGCGCGCGGCCACGACCGGGCGATCGAGCCGGCCTTGCGCGCCTTCCTGTACATGCCGCTGATGCACGCCGAGGATCTGGGCCACCAGGAGCGCAGCGTCGCGCTGTTCACCGGGCTCGGCATCCCGGTGAACCTCGAGGCGGCGCACGAGCACCACGCGCTGATCCGGCGGTTCGGCCGTTTCCCCCACCGCAACGCGGTGCTCGGCCGCCCCGAGACGCCGGCCGAGCGGGATTACCTGTCGGGCGAGGGCGCCTTTCGGGGTTAGGAGTCTTGCCGCGGCCGACTTATACCAACGGCCTCAGATGCTGACGCATCAACGTCGATCTCGGGCAAGCCCGAGATCGACGAGGCCGTTGATCCATCTCGAATTTTCGATTTCAAGCCAAAAGCTTGGCGAAAATTCGAGAACGAAACCAAAGGTCGTTTTCAACGACCGTTGGCATTAAGAAGATTTCGCAAAAGCGGTCGCCGGTTTTGCGACGACAATCTGCGACATGACACAAACCTAAGCGGACGAAGCGTTGGCTTGCCAACGCAAGTCTGCTTAGGCCGGCAGAGGCAGCCCCTCGCGGGCGAAGGCGCGTTGCACGGCCGGGCGCTCGGCCATGCGGCGGGCATGGTCGGTCCAGTACGGGAACTGGCGGGCCATGTCGTAGCCGAGCACCTGGCCGTTGCCCCAGTGCCAGAACACCAGCAGGTAGGGATCGGCGACGCTGTAAGACGCGCCGGCGGCCCAGCCGCCGCGGGACAGGCCGACCTCGATCATCGTCCACAGATCGGCGCAGGTCTCGCGGCCCTTGGCCTTCACGTCCTCGATCGCCGCCTCGTCGGTGGCGTAGCGCTCGGCCCGGCGGATATGGGCGTAGGCCGGGTGGATCGTGGAGGAGAGCCAGGCCAGCCACTCGGCGCACCGCGCCTCCTCCCGCGGATCCTCCGGCCACAGGCCCGCCTGCGGGTGCTTGCGGGCGATGTAGCGCAGGATCGCCGGGTTCTCGGTCAGCACCCACTCGCCCTCGGCCAGGGCCGGCACCCGGCCCTTCTGGTTGATGGCGAGGTAGCGGCCGCCGCGCTGCTCGGCCTTGGCGAAATCGATCCTGACCGCCTCGAACGGCGCGCCGGTCTCCTCCAGGGCGACGTGGGGCGCCAGCGAGCAGGCGCCCGGCGAGTAGTAGAGCGTAAGGGTCTCGGACAAGGGGGACCTCCCGGCGCGATCGCCGCCCCGGCCGTGCGGAGCGGTGCCCCCGTCCCTTACGCCAGGCCGGGTCCGGGCGGTACCACCCCGGGCGCCGGCGCTCAGGCGCAGACCTGCCCTCAGGCGGAGGCCTGCGGGCGCACCGCCACGCCGGCCTCCGGCCGCGACCGCCGCGTCGCCAGCCAGACGACGGCGCAGAGCACGATCGCGCCCTGCACGGCCAAGGCCTCCCAGCTGCCGTTGAAGCCGAGCTCGGCGACGAGTTCCGGCACGCCGTCATTGTGCACCGGCACGATCACCTGCTCCTGCAACTCCTGGATCGCCGCGCCGACGAGGCGCAGGCCCATCACGAACAGGAAGGCCGAGGTGATGAGGAAGACCGGCCGCAGCGGCAGGCGCAGGGCCAGCCACTGCATCGCCACGAACATCGCCGCGAGGGCGAGCGCCGCGGCCGCCAGCCCGCCGAGCAGCGAGGCATCGAAGCCGCCGGCGGTGCGCGCCAGGGCGTGCACGAACAGCACCGTCTCGGCGCCTTCGCGGAACACCGCCAGGAAGGCGATGCCGGCGAGCGACAGCACCGTGCCGGCGCTCATCGCCCGCTCGGCCATGCGGTTGATCTCGGCCTTCCAGGCCGCCGGGTCCTGGCGCAGGAAGAGCCAGCCGCTCATCGTGAACATCAGGCCGGCGGCGACCACCATCACGCCGGCCTCGATCAGGTCGTT
>NZ_LABZ01000112.1 GCF_001043955.1 Methylobacterium tarhaniae | reverse complement strand
CTCTCCGCCCCCGCCACCGGCGCCCATTCCTTCACGGCGGCGCTCTGCGGCTTCCTCGGCTCGACCGCGGCGACCACCGTGGTGATGCTGCTGCTCAGCAGCGTCTGACCGATCCGGTCGCCCTCACGGCGCGACCGACCAGAACCGGCGCCGGGCGAACAACATCTCCGGCTGGCCGACCTGCGGGCTCGTTGCCTGCGGATGGACTTGACCCTGGGCCTGCACCGCCGGCGACGGCGGGCAGACCGGATCCGGGCGCCGCGTCTGGATCGTGACCGGCTCGGGCCGCACGATGCCCATCTTCACCTGGACATCCGGATTGCGCAGGGCCGCGACCGTCGCCACGGCGGCCATCAATGCGCCCGCGACGGCGCCGAGGAGGAAGTTCAGCATAGCGGCCGGTCCTTGCGCCGACATCGTAGCGGTTTGAGGGCGAGCCCGGCCCACGCGGTGCAAGCCGGTTGCCGCTACGTCGGTCCTCTCTCAGTCGCTCCTCTTTCACAACTCAAGCTTAACAAATCGATGGCAGACCTGCCCCGGGGCCACCGCAGCGGCCCTCCGGAGAGGCAGACGATGAGCTACGCCGCGAACGCCTATGCGCGAACGGCCCAGGTGGCCTTGACACCCCGCGAGGCGGAAGCCGCGGTGCTGATCAAGGCGGCCGCCCGCCTGCAGGCGATTCAGGACAATTGGGACGCCCAGCAGCCGACGCTCAACGACGCGCTCGGCTTCAACCGCAAGGTCTGGACGCTGCTCTCGACGGCCGCGACGGAGCCGGACGCGCCCATGCCCGAGGAGATGAAGACCTCGATGGCCCGCCTCGGTGCCTTCGTGTTCACCCGCACCCTCGACGCGATGATCGAGCCCAGCGCCGACAAGCTGACGGCCCTGATCCGGATCAACCGGGAGCTGGCGAGCGGCCTGCGCGGCGAACCCTGATCTCCGATCCCGACTTGCGTCACGAAGAAGCCCCCGTCCCGGTCGGGACGGGGGCTGCCTTCATGGCGGCGATGGTCCGCTACTTGTGCTGCCGGCGGGCGAGCGCGCTGTCGTCACCCGAGGTGGTGGTCATCGGGGCTTCGAGGCCGCTGGTATTCTGCTCGGCCCGCTCGGGCATCGTCTGATCGAAGTTGCGCCGGTTGGCGGCGTGGTCGTGATACTGCTCGGTCTGCACGAACTTGCTGTCGAGACCCCGCGCCGCGCCGTGCTGGGCCTTGTCGCGGTTGCTGAGCACCATGTTCTCCTCGAGGATGCCCTCGGGCAGCTCGGTCATCGCGCCGGTGCCGGACCCTTTGCCCTGCGCCCCGGGACCCATGTTGTGCCTGTCGGCCTTGGCCATGTTCATCCTCCGATCGAGCGGGTCGCGGGCCAGGATAAAGCCGTATCCGGCGCCCTGGTCCGCTTACTCACTAAGAGTATGAGCCGTGCCCGCCGGAGCAAGCGGGGCCGCAGGAAATATTGCCGGGAACCTTTTGGCCGCGACAGCGATGCCCTCGCGTCGATCGTGGCCGGCTGATCAGCCGTGCCGGCGATCGTTTACTCTCACCAGGATTGCGGAACCTTCGCCGATACGAGCGGGAGAGCATTCCGCATCGTCACTCCTTGCGGCAAGTTACTCCTTGCGGCATGGGAAGGCATCGCGCAGGGCGAGCAGGGCCAGGACGCCCGCCTTCTCGCGCAGGGCCGGCGGATGGGCGCCGCCATAGGCCACCACCGCCCGCACGAGCTGGAGCCGGTTGCCGTCGGGCGGCAGGCAGGCGCCGAGCAACGGGGGCTGGTTGGCGGAGTCGGCGACGCCGGCGAGGTCCTGCACCGCGCCCATGAAGGCCCAGCAGCCGACGGTCTCCGGATCCTGGCGGAACTCGACGTCGTTGCCCCGCATCTTGGCGCCGCGCAGGAGGCTCTTGCACTGCGCCACCAGCACGGAGCCCTCCGCCGCGCGAACGGGTCCGAGCGGCGCCAGCAGGGCGCCGGCGGCCAGGATGGCCACCAGGGCGACGACGGACGGGCGACGGGTCCCGGGACGAGGCAGGCTCTCGCCATCGGACGGCGCGCGGTGCGGGAACCTGCTCGGATTCGACATGCGGACACGACTCGACGCGGGAGGCCGCCCGATTGCGGCCCGCCCGCATCCTAGCAAGCGTGGTCGGGCGCCGCGCCGCCCGGCTCGCGGTCAATCACACCTTCGTTGCCGCAGGCCGGAAGCCCGCGTCCTTCACCGGGCCGGATACACCACCCGCGCCAGGGCCGCCTCGACGCGCGGCGTGGCCACGGCCGCCTTCGTCGAGGCCTTCTGGTACTGCGCCATCATCCGGCGGGCGGCATCGGCCGGCAGCGCCCCGATCGGCGCCGTCATGGCCAGCAGCTCCTTGCGAGTCTTGGCCGCCACCACGCCGGGACGGTTCACGTCCTGGAAGTCGCTCATCTTGTGCTTGTCGGAATCGGGAACGCCGTGAAACACCCGCGGCCCCTCGGGCATGATGACGATGTCGCCGGGCCGAAGCGTCGGGTCGCGCAGGAGCGCGGTACGGGCATCGAGGGACTTGAGCGGCGAGACCGTGATCGCGATTGGCTTCGGCTCCTTCAGCACCTTCTCGGCCTTCGGAAGTGCGACGTAGCGGGTGCGGCCGCGCACGGCCCGGGCCTGGGCCGCGAGGCGGCTGCGCCGGCTCGCCCGCTGCCGGATCGGCGCATCGTAGGGCTGGGCCGCGTAGGGCTGGACGGCGTAAGGCTGGGCCACCGGAGCCGGGGCGGCGGGCGGGCCGGAAAAGATCTGCCGGAGAAAATCCAGGCCGTCGCTCTGCGCCTGCGCGCCTGCGCTCGAGGCGATCAGCAGGCATCCCGACGTCACCGCCAGGAGCAGGGCGCGGAGCCGGGCAGCCGGCATGGTCTGGTGCAGCGGCATCGAGCCCCTCCAGTGAGTACGGCGGTGGGTTCTTGAAAAAACCGTAATGATACCCGGGCGATTAACCTCGACGGCAGCCTGCCAGTTCCGGGCATCGCGCCATAGATGAACAATTTATGAGCGCGCCACCCAACGCCCCCTCCGATCGGATGAGCGTCAGGCCACGGCGGGACCGCGCCGCAACGGCGGCGAGCCGAACCTCGCCGTCCCTGCCCTCGTCTTGGAGGCCGACGCTTGAACACTGGCCCCGGGCCGGTCCAATACGAGGAGAATCGATGACGTTACGGGAACCGACGACGATGCCGCTGCGGGGACAACGTCCGGTCCGACAGGTCCTCGCGCTGGCGCTGGCGCTCGGGCTCGCCGCCCCGGCCAGGGCCCAGGGCGCTCCTCCGGACAAGCGCGTGCCGATGGAGCCGACCGCCTGGCCGTTCACGGCGATCGGGCGGGTCAACGTGGTGCAGGGACCCGCGCATCGCAGCCACTGCACCGGCACCCTGGTCGGGCCGCGTCACGTGCTCACCGCCGCCCATTGCTTGTTCGATGCCCGCCTCGATACCTGGGTCAAGCCGCACCAAGTCCATTTCGTCGCCGGCCAGGCCCGCGACCTGAATACCGGCACCGCCGCGGTCGAGGCCTTCCGCCTCGCCCCCGGTATCGACCTGCGGGCGGCGGCGCAGCCGGCCCGGGGGGCGATCGCGCCCGAGATGATCGGGAGGGACTGGGTGATCCTCACCTTGCGCCAGCCACTCGGGCTGAAGCCGGTGCCCTGGCTGGTGCTGCCGAACGCCGATCTGCCGGGAAGCCGGCCGGGTGCGGTGGTGGCGCTCGCCGGCTACGCCGCCGACCGGCCGTACCTGCCGGTGATCCATCACGGCTGCTCGGCCCGGATCGACGCTCCGGCCGCCGGCACGCTCAGCGACCTGTGCGAATCGATGTCGGGGGAATCCGGTGCGCCTGTGCTGGTGCTCGACGCCGATGGCGGCGCGGCGCTCGTCGGCATTCACACCGCGGTGACGCAGGGCGTGCGGGTCGGCCGGGCCTACCGCTCGGCGAGCGGCGTCGGGGTCGCCGCCGGCAGCTTCGCCGGCGCGCTCGACGAGATGGTCAGGAAGTGAGGCGCCAGAACGCCACCTGGGTGTCGCCGTAGGTCCGGCGCTCCAGCTCCGAGAAACCCTCCGGCGCGGCCAGGACGGCGGAGGCCGCCTCCTCCACCACCGCGAGGGCGTTCGGCGCGAGCCAGCCGCCCTCCCGTGCCGCGCTCAGCGCCTTCGGGGCGAGGTCGCGGCCATAGGGCGGATCGCAGAAGACGAGGCCGAACCGCTCGCCGGGCGGCGCCGCGCCGAGGCGGGTGGCGTCGCGGCGAAACAGCCGGGTCACCCCGCCGAGTCCGAGGGTGTCGAGGTTGGTGCGGATCACGCCGCGGGCCTCCGCCCCCTCGTCGACGAGGAGCGCGAAGGCCGCGCCGCGGGAGATCGCCTCGCAGGACAAAGCCCCGGTGCCGGCGAACAGGTCGAGGACCCGGGCGCCCGCGACCGGATCGTCGTAGGCATGGCCCAAGACGTTGAACAGCGCCTCGCGCAGCCGGTCCGAGGTCGGCCGAATCGCGTCGCTGCGCGGCCCGGCGAGGCCGCGGCCGCGCAACTCCCCTCCGACGATCCGCATCGGTCAGGCTCAGCCGCGCTGCGGCCGGCCGCCGCCGGGGCGACCCCCGCGTCCACCGGGCTTCGCCCCGCCGGGGCCGCCCGAGCGGAACCCGCCGCCCGGCTTGCCGAAGGGCTTGCCCCCGGGCCGGCCACCGCCGCCACCGGGACGGCCTTCGCCCTTGCCGGCGAAGGACTTGCTCCCGAAGGATTTGCCACCGCCGGGCTTGGCCCCGAACGGCTTTCCGCCGAACGACTTGCCCCCGGGCTTGGCCCCGAACGAACGGCCTTCGCCGCCGCCGGACCGGCCTTCGAACGAGCGACCGCCACCACCACGGCCTTCGCCCCCGAAGGAGCGACCTTCGCCGCCGCCTGAACGACCCTCGAACGAACGACCGGCGCCGCCCGGACGGCCCTCGCCCTTGCCGCCGAAGCCGCGGTTCCCGCCGCCGAAGGAGCGGCCTTCGCCGCCGGACCGGCCCTCGAACGAGCGACCGCCGCCGCCCGGACCGCGCCCCTCGCCGCCGAAGGAACGGCCTTCGCCACCGGAGCGGCCCCCGAAGCCACGGCTCTCGCCGCCCTCCGGGCGTCCGCCAGGCCGGCCGAAGCCGCGGCCGCGCCCGCCCTCGTCGGCGAGGCCGGCCTTGGCGCCGCCCCGCGGGGCGGCACCGTCGCGGTCCCGGCGCATCGGGCGATCGTCGCCGCCCGGGCCACGGGTCGGCGCGCCGTCACGGTCGCCGCCGCGGAACTTGGTGCGGCGGTGCGGGGCCGCCTCCTCCTGCGGCTGGGCCACCAGGCGCTCGACGAGCACCCGGCGGTCGCCCGAGGCGATGGCGCCGACGCGCTTGCGCGGCGCATCCGCGGTGGCGGCGCGAATCTCCTGCGGGCTGTCGCCGCGCCGGTGCACCCGGCCGCGATTCGGAAGGTCGCCGGCAGCCTCGGCCTCGGGATCGCGCCACACCGTGCGCGCCGGGGCCCGGCGGGCCGCAGGCGCCGCGGGCGGCTTGCCGAATTGCGGCCGGGCCGGGTCGCGCCCGCGGGGCGCCCCCCCCTCCTGCGCCGCCCGGGTGGCGGCCTTCGGCGAGCCGAACGGCGCGATCGGCTCGCGCACCGGGCTGGTGAAGTCGACGCCGGCCTGCTCGGCGAGCGTGTTGCCGAGCTGGTCCTTCAGCACCCGGGTGCGGATCTCCTCGACCAGCCCGACCTCGAGGTCGCCGAGCTGGAACGGCCCGAAGGAGAGCCGGATCAGCCGGTTCACCGACAGGCCGAGATGCTCGAGGATCCGCTTGACCTCGCGGTTCTTGCCCTCGCGCAGGCCGAGCGTCAGCCAGACGTTGTCGCCCTGCGCCCGGTCGATCGTCGCCTCGACCGGGCCGTATTCCATCCCGTCGATGGTCACGCCCTTGCGCAACCCGTCCAGCATCGCCTGGTCGATGTCGCCGAAGGCGCGCACGCGGTAGCGGCGCAGCCACCCGGTTTCCGGATGGGCGATGACCTTGGCCAGGCCCCCATCGTTGGTGAGGAGCAGGAGCCCCTCGGTGTTGATGTCGAGCCGGCCGATCGCCACCACCCGGGGCATGTCCTCGGGCAGCACGTCGAACACCGTCTGGCGCCCCTCCGGATCGCGGGCGGTGGTGACGACGCCGCGGGGCTTGTGGAACAGCCACAGCCGGGTGCGCTCGCGGGTCGGCAGCGGCTCGCCGTCGATCGTGATGCGGTCGTCGGGGGTCACGTTCACCGCCGGCGAATCGAGGCGCTGGCCGTTCAGGGTCACGCGGCCTTCCGCAATCATCGCCTCGGCGTCGCGGCGCGAGGCTACGCCCGCCCGGGCGATCGCCTTGGCGATGCGCTCCGGCTCCGGCTCGGCCGCCGGCTTGGCGGCCGCCGCCGGTGCTCCACGCTTGCCGGAAGCCTGCCCCTCCGGGGAGCCCGCGGATGCCTCGTCCCGTCCGCGACGCCGCTGCGGCGCCCCGGTCTCGTCGTCGTTGATGTCGTTCATGCGCGCCTGATACCAGACGGGGTGTGGCGACGCGAGTGGAACCGATGCGCGATTTTGCAAGGGGGAGCCTGCCTGCGAGCGGGGCTTCGCGCCCGGACCCCCTCGGCCTGGCCTTCGACGCGGCGCGCGACGCGGCGGCGCGCGGCGAGGTGCCGGTGGGCGCCGTCGTGGTGCGGGACGGGATCGTGCTCGGCGTCGCCGGCAACCGCCCCCGGGCCGACCGCGATCCCACGGCCCACGCGGAGATCCTGGCGATCCGCGCCGCCTGCGCCGCGCTCGGCGACGAGCGCCTGACCGGCTGCGACCTCTACGTCACCCTGGAGCCCTGCGCGATGTGCGCCGGCGCGATCAGCTTCGCGCGCATCCGCCGGCTCTACTTCGCCGCCTCCGACCCGAAGGGCGGCGCCGTCGAGCACGGGCCGCTCTTCTTCAACCAGCCGACCTGCCACCACGCGCCGGAGGTTTACGGGGGCTTGCGCGAGAGCGAGGCCGCCGCGCTCCTGCGGGCGTTCTTCCGCGACCGGCGGTCCTGACACCCTCGAATTCAGCCTTCTCAAATCAATATAGCAGTGGCTATATGTACCCGCCCGAAGCCGGGCGGGAGCGATGGAGCACGGGCTGATGCGGGACGGATGGGCGTGGCGCGCCGGCGACGGGGCGGCGGAGCCGAGCCTCGGGGCGATGAACGCGAGCGTGCCGGTATTGGCCACCGGCTCGTGGCCGCGACGGCTGCTCGCCTTCCTCGGCCCCGGCTACATGGTCTCGGTCGGCTACATGGACCCGGGCAACTGGGCCACGGACATCGCCGGCGGGGCGCAGTTCGGCTACACCCTGCTCGCCGTCATCCTGCTCTCGAACCTGATGGCCGTGGTGCTCCAGGCGCTCGCCGCGCGGCTCGGCATCGCCACCGGCCGCGACCTGGCGCAGGCCTGCCGCGACGCCTATTCGCGCCCGGTCGGCATCGCCTTGTGGCTGGCCTGCGAGGCGGCGATCATCGCCTGCGACCTCGCCGAGGTGATCGGCACCGCCATCGCCCTCAAGCTCCTCTTCGGCCTGCCGCTCCTCGCCGGCGCGATCCTGACCGGCCTCGACGTGCTCCTGATCCTGCTGCTGATGCGACGGGGCTTTCGCGCGCTCGAAGCCTTCGTGATCGCGCTCCTGACGATCATCTTCGTCTGCTTCGCGATCCAGATCGCCATGGCCGCGCCGCCGATCCGCGACGTGCTCGGCGGTTTCGTGCCCTCGACCAAGATCGTCACCGATCCGGCGGCGCTCTACCTCGCCATCGGCATCCTCGGCGCCACGGTGATGCCGCACAATCTCTACCTGCATTCCTCGATCGTGCAGACCCGCGCCTATCCGCGCGACGAGGCCGGCAAGCGGAGTGCCCTGCGCTTCGCCGTGGCCGACTCGACCATCGCCCTGACGCTGGCGCTGTTCGTCAACGCGGCGATCCTGATCATGGCGGCCAAGGTCTTCCACGGCACCGGCCATACCGGCGTGCAGGAGATCGAGGAGGCGCATGCCCTGCTCTCGCCGCTCCTGGGCGTCGGCCTTGCCTCGACCCTGTTCGCGCTGGCGCTCCTGGCGTCCGGCCTCAATTCCACGGTCACCGCGACGCTCGCCGGCCAGATCGTGATGGAAGGCTTCCTGCGGCTGCGCCTGCCCGACTGGGCGCGCCGCCTTCTCACCCGCGGCATCGCCATCGTGCCGGTGGTCGTCGTCACCGGCCTCTACGGCGACGAGGGCACCGCCCGGCTCCTGGTGCTGAGCCAGGTCGTGCTGTCGATGCAGCTCCCCTTCGCGGTGATCCCGCTGGTGCGCTTCGTCTCCGACCGGGCCAAGATGGGCGTCTTCGTCATCCCGGCCTGGCTGAAGGTTCTGTCCTGGGCCATCGCCGCGGTGATCGTGGTCCTGAACTTGAAGCTCCTCGTCGACACCTTCACCGGCGGGTGACGTCGGTGTCAGGAAATAGACGTTAAGCCGAGACGTGCGGATCTTGCTCAACATTTGAGCAACTTCGGCACGCGGAGGCGGGCGACAACTCGGAACAACAGCGCCCGTCAAGGATTGAGGCACCACGTTTTTGATACGCGTGGACGCCACGATGAAGATCCGCACCGGCTACTCGATCGCCTTCGACACGCCCGGCCCGACTCCGATGGTCCTGATGCTCACCGTGCATCCGGACCGGGCCGGCGACCTGATCACCCCCGACACCATGACCATCGATCCGCCGGTCCCCGCGCGCCGCTTCGTCGACTCCTTCGGCAATGTCTGCACCCGGGTCACCGCACCGGGCGGCCGCATCACGGTCTCGGCCGACTTCCTCGTCCAGGACAGCGGCGAGGTCGACGATTACGCGCCCGATGCGGTGCAGCACCCGGTGCAGGACCTGCCCGACGACGTGCTGCCCTTCCTCCTCGCCAGCCGCTACTGCGACACCGACAAGCTGTCGAACACCGCCTGGCAGCTCTTCGGGTCGACGCCGGAGGGCAGGGCCCGGGTGCAGGCCATCGTCGACTACGTCCACAACCACATCCGCTTCGACTACCAGCGCGCCGATTCCACCCGCAGCGCCCTCGACGGCTTCAACCAGCGCGAGGGCGTCTGCCGCGACTTCGCGCATCTGGCCATTACCTTCTGCCGCTGCATGAACATCCCGGCGCGCTACTGCACCGGCTATCTCGGCGACATCGGCGTGCCGGCGGTGCCGGACCCGATGGATTTCTCGGCCTGGTTCGAGGTCTATCTCGGCGGACGCTGGTACACGTTCGACGCCCGCCACAACCGGCCTCGCATCGGCCGCATCGTCATGGCCCGGGGCCGCGACGCCACCGACGTGGCGATCTCGACGAGCTTCGGCCCGGCCTGGCTCGCCAAGTTCGAGGTTCACACCGACGAGGTGGTGGGCGGGGAGCCGCAACAGGCGAAGTGGTTGCAGGCGGCGGAGTAAAGGCGAGGCTCAACCTCCCTTCTCCCATACAGGCCAAGTGTATGGTCCCGGCATGAGCTGGCGCGAGCCGATCCTGAACCGGTCCGGGCCCGACCAGGGGCAGGACCGTAGACGGCCCCAGGGCCCGCCGCGAAGCCGCGCCCCGGCATACCGTAACGTCATGCCGGCCGCCAGTCGGGCCAGGCCGCGACCCGGTGCACGAGGCGCCGGTCCCGCGCCTCCTCGCCGAACGGCGCCAAAACCCAATCCCAGGCCCGTGGCGCCGGACCGGGATCGACGCCGTAGAGGAGGTCGAGCCGCTCGATCACCTGCCCGTCCCGGTTCTCCTCGGTCTCGTCGCGATCGGTGACGAGGCAGATGCGGGCCGGGAGTTCCGCCAGAGCATCGAGATGGGCCGCCACGATGCGGTGCCCGAAGGCGTCCGGATCCGTCCAGGGCCCGATCCGGACCGCCGCCTCGAGCCGGGCGACAGGCCGGATCGGCAGCTGCGACAGGAGGTTGGCGGAGACCACGAGGTCGGCCTCCCGGCAGGCCGGCGGCAGCACCGGCCCGAAGGCCTCGCTGCGGCCGAGCAGCAGGTCCCGCGTGCCGCTCAGGTCGTGGACGAGGCGCACCACGTTGGGGTGGCGCCGCGCCCGCCAGCGCCCCCGCCAGGGATGCACCGCGTCGACCAGCACCACCCGCCGGAACGCGGCGGCGAGGTCGTCGATCGGCACGTCGTCGAGGAGGCCCGAGCCCAGCACCACGGCGGTGTCGCACCGCGGCAGGTCCCGCATCGCCGCCCGCACCGCATCCTTCGCCGCGGCGAGGTGCGGCGCCCAGGCCCGGCGGCAGCGGCGCGAGCGCGAGGCGAGCCGCACGCTGTCGCCGACATAGCCGAGGCGCCGCGCGGCAAGCGGCGCCGGCAGCGTGAGCCAGTGCAGGAGGTCGAGGAGCACCTACAGCCCGCCGGCCTCCACCACGAAGCGGGCCACCGCCGCGACGCCGTCGCCGTGGCGCAGGGAGGCGAACACGTAGGGACGCGTGCCCCGCATCCGCTTGGTGTCCTCCTCCATCACCCCGAGATCGGCGCCGACGAGGGGGGCGAGGTCGGTCTTGTTGATGACGAGCAGGTCCGAGCGGGTGATGCCGGGGCCGCCCTTGCGCGGGATTTTTTCGCCGCCGGCCACGTCGATGACGTAGATCGTCAGGTCGGCGAGTTCCGGCGAGAACGTCGCCGCGAGGTTGTCGCCGCCGGATTCGAGCAGCACGAGGTCGAGGGCGGGGAAGCGCCGGCGCATCTCCGCCACCGCCGCGAGGTTGATCGAGGCATCCTCGCGGATCGCCGTGTGCGGGCAGCCGCCGGTCTCGACGCCCATGATGCGCTCTTCGGCCAAGGCGCCGGCCACGGTGAGGAGGCGCGCATCCTCCTTGGTGTAGATGTCGTTGGTGATGGCGCAGAGGTCGTAGCGCTCGCGCAGGGCCTTGCACAGGCCCTCCATCAAGGCGGTCTTGCCCGACCCGACCGGGCCGCCGATGCCGACCCGCAGGGGGCCATGGCTGGAGGTCATGACGCGTTCGATCTCCTCAAGGGATGCCCGACAAGAGCCGGTGCCGGCTCATCGCAGGATGCTTGCCATGGTCAAGGGTGTTCAGAGGATCGCATCGATCCCCTTATGGGCTACGAGAGACAAAAGCTTAAGCGATGCGCCCCCAGGCTTGGAGTCGCCACGCTCCCACTTGCTCACGAGCGAGGTCGTGACGTTCAGTGCCCTGGCGAAGATCGCCTGACTCATCTGAGCCCGCTCGCGGATCGCCCGGATCGCGTCAGGTGCAAGCGGTTCGACCGGAGTCAGGCAGCTCAGGTCGAATCGGCGCATGGTCGCCTTGTCGATGGCGCCGATCGCATGCAGGTCCTCGGCCCCCTGGTGGAGCGCGCCGAGGAGATCACTGCGATACGTCTTCTTCGGGTTGCTCATTCGGGATCACCTTCCATCCCTGCTCCCGCGTGAGGCGGTCGAAAGCCTCGTCCGTAAGGCCGGCCAGGATGGCCGCGAAATCGCGCAGCGCCTCGAGCTCGCCGGGCGTGACGTTTGCGCGGGCATTCTTGGGAAACACGTACAGGAACACGGCGCGTTCCTTCCTCTTGTAGAAGAGGATGGTTCTGAATCCGCCCGAGCGGCCCTGGCCAGGACGCGCAACCCTCTGCTTGATCAGGCAGAGGCCGAGCCCGGCATCGATCAATCCGCTCTCCGCCCGCGTGACGGCGTGCGCGAGAGCCGTGTCGTCGAGACCCAGCTTGACCGTGTCCTTTGCGAACCTCGGCAAGGCGTATATCCGCACCCGGTCCTCGATTCTCGCCGTCGATCGCCCTTTTCGAGACAGGTTCGTTGCAGCACGGAACCCTGCGCCCGCATTGCCATGCAGCGTCAGCAAGAGATGGTAATCCTTGCCATACTATCATGGGGAGCGCGCTGCTTTCGTCTCAGTACAGCCGCCCGCCATTCGGCACCGGCCGCTCGGGCGCGATCAGGACCACCGCGCCCTCCCCGTCCGGCACGCCGAGGGTCAATACCTCGGAGCGCACCGGGCCGACCTGGCGCGGCGGCAGGTTGACGACGCAGAGCACCTGCCGGCCGATCAGGGAGTCGGGGGTGTAGTGCACCGTCACCTGGGCGGACGATTTCTTCAAGCCGAGCGCCGCCCCGAGATCGATGACGAGCCGGTAGGCCGGCCGGCGCGCCTCGGGGATCGGCGCCGCCTCGACGATGGTGCCGACCCGCACGTCGAGCTTCAGGAAGTCGTCGATGGCGATCGGGGCCGGCGGCGGGGTCTGGTCCATGGGGCGTCCGGAGGCGAGGAACGGTGCGCCGCATCCCTATCCGAGCCGGCGCGACGCGGCGAGCCGGGTTTCCTCATCCCACCGACATCGTCAAGGGCGGCTGCACCTCAGCCGGCAGGGGCGAGACGTAGCCCTCCGGCCCGGTGCGGACCTTCAGCTCCGCCTTCGCGGCATCGCGCAAGGACGCGTCGGTGGCCAGCCGCGCGCCGAGCGCCGCCATGGCCTTGGCCACCTGCACCATCGCCTTGTGGGCGGCCGGGCTCTTGCCCTGCGCCACCACCTGCCAGGTGTGAAACGGGGTGCCGACCGCGACGGTCGGCGCGTGGGCCTGGACCGTCGGCACGACCCAGCTCACGTCGCCGACATCGGTCGAGCCGATCGCCGGGTTGCGGCGGGCATCGAGCGGCACCAGGAAGTCGGCGAGCGGCGCATCGGTCACCGGCAGGCCGACGGTGCGGTAGACCGCCGCGATGTCCTGCGGGGTCAGCGTGCCCTGGATCTGCTTGGCGAAGGCCCGGTCGGCCTCGTCGAAACGGGGCGCGCCGAGTTCCTCCATCACCCCGTGCAGGGCCTCCTCGAGGGCCGTGTTGCCGACGAGGTTCGAGACCGCGCTGACGATGCGCATCTCCATCGTGGTCTCGGTCATCAGGGCGGCGCCCTCAGCGATCTTGCGCACCCGGTCCACCAGCTCGCGCATGCCCGGCAGGTCGCGGGCGCGGATCGAGTAGCGCACCCGGGCATGGGCCTGGACGACGTTGGGGGCGATGCCGCCGGTATCGAGCAGCGCGTAATGCACCCGCGCGTCGCTCGGCATGTGCTCGCGCATGTAGTTGACGCCGACATTCATCAGCTCGACCGCATCGAGGGCCGAGCGCCCGAGATGCGGCGCGGCGGCCGCGTGCGAGGCCCGGCCGGTGAACACGAAATCGGCCCGGGTGTTGGCGAGCGACAGCGGCGGCGTGACCTCCCAGAAGCTCGACGGATGCCAGGTGACGGCGGCGTCCGCATCGGCGAACAGGCCCTCCCGCACCATGAAGGCCTTGGCGGCCCCGCCCTCCTCCGCCGGGCAGCCGTAATAGCGCACGCGGCCGGGCAGGCCGGCTTCGGCGAGCCAGTCCTTCAGGGCGGTGGCGGCGAGCAGTGCCGCCGAACCGAGCAGGTTGTGGCCGCAACCATGGCCGTGGCCGCCCTGCTCGATGGGACGATGCGCCGCCACGCCCGCCTCCTGGCTCAGGCCCGGTAGCGCATCGTACTCGCCCAGGAAGGCGATGACCGGCCCGCCCTCCCCGGCCTCGCCGATGACGGCGGTCGGGATGCCGGCGGCGCCTTCCGTGACGCGAAAACCCTGGTGGCGCAGCTCGGCGGCATGGGCGGCGGCCGAGCGCTCCTCCGTGTAGCAGACCTCCGGCGTGCCCCAGACCTCGTCCGAGAGGGCGATCAGCCGGTCCTTGTGGGCATCGACCTGGCGCCAGACGGCGTTGCGGTTGTCCATGGGGGTTCCTCCCGTGCGGGCCCTCGGCGGGCCGCCCTGCGCGCGAGCCTCATGCAGGCGACGGGCCGGCTCAAGCGCGGCGGGAGCGGACGTGTCGCGCGCCGCCGGAATGGCTCCAGCGCGTGCTGCGTTGCACGCGCTGGCCCGGCCTTTGCCTGCCGGCATCGCGTTGGTGCTGACAACTCGTGCCGATTTTTGCCGGGGCGCTTGTAAGGGCTGGCGGCGGGCGCGATGCTGACGGCCGCCAGAGGCCAGCCAGAAGGGTGTTTGTCGAATGACCGAGCGTGGCGTGACCGAGCATGACGTGACCGAGCATGAGCTGCGCACCCTGATCGGCGAGGTGAAGGACGGGCGCCTGTCGCGGCGCGCCTTCGTCGGCCGGATGCTGGGCTTGGGCCTCTCCGCCCCGATGGCCGGGATGATGCTGGCGCAGAACGGCGTCGCCTTCGCGGCGAGCCCCCTGCGCGACGCCTACAAGCCGGGGAAGGCCGGCGGCGGCGGGCCGCTGAAACTCCTGTTCTGGCAGGCCGCCACCCTGATCAACCCGCATTTCGCCATCGGCACCAAGGACCAGGAGGGCTCGCGGATCTTCTACGAGCCGCTGGCGGCCTGGGATGCCGACGGCAACCTCTTTCCGATCCTCGCCGCCGAGATCCCCTCGAAGGAGAACGGTGGCGTCGCGGCCGATGGCCGCTCGGTGACCTGGAAGCTGAAGCCCGGCGTGAAATGGCACGACGGCAAGCCCTTCACCGCCGACGACGTGGTGTTCACCGCCGAATACGCCGCCAATCCGGCGACGGCCGCCGTCACCGGCGGCAGCTACATCAACGTCAAGGTCGAGAAGGTCGACGACCTCACGGTCAAGCTCTCCTTCAAGGAGCCGACCCCGTTCTGGGCCGACGCCTTCGTGTCGAGTGCCGGGATGATCATCCCCAAGCACGTCTTCGCGGATTATGCCGGCGACAAGTCCCGCGACGCGCCGGCCAACCTCGCGCCGGTCGGCACCGGTCCCTACAAGTTCAGCGAATTCCGCCCCGGCGACATCCTGCGCGGCGTGCGCAATCCCGATTACCACGTGCCGAACCGGCCGTTCTTCGACTCGATCGAGATGAAGGGCGGCGGCGACGCCGTCTCGGCCGCCCGCGCCGTGCTCCAGACCGCCGAATACGACTATGCCTGGAACATGCAGGTCGAGGACGAGATCCTCAAGCGGCTCGAGGCCGAGGGCAAGGGCCGGGTCAAGATGGATTACGGCGGCAACCTCGAATTCCTGCTGCTGAACGCCACCGATCCGAATGTCGAGGTCGACGGCGAGCGCGCCTCGCTCAAGACCAAGCACCCGGCCTTCTCGGATCCGGCGGTGCGCAAGGCGATGAACCTGCTCGTCAACCGGGCGGCGATCCAGCAGCACATCTACGGCCGCACCGGCCGGGCCACCGCCAACGTGTTCAACGGCCCGGCTCCCTTCGTCTCGAAGAACACCTCCTTCGCCTTCGAACCCGAGAAGGCGGCCCAGATCCTGGACGAGGCCGGCTGGAAGAAGGGCGGCGACGGCATCCGCGCCAAGGACGGCAAGAAGCTGAAATTCGTCTTCCAGACCTCGATCAATGCGCCGCGCCAGAAGACCCAGGCCATCATCAAGCAGGTCGCCCAGAAGGCCGGCATCGACATGGAGCTGAAGTCGATCCCCGGCTCGGTGTTCTTCTCCTCGGACGTCGCGAACCCGGATACCTATCCGCATTTCTACGCCGACATGGAGATGTATACCTGGAACATGACGCAGGCCGATCCGGCGGTGTTCGCCCTGCAATACGTCTCCTGGGAGGCCGCCACGAAGGCCAACAAGTGGCAGGGCCGCAACATCTGCCGGATGCAGAACCCGGAGGTCGATGCCTGCTACCGCGCGGCGCAAGGCGAGCTCGACCTCGTCAAGCGCGCCGCCCTGTTCGTCAAGATGAACGATCTGGTCGTCGCCGACTACGTCCTGCCGCTGCTTCACCGCGCACAGGTCTCGGCGATCAACGGCAAGCTCGAGGCGCCCGCGAGTGGCTGGGACAACTCGCTGGCCTTCCTGGCCGAATGGTACAAGCAGGCGTAACGACACGACGATGGGAGCCTATCTCCTCCGCCGCCTCCTGATCGCGATCCCGAGCCTGCTCGGGATCAGCCTCATCCTGTTCACCGTGCTGGCGCTCGCCCCCGGAGACCCGTTCGGGGAACTGGCCACCAACCCCAACGTGCCGCCGGAGGTGCGCGAGGCGCTGCGGCTGAAATTCGGGCTCGATGACCCGATCCTGGTGCGCTACCTGCACTGGCTGACGGCGATGCTCCAGGGCGACTGGGGCTTCTCCTTCGCCAGCCGGGTCGATGTCGACGAATTGATCCTGCAGCGCCTGCCCACCACCCTGTTCGTGGTCGGCTCGTCGCAGGTGCTGGCGCTCCTCATCGCCGTGCCGGTCGGCATCCTGGCGGCGATCCGGCCCTACTCGGTCTTCGACCAGGTGGCGAACACGCTCGCCTTCGTCGGCTTCTCGCTGCCGACCTTCTTCACCGGCCTCCTGTTCATCCTGTTGTTCAGCCTCACCCTCGACTGGCTGCCCTTCGTCTACCAGGCCGACGTCGCGGCGACGGGCTGGCACTGGTACTGGGAGCATGTCCGGCAGGCGATCATGCCGGTCTGCGTGCTCGGCTTCTTCCAGGCCGCCTCCTATACCCGCTACGTCCGCGCCTCGGTGCTCGACGTGGCGCGCCTCGACTACGTCACCACCGCCCGGGCCAAGGGCCTGTCGGACGGCACCGTCACGGTCCGGCACATCGCCCGCAACGCCCTGATCCCGGTCGTGACGCTCGTGGCGCTCCAGATCCCGGCGGTGTTCGGCGGCGCCATCGTCACCGAGCAGATCTTCCGCATCCCCGGCATCGGCTCGCTCCTCATCAACGCGATGCTCGCCAACGATACGCCGGTGGTGATGGCCGTCACCTTCGTGTTCGCCTGCCTCGTCGTCCTGTTCAACCTCGTCGCGGACCTCCTCTATGGCTGGCTCGACCCTCGCATCTCCTACCGCTGAGGCGGCCCCGGTGGCCGCGCCGGCGGCCTCGGGGCGGGACACCTGGCGGCGTTTCCGCCGCCACCGCCTGGCGGTCGTCAGCGTCGGGGTGCTCGGCCTGCTCGTGCTCGCGGTCCTCGTCGGCGGCTGGGTCTGGCCGGTGGCGATCGACGAGATCGACTTCGCGGCCACCCTCCAGGGGCCGTCCTGGGCCCATCCGCTCGGCACCGACGATCTCGGCCAGGATCTGCTCGCGCGGATGATCTATGGCGGGCGCATCTCGCTCGCCGTGGGCTTCGCCGCCATGGTGGTGGCGACGCTGGTCGGCGTGGTGGTGGGCGCGCTCGCCGGCATGTCGCGCCGCTTCCTCGACCCGGTGCTGATGTGGCTGACCGACCTCTTCCTGTCGCTGCCGCAACTGCCGCTCCTGCTCCTCATCATCTACCTGTTCCGCGACCAGCTGAAGCAGGTCTTCGGCGTCGAGGGCGGCGTGTTCGTGATGATCGTCGCGGTCATCGGGGGCCTGCGCTGGATGCCGGTGGCGCGGCTGGTGCGGGCGCAGTTCCTGTCGTTGCGCGAGAAGGAGTTCGTCGAGGCGGCGCGCTCGCAAGGGGCGACCGCCTGGCACCTCGTCACCCGCCACATCCTGCCGAACGCGATCGGGCCGGTGATCGTCGCGGCGACGATCGAGGTCTCCTCGGCGATCATCGCCGAGTCGACCCTGTCGTTCTTAGGATTGGGCTTCCCGCCCGACATCCCGACCTGGGGGCGGCTCCTCTACGACGCCAAGGACCACCTCGACGTGGCGCCGCACTGGGCCCTGTTCCCGGGCGCCGCGATCTTCCTGACCGTCCTGTCGATCAACTTCATCGGCGACGGCCTGCGCGACGCCCTCGATCCGCGGCGGGTGCTGTGAGGATGCAGGTATGACCTCCCCGATCATGAAAACCCCGATCCTCTCGGTCCAGGACCTCACCGTCGCGTTCCGCTCCGAGCAGGCCTGGCGCCCGGTGGTGCACGGCGTCTCGTTCGACATCGGCCCCAAGGAGACCGTCGCCCTCGTCGGCGAATCGGGTTCCGGCAAGAGCGTCACCGCGATGTCGATCATGCGGCTCACCCCGCGCGACGCGACCCGCACCGGCGGCCGGGTGCTGCTGGAAGGCCGGGATCTCCTGCGCCTGCCCGATGCCGAGATGCGGCGGATCCGCGGCGACGACGTCGCGATGATCTTCCAGGAGCCGATGACGAGCCTGAACCCGGTGCTCACCGTCGGCTTCCAGATCGGCGAGGCCCTGCGGCTGCATCGCGGGATGTCGCAGAAGGCCGCGGAGGCCGAGACGGTGCGGCTGTTCGACAAGGTGCGGATCCCGGCCGCCGCCTCGCGGGTGCACGACTACCCGCACCGCTTCTCCGGCGGCATGCGCCAGCGGGTGATGATCGCCATGGCGCTGGCCTGCCGGCCGAAGCTCCTGATCGCCGACGAGCCGACCACCGCCCTCGACGTGACGATCCAGGCCCAGATCCTCGACCTCATCAAGCTCCTCCAGGAGGAGGAGGGCATGTCGGTCCTGTTCATCACCCACGACATGGGGGTGGTGGCCGAGATCGCCGACCGTACCGTGGTGATGGTCGACGGGCGCGCCGTCGAGACGGGGGCGACCGAGCAGATCTTCAACCGCCCGGCCCATCCCTACAGCCGCGCGCTGCTGGCCGCCGTGCCGCGCCTCGGCGCGATGCAGGGCAAGGCCCGGCCGGCGCGCTTCGAGATCGTCGACCGCGCCACCGGCGAGCCCGAGGCGGCCCCGCCCCTGCCCGATACCGTGCGCGAGGGCGAGCGCCCGGTGCTCGAGGTGAAGGGCCTCACCACCCGGTTCGACATCCGCAGCGGCCTGCTCTCGCGGGTGCGCGGCCGGGTCCACGCGGTCGAGAACGCCTCCTTCGCGGTGCGGGCGGGCGAGACCCTGGCCCTCGTCGGCGAATCGGGCTGCGGCAAGTCCACCACCGGCCGCTCGGTGCTGCGGCTGATCGAGCCGGTCGCCGGCTCGGTGCTCCTCGACGGCGAGGACGTGCTCGGCCTGTCGCCCTCCGCCCTGCGCGCCAAGCGCCGGCGGATGCAGATGATCTTCCAGGACCCCTTCGCCAGCCTCGATCCGCGCATGAGCGTCGGCGCCGCGATTGCCGAGCCGCTGCTGATCAACCGCCTCTGCTCCCGGCAGGAGGCCCGCGAGCGCGCCGCCGACCTGCTGCGCCGGGTCGGCCTCAAGCCCGAGATGGCCGGGCGCTTCCCGCACGAATTCTCCGGCGGCCAGCGCCAGCGCATCTGCATCGCCCGGACGCTCGCGCTGGAGCCCCGGCTGATCGTGGCCGACGAATCGGTCTCGGCCCTCGACGTGTCGGTGAAGGCGCAGGTGGTGAACCTGATGCTCGACCTGCAAGCATCGCTCGGCCTCGCCTACCTGTTCATCTCGCACGACATGGCGGTGGTGGAGCGGGTCAGCCACCGGGTCGCCGTGATGTATCTCGGCGAGATCGTCGAGATCGGCCCCCGCGCGGCGATCTTCGGCGCGCCCCAGCATCCCTACACGAAGAAGCTGATGGCCGCCGTCCCGGTCCCCGATCCGGGCCGCCGGCGGCAACTCCATGCGGTGCGCAGCGACGAGATCAAGAGCCCGATCCGCCCGGTGGACTACGTCCCGCCGGAGCGGCTGTACCGGGAGGTCTCGCCGGGTCACGTCGTGCAGGTGTGGGGGCCGGAATGGGAGGCGCCGGCGGGCGCTGCGGTGGCGGCGTAAACGTCTGTTCGGCGGCGCGACGCGTCTGAAACGCTCGGTGTCATCCCGGGGCTCGCCGCAGGCGAGAACCCGGGATCCATAATCGGTGACCTTCCAAAAATAACGCGGAACGCGGCCTGCCTTGTCCTCCACCGTCGGCGGCTATGGATCCCGGGTTCCGCTGCGCGGCCCCGGGATGACGCGGTGGATGTCAGCAATGTCGAGCGGAGCACGATCGCAAGATCGCAATTCCGGACTTACCGCCCCGGCCCGACCACCTCCGGCACCTTCGCCGAGACCGGCACCACCGGCGGAGTCACGGTCCCGGACGGGATCGTGCCGACGGGGGCGGCGCCGTTACCGGCCATCGGGGCCGGCGCGGAGCCGTTGAGCGAGCCCGGCGCCGCGGCGGGCGCGGGCTCGTGCGCCGTCCCGTGGGCGCGGCCGAGCAGGTCCGGCGGGGTCTGCCAGACGAAGGCGTCGAGGCGGCCGCTCACCGGGGAGATCGGGGCCCAGCGGTCGGTGACGAGGCCGTCGGCGCACCAGGCCGGATCGCGCGGGGCGCGGGCGGCGCGGGCCTGCCACTCGCGGGCCTTGCCGGACTGGGCGCCGTGCTCGGCCTCCTCGATCTCGGCCATCAGCTCGTAGGCGCGCACGGTCGGCTGGTCGGTCAGCAGCGGCGCCAGCACGTCGCGGGCGCGGCCGAACTCGCGGGCGTCGAGGGCGGCGCGGGCGATGGCGAAGCGCGCCTCCGGGTGCCAGGACGAGATCCGGGCCAGGGTCTCGGCGCGGGCGAGGCGATCGCGGCTCGAATCACCGGTGCGCAGGTCGAGATAGACCCGGGCGAGATCCGGATGCGGGTTGGCGCGCCAGGCGGCCTCGACCACCTTCGCGCCGCGCTTGAGGTCGCCGCGGCGGGCGAAGAGGCGCCCGGCGACGGCCGCCGCCGGCACCAGGTCGGGGGCGAGCTTCACGGCCTCGCGTGCTTGCGCGAGCGCCCGCTCGGGATCGCCCGCCTCGAGGTCGAGGGCGCTGGCGGTCAGCAGCACGGCGCGCTGGCGGCGCATCGCCGCCTTGTCGGACAGGCCGAGGGCCGCGCGGCGCGAGACGGTGTCGAGGGCGCCGGCCCAGTCGCGGTCGGCGCACTGGCCCTCCATGACCGCCTCGTTGGCCCAGGTGACGCTCGGGGCGAGGCGGGCGGCCTCGATCGCGTAGGCGCGGGCGGAGGTCTCGTCGTCCTGGCGCCGTGCCTCGACGAACAGGCCGCGCAGGCCGAGCACCCGGGTCTCGGGGTCGTCGACCATGCGGCGGAACGCCCGCTCGGCCCCGGCGCGATCGCCGGAGATCTGGGCGGCCTGGGCGGTCAGCAGCAGGGCGAGCGGCTCAGCCCCGAGCAGGCGCTCGGCCTCGCCGGCATGGCGTCGCGCCGCGATCGGATCACCCGAGCCCACCGCCACCATGCCGCGCGACAGCGCGTTGTAGCCCCGGGCCTGGCGCCGGCGCCGGCTCGACAGGGTCAGCCGCTCGGGCAGGTTCAGGATGCCCCGGGCGAAGGCCCAGATGAAGCCGAGCACCACCGCCAGCACCATCACGCCGACGAGCGCCGCGGCGAGGCTGGTCGCCAGCTCGTAGCCGCCCCAGGTCACGGTGACCACGCCGGGCCGGTCGGCGAGCCAGACCGCCCCATAGGCGGCGAGGGCGAGGAGAGCCAGGAAGGCGAGTGCGCGCCACATCTGTCCATCAACTCCAGAAAGCCGCGCTGCCGCATCGGGCGCGCGAAGGGGCGTCGAGCGAGCCCCGGACAAGCACGGCGGCCGCCATGGCGGCCGCACCGGAAACGAACGACGCGGCCACCCCGGAGAGTGGCCGCGAGCGGGGCATCAGCGGGTCGCCGGACCCTGGAGGGCGGCGAAGGAGGCCGCCAGGCGCGCCCGGGCGGCTTCGCCGGCCGCAGCGCGGGCCTTCAGGCGCTGGCCGAACTCGGCGGCTTCCTTGCGGGCTTCCTCCGGCAGGGCGTCGAAGGCCTGGGCTGCCTCCGCCACCGCGCCGCGGGCGAGTGCGTCCTGGATCTTGGCGACTCCCGCCTCGGTCGGGTCGCCGGCGCTGCTCGGCGCCGGGGCCGCGCCCTCGGTGCCGACCTTGCGCACCGAGACGATCGACTCGGCCATGCTGGTCAGCCGGTCGGTGATGCTGCCGCGCTCGGCCACCGCCCGCTGCCGGGCGGCGAGGGCCGCCGCGTTCAGCTTGGCGGCGACGGGCTGGAAGCTCTGGGCGAGCGCCGCCGCATTCGGCGCGCCGCTCTGGGCGAAGGGCTCCAGCGGCGCCAGCGCCCCGGCCTGACCGGGATCGAGCTGCTTCAGGGTCGCGAGGGCATCGGCATAGGGTGCGCCGGAGGCGAGCGCGCTGGCGATCCGGTCGGAGGCCACCACCCGGAGCGCTGCCTGGACGCTGCTCGCCTCGGCCCGGCCCTCGACCGCCTTGGCGAGGTCGGCGAGGCGCTGGTCGACGGTCTTGGCGCGGGCCTCAGTGGATTGCTGCAGCCCGTCGAAGCGCTGGTCCGCCGCCTTGGCCCTGGTATCCAGGGCCTGACGCAGCTCGTCGAGGCGCTGGCCGAGGGCCTTGTCGGCCTGCTCCTCGGCCGCCGCGCGGGTGCCGAGATCGGCCTGGAGCGCCTTCAGCCCCTTGTCGAGCCCGTCGAGGCGGCCGCGCAGGTCGGCGCCGTCGCTGCGGCCCTGGAGCGCCGTCACCGCCTGGGCCAGGCCATCGACCCGCTGGCGCAGGCCGGCATCGGTCCCGCCCGGGCGGCTCTGAAGCTCCGCGATCTGCTTCTCGAGACCCTGGAGGCGGGCCGGGTCGATGCCGGCGCTCGGGGCCGACGCCGCGGGCGCCGCCTGGCCGGTCGCTTGGCTTGATCCTTGGCTTGAACCCTGGGCCGGCGCATCGGCTTTGCGCAGGGCCTCGTCGGCGCGCTGGGTCGCGGCCTTGGCGGCGGCGTCGGCCGCCCGCACCGCGTCGGGCAGCGGACGCAGGGCGGTCTCGATCGAGGCGATGCGGCGGTCGAGCGCCTGGACGCTGTCGCGCGGCGCGAGGTCGGCGAGGCGCTGCTCCAGCGGCACCGCGCCGGCCGAATCGGATTCGGACGTCGCGGGCTTCGGCAGGTTGATGCCGTAGGCCGGGCCGTAGGTCGTCACGCCGTAGAGCAGGCCGGCGCCGACGACGCCGCCGAGGAGCGAGGCGGCAAGGAGCGAGCCGAAACCGGCGCCGGAGCGGGCTTGCGGGGCCGCGGCCGGGACGGCGCTCGGGGTCCGGGCAGCCTCGGGCTTCGGGGCGTCCTTCGGCGGGAGCGCGCCGGTGCCGGTCGTCGCCCCGGCTTGCGGGCCGGTCCCTAGCGAGCCGGCCCCTTGCGGGCCGGTTTTGGGCACCGTCGAGAGCTTCGCGCCGGCCGGGCTCGCCGGGTTGGGGCCCGACCCCGCCGAGGCGGCGCCCGCCGTCGCGCCGGTGCCGGCGGCCGGGGGCTTCGTGTCCGGCGTCTTCGTCTCCACGGGCTTGGTGTCGGACGCCTTGGGATCCAGGGGCTTGCCGCCGGGCCCGGCGGTCACCGGCGTGCCGACCGCGGGCTTGGTCTCGCCCGGCTTCACGTCACCCGGCTTGGCATCCCCGACCTTGAGCGGGCCGCTGCCGGGGCCGGTGACGACGGTGCCGGTCGCCGGCTTCGGGGCGCCGCTCGTCGCGGGCGCGGCGGGAGCCGCCACGGAGGACGGCGTGCCGGGCTTCGGAGCGTCGGTCGGCTTGGTCTCCCCCGGCTTCGGGGGCGTGGTTCCCGTCGCGGCGGCGGGCGTCGCGGCGCCAGCAGGCGTGCCGCCGGCCGGCTTCGGTGCCGAGGGCGTGATGGGGGCGCCTGGCGTCACGGCCGGGCCGGAAGCCGCACCGGTCACGCCGGGCTTCGGAGCCTCGGCCGGCTTGGTCTCCCCCGGCTTCGCCTCGGTCGCCTTCGGCGGCTCGCCGGGCTTCGCGGCCGCCGGAGCGGTCACGCCGGGCTTCGGCGCATCGGTCTTCGCCGCATCCCTCGCCGCCTCGGCCGGCTTCGCGGGCGAATCGGTCTTGCCTGGCAAATCGGTCTTGCCTGGCTCGGCGGCCTTGCCGGGCTCGGATTTGGGCGCATCGGCGATGCGGGTGGCCTTCAGGTCGATGATCGGCCCATCCGCGGGGTTGCCGCTGCGTCCGCCGGGACGGTTGCGCGAATCCTTTTGGTCCTTGTCGGATGGGGTCACGGCCGAAGATCCTCACCTCTGGGGCCGGGCCGGGGCGCGCCGGAAGGCGGCCTGATCGGCTCGGCGTGAGCGTGACCGCAGGGCAGGATCCCGCCCGGGCCGCGCACTGATTCATCGTCCCTTAGCATCGCTCCCGGCCCGGGCGAAGGGCCGGCGACGCCTCTGCGTCACTGTCCTGTCGAATGGGGCGCAGGCCGGCCAGGAGGGTCTCCTCGTCCGGCCGCGCCGCGACGACATGGGACACGATCCCGGCCGCGACCAGGGGCGCGGCCACGTCCGCCGACAGGCAATGATGCGCCAGGCGGCGAAACGGTTCCTCCCGCCCCGCCGCCCGGGCGAGCCCCAGGGCCGTCGCGGCGCTGCGCCGGGAATAGTGCAAGGCTGCGTCGAGGCCGTCATCGTCCAGGGCCTCCGCCACCGGCGCCGGCAGGGCCGGCAGGGGCCGGGCCGCGTAGGCGATCCAGGCCGTGAGCCGGTAGCCGCGGGCGGACAGGGTGTCGCCGGGCTCGTCCTTGCGCTCGCGCCCGGCGGCGTGGACGAGGCGCGCGCCCCGCGGCAGGTCGCGGCCGATCAGCTCCGCCAGGGCCAGGGCGTCGCCCCCGGCCTCGTGGACGGGGCCGAGCCCCGCCGCCCGCGCCGCTTCGGCCGTGCGGGTGCCGACGCAATAGGCCGGCAGGGCCGCGAGGCGGGAGCCCGCCAGGGCCGGCACCGCGCTCGCGCTGGTCAGGATCAGGGCGTCGAACGGGCCCTCCGGGGCCGGCGCGCCGCTGAGCGCCAGGTCCAGCACCGGGGCGAGGAGTGGACGGTGACCGAGGGCGCCGACGCGCCCGGCCGTGCGCGCGCCGGCCGGCAGGGGCCGCGCGACCCAGACCCTGAGGGCGGTCCCGCACTCCGTCGCCCGCGTCACGCGCCCTCCCCCACGGCGTCCCCCCTTGGCCGGCCCCTCGCCGACGGGTTATCTGGGTCACCATACCGGCCGCCGCGCGGCGTGCCAGCCCCCTCGCGAGACCACACGCACGCCATGAACGTTCTCGGGATCGAGACCACCTGCGACGAGACCGCGGCCGCGATCGTGACGGTGGAGGAGGACGGTCGCGGCGCGATCCGCTCCAACGAGGTGCTCAGCCAGATCGCCGAGCACGCCGCCTATGGCGGGGTGGTGCCGGAGATCGCCGCCCGCGCCCATGTCGAGGTGCTGGACCGGCTGATCGCCCGGGCGCTGGACAATGCGGGGATGCGGCTCGCCGATCTCGACGGCGTCGCGGTCGCGGCGGGGCCGGGCCTGATCGGCGGCGTGCTGGTCGGCCTCGTCACCGGCAAGACCCTGGCGCTGGTCTCGCGAAAGCCCCTCATCGCGGTCAACCACCTGGAGGCCCATGCCCTCACCGCCCGGCTGACCGACGGCCTCGCCTTCCCGTACCTGCTGCTCCTCGCCTCCGGCGGCCACACCCAGCTCGTGGCCGTGAAAGGGGTCGGCGAGTATGTCCGGCTCGGCGGCACCATCGACGACGCCATCGGCGAGGCCTTCGACAAGGTGGCGAAGCTGTTGGGGCTGGCCTATCCGGGCGGGCCGGAGGTCGAGCGCGCCGCCGAGAGCGGCAACCCGGAGCGCTTCGCCCTGCCGCGGCCGATGCTCGGCCGGCGCGAGCCGAACTTTTCCCTGTCGGGCCTGAAGACCGCGCTCCGGATCGAGGCGGAGCGCATCGCCCCCCTCGCCGGCCAAGACGTCGCCGATCTCTGCGCCAGCTTCCAGGCGGCCGTCGTCGACGTGGTGGTCGACCGGGTGCGGGTGGCCTTACGCGATTTCGGCCCCGTCGCCGGCCACCCGACCGCTCTTGTGGCGGCCGGCGGCGTCGCCGCCAACGGCGCCCTGCGGCGGGCGCTCGCCCGCCAGGCGGGCGAGGCCGGGCTGCCCCTCGTCGCCCCGCCCCTGCCGCTCTGCGGCGACAACGGCGCGATGATCGCCTGGGCCGGGATCGAGCGTCTGCGGCTCGGCCTCACCGACGACATCACCGCGCCGGCCCGGCCGCGCTGGCCCTTCGCCCAAGCCAAGGACCTCGCCAGGGATTCCGCTCCGGCAGACGGCCGCTCCGCCGGATGAGCCCCGCGGAGGCCGAGGCGCAGCAGCGCCGCTGGCGGGCCCTGGTCGACGAGCGCCTGCCGGACGCCGCGCGCGAGCATCCGGACTGGCCGGTCTCGCGCAACCATTGCTTCGCCCGCATCCTGCTCGACAATGCCTGCGGCGGGCCCTGGCGCGAGAGCGTCGCCCCGCCCGCCTGGGCCAACATGCCGCCCGAGCGGCTGGCCCTGGCGGTGAGCCTCGGCGAGGCGGTGCTGGCCGGCCGGCAGGACCTCGCCGCCCTCAACCACCGCTCGCTGCTGTGGCGGCGCAAGCGCTCGGTCCCGCCGGCGCCCCGGAGCCTTCCGGGCGAGGGCTTCTCCCTGCGGCGCTGGCGCCTCGCCGACGACGCGCCCTTCGCGGCGCTCTGCGCCGACCCGGAGGTGATGCGGTTCTTCCCCGCCCCCAAGACCGCGCGCGAGAGCCAGATCGAGGCCCGGGCGCTGGCCCGGCGCTTCGACGAGGACGGGTTCGGCCCCTGGGTGGTCGAGGCGCCGGAGGGGTTCTGCGGCTTCGTCGGCTGCTGGCGACCGGCCCGGCCGCTGCCGCTCGGGACCCTGATCGGCCAGGAAACGGGCCTGGTCGAGATCGGCTGGCGCCTCGCCCGGCACGCCTGGGGCCGGGGCTTCGCCGTGCGTGGCGCGCGGGCCGCGCTCGCCGACGCCTTCTCCCGTTGCGCGCTGACGGAGGTCGTGGCCTATACGGCCGATCTGAACGCCCCTTCGCGCCGGGTGATGGAGCGCCTCGGCATGACGGAGACCGGCGGCTTCGACCATCCGGCCCTGCCCGAGGGCCACCCCTTGCGGCCGCATCGGCTCTATCGGCTGGCGGCGGCGGACTTCATGGCGGGAGACGCTGCATGAGCCCCATCGGCCCGATCGCGGTCCTGGGCGGCGGCGCCTGGGGCACGGCCCTCGCCAACGCCGCCGCGGCGGCGGCACCGCGGCCCGTGGTGCTGTGGATGCGCGACGACGCGAGCGCCGCCGCCATGGCGCGCACCCGCGAGAATGCCCGCCACCTCCCCGGCGTGATGCTGCATCCGGGCGTGCTCCCGACCGCCGCCGCCTCGGACCTCGCCGGGGCCGAGGCGGTGCTGGTGGTGACGCCGGCCCAGACGTTGAGAAGCGTGCTGGGCACCTTGCGCCCGCACCTGCGGCCGGACGCCGCGCTGATCCTGTGCGCCAAGGGCATCGAGCGCGGCACCGACGCCTTCCTGACCGACGTCGCCGCAGAGGCCGCGCCGGGCGCCCCGATCGCGGTCCTGTCGGGCCCGAGCTTCGCGGCCGACGTCGCTCGCGGGCTGCCCACCGCCGTGACCCTGGCGAGCCGCGACCACGCGCTGGCGGCGCATCTCGCCGCGGCCCTGTCCGGGCCGACCTTCCGGGTCTATCACGGCAGCGACCCGCGCGGGGTCGAGATCGGCGGGGCGGCCAAGAACGTGCTCGCCATCGCCTGCGGCGCGGCGATCGGCCGGGGTCTCGGCGAGAGCGCCCGGGCCGCCCTCGTCGCCCGCAGCTTCGCCGAGCTGATGCGCTTCGCGCGCGCCTGGGACGCCCGACCGGAGACCCTGATGGGCCTCTCCGGCCTCGGCGACCTCGTGCTCAGCGCCGCCTCGGCCCAGTCACGCAACTTCGCCTTCGGCGAACGCCTGGGGCGGGGTGCGAGCCTCGAGGAAGCCTCCGGCGGCAAGCTCGCGGAAGGCGCCCTCACCGCGCAGGGTCTGGTCGCCCTCGCCCGCCGGCGGGACGTCGAGATGCCGGTCGCCGAGGCGGTGGCGGGGCTGCTCTCCGGCGCGCTCAGCCTCGACGCGGCGATCGCGGACCTGCTCAGCCGCCCCCTGCGGGCCGAGGTCTGAAACAGGCCCGCGAAGGCTCGGGAGGCTCAGAACAGCCCCTCGATCCGCCCCTGGGCATCGAGGTGGATGCCCTCTGCGGCGGGCACCTTCGGCAGGCCCGGCATGGTCATGATCTCCCCGCAGATCGCCACCACGAAGCCGGCTCCGGCCGACAGGCGCACGTCGCGCACGGCCACCACGTGGCCGCTCGGCGCGCCCATCAGGGTCGGGTCGGTGGAGAACGAGTACTGGGTCTTGGCCATGCAGACCGGCAGGTGGCCGTGGCCGGCCTGCTCGAAGGCCGCGAGCTTGGCCGCCGCCTTCGATTCCACCTGGATGTCGGCGGCGCCGTAGAGCGTCTGAGCGATGGTGCGGATCTTGTCCTCGAGCGGCATCGCGTCCGGGTAGACGAAGCGCGGCGTCGCGGCCGATCCGCCGTCGGCCAGGGCCGCGACGGCATGGGCGAGGCCCTCGGCCCCGGCGCCGCCCTCGGCCCAGTGGCGGCAGGTGATCGCCTCGACGTCGAGGCGGTCGCGGCAGAGCGCCTTGAGGGCCGCGTGCTCGGCCTCCGTGTCCGCGTGGAAGTGGTTGACCGCCACCACCACCGGCGCGCCGAAGCGGCGCACGTTCTCGACGTGGCGGGCGAGGTTGGCGAAGCCCCGCTCCAGCGCCGCGACGTTCTCGGTGCCGAGTTCCGACTTGGCGACGCCGCCATGCATCTTGAGGGCGCGCACCGTCGCGACGATCACCACCGCGGAGGGGCTCAACCCCGCCTGCCGGCACTTGATGTCGAAGAACTTCTCCGCCCCGAGATCGGCGCCGAAGCCGGCCTCCGTCACCACGTAGTCGCCGAGCCTGAGGCCCGCGCGGGTCGCGATCACCGAGTTGCAGCCATGGGCGATGTTGGCGAAGGGCCCGCCATGGATCAGCGCCGGGCTGCCTTCGAGGGTCTGGACGAGGTTCGGCTGCAGCGCGTCCTTGAGCAGCACCGTCATGGCGCCGGTGGCCTTCAGGTCGGCGAGGGTCACGGCTTTCCGGTCGCGGTTCTCCGCCACCACGATCCGGCCGAGGCGCGCCTCCAGGTCGGCGAGGTCGCGGGCGAGGCAGAACACCGCCATCACCTCGGAGGCGACCGTGATGTCGAAGCCGTCCTCGCGCGGATAGCCGTTGGCGACGCCGCCGAGGCTCTGGGTGATGTTGCGCAGGGCCCGGTCGTTCATGTCGAGGACGCGCCGGAACGCCACCCGGCGCAGGTCGATCCCGAGCGGGTTGCCCCAGTAGATGTGGTTGTCGATCAGCGCGGCAGCGAGGCTGTGGGCCGAGGTGATGGCGTGGAAATCGCCCGTGAAATGGAGGTTGATCGCCTCCATCGGCACGACCTGGGCCTTGCCGCCGCCGGCCGCCCCGCCCTTCATGCCGAAACAGGGACCGAGGGACGGCTCGCGCAGGCAGATCACCGTCTTGCGGCCGATGCGGTTGAGCGCGTCGCCCAGACCCACCGTGGTGGTGGTCTTGCCCTCGCCGGCCGGGGTCGGGCTGATCGCCGTCACCAGGATCAGCTTGCCCTCGGGCTGCGCCTCCAGGCCCTGGATGTGGGCATGGTCGATCTTGGCGATGTGCCGGCCGTATGGGTGCAGGGCCTCGTCGGGGATGCCGATCCGCCGGGCAATCGCGGTGATGGGCTGCAGGGTGGCCGCGCGGGCGATCTCGATGTCGGTCGGCAAGGGTTCGGACATCCTGGGTCCCGATCGTTGTTCTGGAGCCGGGGGAAGCGGCTTGGCGTGGCGAGGATTCTAGGCGGAGGCCGCCCTTGTCGAAAAGATCAAATCGCTTGAGCAGGATACTCAGAAAAATTGAAGCCCCTCGCGCGAGTTGCGAACAGGATCGCGGGGCGCCGCGCGGTCGCGGCCGTTAGGCATGTCGGCGGATCGCCACCGCCCGGACGGCAAACGCTTCACGATTTCCGCCCACGGTCGCGCCGTCGCGAGGACGATGGATGAGCGGGGGTACGGGATGGCCTTCTGGCTGCGGGCCGGGCTGGTGATCGGCGCGATCTACTATCTGTCGCCTTTGCGTCTCGGCGAGGCGCCGGGACCGGTCCCGGCGGGGAGGGCTCAGCCCTCTCCGGGAAAAGCTCCTTCGGCACAAGCCTCCACGGCGCAGGCTTCCCCGGTGCTCGCGGAGGTCGCCGGCCCGATCCTCGACGCGCTGCCCGACTCGGTGCGCGCCCGGGTGGTCGAGGCTGCCGGCGCGGAGGCCGGGCGCGCCCTCGGAGCGGGCTTGGGAGCCGGATTGGGACCAGGCTTGGGACCAGGCTTGGCAGCCGGCTTGCGGACAGCCGCGGCGGAGGCGGGCAGGCCGGCCTCCCGCGATACCCTGACGGCCCATGACCGGCAGCCCGCCTGGCGCGGCGCCGCGGACCGGGAGGCCCACTGAGTCCCGGGCCAGCCGACGATGACGAGGCAAAGATCACACGGCATAGGCCGTCTCTAGACCGGACGGCCTATGCCTGCCCGTCGAGTAGGAAGCGGAACTTTGCCGGGCGGACTCCGTTTCAACGTACTGAGCCTAACAGGTCATCATCGGATTTGCTGCGCAGGCCATGGTCGGCGATGGGCAAAACGATGGTGTTCCTCATCTCCCATTCAGCCAAAGCTTCGAGTCCGAGCCGCCTTGCCCCGCTACTTCTTCGATATCATGGACTCGGTGCAGAGCGTGCCGGATGAGGCCGGGCTGGATTGCTGCGACCTGGGCGATGCGCATCAGCAGGCGCAGACCCTGATCGCCGACGCGATGAACGGCCCGGAAGCCACGCGGATCGATTGGCGCGCCTGGCGCGTCGAGGTGCGCGACGAGGCGCGGAAGCTGCTCTTCACCGTCCCCTTCCCGCCTCGCACCGATTGAGCCCGGCCGAGCCGCCTGCCCCGTCCTCGCACGACCTGTCCCCAGGACGGACCGCATGACGGCCTTTCAGGGACTAACATCCTGCGATCCCACCGCTATACTACTCAGGAGTGTTAGGTGGTTCGCTGCCTCCGGCAGCGCGGACCAGGCGACGGGCCGGGGCACGCCTCCGGCCGCGCGGGAAGGCAGTGCGATGTCCGTGACCGAGGAGGAGGTTCCGGCCGACCGCGTGGTCGAGACCCTGGAAGTCGTGCTGCGCGCGCCGCCCTTCCAGCGCTCGCCGAAGCTCGCGCGCTTCCTGCGCTTCGTCGTCGAGGAGGAACTGGCCGGGCGCGGCGCGACCATCAAGGCCTACACCATCGCCACCCAGGCCCTCGGCCGCAGCCCCGATTTCGATCCGAGCCTCGATCCCAGCGTCCGTGTCGAGGCCGGGCGCCTGCGGCGGGCGCTGGACGAGGCCTATGCCCAGAACGCCGAGGCGCTGGAGGTACGCATCACGGTACCGGTCGGCGGCTACCGGCCCCGCTTCGGCCCTCTGGAGGCGGTACCGGCTCCGCCGGAGGGCGCCTCCGTGCCGGAGCCCGGGGACGCGCCGCTTCCGGTGACGGAGAGCCCGCGCGCCGTGGTGGCCGGGTTCAGCCCCCGCGGCCAGGCCGCGGTCATCGCGCTGCTCGCCGGCATCCTGCTCGTGCTCTGCATCGATCTCGGGCTGACCCTCAGCTCCCGGCTGGCCGGTCCCCCCGCGATCCCGCGCGACGTCGCCGTGCGGGGTCGCTGACGCTCAGGTCCAGCGGGTGGCGAAGCGGGCGAGGTCCGCGGCGCTGTCGAAGGCGACGACGCTGAGGGTGCGGGTCTCCTCCGGCAGGCCCGGGAACGGCGCGTAGGTCACGCGGCGCCGGCTGAAGCCGGTGCTGGGCGCCTCCGCGGCGGCCCAGTCCCGCACCTCGGGCGCGAGCGCGTCCGGATCGTCCGGTGCCACCAGCCCGGACCGCTCGCGCAGGGCCAGGACGTAGGGGCCGAGATCCGGGTGCTGCTCGCGGAGAACCTTCACGATGTCGATCATCGGAGTCGTCAGAAGCTCTGAGGCTCGTTGATCTGCACCACCGGCTGTCCCTTGAAGAAGTTCGGGATGTCCCCGAAGATCTCCTTGCCGTGGGCCGCCCCCGCCTTCTGGAAGTCCTCCAGCGAGCGGAAGGTGAGGAGCGCGATCACCTGGAACGGCGCCGGGCTGCCGTCGGGCGTGCCGCTCGCCTTGACCACCTCCGCCTTTTCCAGGCCCATGCCCGACCAGCGCTCGCGCACGAGGGGCATGTGGTGCTTGAGGTAGTAGGCGAGATCGAAGGGCTGGGCGTCGCCGCCGCCCGGATACATCACGCTGACCAGGATCATGACGTTCGGGTTCTCCCGGATGTGGGACCCGTTCCCGGTCCCTGACGGCCAGAGAGCATCCTTTGCCGGCCCGGCGCAAGCGCGCCGGGCCCGCCCGAAGGTCGGTTCAGCCCAAAAACGTCCTCATCCCCACAAGGCCGGTTCCGGCGGGTGGACCAGGCTGCCCTCGAAGGCCAGGCCGGGCTCGCGGTCGCGGGCCAGCAGCAACGGGCCGTCGAGGTCGACGAAGTCGGCGTACCCTGAGAGCAGCATCGCCGGCGCCATGGCGAGCGAGGTGCCGAGCATGCAGCCGACCATGATCGACAGGCCCTGCGCCTTCGCGTCCCGCGCGAGGCGCAGGGCCTCGGTGAGGCCGCCGGCCTTGTCGAGCTTGATGTTGATCGCGTCGTAGCGACCTTTGAGGGCGTCAAGGTCGACATCGCCGTGCAGGCTCTCGTCGGCGCAGATCGGGATCGGGCGCCCGACCCGGGCGAGCAGCCCGTCGTCGCCCGCCGGCAGCGGCTGCTCGATCAGCTCCACCCCGGCCGCCGCGCAGGCCGCGAGGTTGGCCTCCAGCGTCTCGGCCGACCAGGCCTCGTTGGCATCGACCACGAGCCGGGCATCCGGCGCGCCGTGGCGCACGGCGGCGATCCGCTCCGGGTCGCCGACGCCGCCGAGCTTCACCTTCAGGAGCGGCCGCGCCGCCGCCATATGGGCGGCGGCGGCCATCTCCTCCGGGCTGCCGAGGCTCAGCGTGTAGCAGGTCGTGACCGGGGCAGGCGCCGGGATCCCGGCGAGGACGTGGGCGGGCGTGCCGGCGCGCTTGGCCTCGAGATCCCACAGGGCGCAGTCGAGGGCGTTGCGCGCGGCGCCCGCGGGCAGGCGCGCGGCGAGGTCGCGCCGGGTGAGGCCGGCGGCGAGCGCCTCGCCCTGCCGGGCGATCAGGTCGCGCACGCCCTCCACGGTCTCGCCGTAGCGGGCATAGGGCACGCACTCGCCGCGGCCGGTGACGGTGCCGTCCGTCACCACGGCGGTCACCACCACGGCCTCCGTCCGGCTGCCGCGCGAGATGGTGAAGCGGCCGGCGATCGGCCAGCGCTCGATGGCGGTCTCGAGCCGGATCACGCCGGGAACTCCGCGACCAGGCGGTCCACCAGCCCCTCGACCCCGAACCGGACCGGGTCCGTCGCCGGCAGATCGTGCTCGGCGGCGAGTTTATCGAGCAGCGCCCGCGCCTCCGCTTCCTCCAGCGCCTGGGTGTTGACCGCTATGCCGGTCGGCCGGATGTCCGGGTTGGTCAGGCGCCCGAGCTGCACCGTGAGGTCGATCACCTCGCGGAGGCTCGGCAGCGCGTGCTTGACCCCGCGCATCGTCGTGCGGGTCGGCTCGTGGCAGACCACGAAGGCGTCGGGTTGGGCGCCGTGCAGCAGGCCGAGGCTGACGCCGGCGAAGCTCGGATGGAACAGCGAGCCCTGGCCCTCGATCAGGTCCCAATGGTGCGGATCGGCGGCGGGGGCGATCCACTCGACGGCGCCGGAGATGAAGTCGGCGACCACCGCGTCGATGGCGACGCCGCGGCCGGAGATGAACACCCCGGTCTGGCCGGTGGCGCGGAAATCGGCGTCGAGGCCGCGGGCCCGCATGCCCTTCTCCAGCGCCAGCACGGTGTACTTCTTGCCCACCGAGCAGTCGGTGCCGACGGTGAGGAGCCGCCGGCCCGGCCGGCGCGTGCCCTTGCCGGTGTCGAAGCGCTGGTCGGAATGGCGCACGTCGTGGAGCTGGCGCCCGTGGCGGGACGCGGCCTCGGCGATCTCCGGTACCGAGCCGAGGCGGGTGTGCAGGCCGCTCGCCACGTCGAGCCCGGCCTCGATCGCCGCGACGATGCTGGCGATCCAGTGCTGCGGCAGCACGCCGCCGGCATTGACCACGCCGACGATCAGCGTGCGGGCGCCCTTGGCGACGCCCTCCCCGATCGTGAGGTCCGGGATGCCGAGGTCGGCGGCGCAGCCGGGCAGGCGCAGCTGCCCGACGCACCATTCCGGCCGCCAGTCGACGATGCCGTAGGCGGTCTTGGCAGCGAGCTTGTCCGGCACGTCGCCGAGGAACATCAGGTAGGGCGTGGCGATCTGCATCGGTCTCGTCGGTTCGTCGTCGCGGGGTCGTCACGGATGCCGGGCAAGGGTGCGGCCATCGGCGGAGGCACCTTCGCGCGGGCGCGTCCAGGGTGCAACAGGTCCGTCGCCGAAGGGTCCGTCGCGGTGGACGCCCCGGCCGAAGGCGCCGCGGCGGCCGAGATTGGCCCGCGCCTTGCCAGGGGCGGACCGGGCGCGGCCTCCGGTCTGCGTAAATCGGCTTCGTTCGAGCCGTATCGTCATCCCCAGCCTCACACTTGACGCCAAGATCGCCGTGACGGACTAGGTCTGTGCCCAATAGGAGAGCACGAATGCGTTTGAGAAGCCTGCTTCCCGTCCTGCTCGCCGGCCTGGCGGCCTCCGCGGGAACCGCCTCTGCCCAGGACCTGACCGGGACGCTGAAGAAGATCAAGGAGACCGGGCAGATCGCGCTGGGCTACCGCGATTCGTCGGTGCCGTTCTCCTACCTCGACAACAACCAGAAGCCGGTCGGCTTCGCGATGGACATCTGCTACAAGATCGTCGACGCGGTGAAGTCCGAGCTGAAGCTCGACAAGCTCGAGGTGAAGCTCAACCCGGTGACCTCGGCGACGCGCATCCCGCTGATCGCCAACGGCACCGTCGACCTCGAATGCGGCTCGACCACCAACAACGTCGACAGGCAGAAGCAGGTCGCCTTCACCAACACCCACTTCCTCACCGCCAACCGCTTCGTCGCCAAGAAGTCGAGCGGCCTGACGAAGTTCGAGGACCTGAAGGGCAAGACCGTCGTGTCGACCTCGGGCACCACGAACATCAAGCAGATCAACGAGTACAACGCCGACAAGAAGCTCGGCATCACGATCCTGCCGGCCAAGGACCACGCCGAGGCGTTCCTGATGGTCGAGACCGGCCGCGCCGCCGCCTTCGTGATGGACGACGTGCTGCTCGCCTCGCTGGCCGCCTCCTCCAAGGAGCCGACCGCCTACGCGATCTCGACCGACGCGCTGTCGAAGCCCGAGCCCTACGGCATCATGCTGCGCAAGGACGACGCACCGTTCAAGAAGGTCGTCGATGGGGCCACGGCCGCCTTCTACAAGAGCGCCGAGAGCGGCCCGACCTACGACAAGTGGTTCCTGAAGCCGATCCCGCCGCGGGACATCAACCTGAACCTGCCGATGAGCGACGCGCTGAAGCACGCCTTCGCCAAGCCGAGCGACAGCCCGGACCCGGCCGCCTACTGAGTTGAGATCGGGCGCCGCCCCCACGACGGGGCGGCGCCTCGCCGAATCCCCTCCCGTCGGCACTTTTCCCCGTGTCTCGACCGCTCCCGGCCTCGCCCGGGCCGGAAAACCGTATACCATCTCGGACGTCAGGCGGACCCGGAAGACAGGGCATGAACTACAACTGGAACTGGGGCATCTTCTTCGAGGCGTCGCCCGAGGGGACCGGCAGCTACGCCGACATGCTGCTGTCGGGCCTGATGTGGACCATCGTCACCGCCCTGTGCGCCTGGGTCATCGCCTTCGCGATCGGCTCGGTCGTCGGCGTGCTGCGCACCCTGCCGAGCCGTGCGGCGCAAGCGGCCGGCAACGCCTATGTCGAGCTGTTCCGCAACATCCCGCTCCTCGTGCAGATGTTCCTGTGGTTCTTCGTGCTGCCCGAGGTGCTGCCGGAATCCTGGGGCACCTGGCTCAAGCAGCTGCCGAACGCACCGTTCTACACCGCCGTGGTGTGCCTCGGCTTCTTCACCGCCTCGCGCGTCGCCGAGCAGGTGCGGGCCGGCATCCAGGCCCTGCCGCGGGGCCAGCGCATGGCCGGCACGGCGCTCGGGCTCACCACCGCCCAGACCTACCGCTACGTGCTCCTGCCCAACGCCTACCGCATCATCCTGCCGCCGCTGACCTCCGAGTTCCTCAACAACCTGAAGAACACGTCGGTGGCGCTGACCATCGGCCTCCTGGAGCTGACCGCCCGGGCCCGCGCGATGCAGGAATTCTCGTTCCAGGTCTTCGAGGCCTTCACCGCCGCGACGATCATCTACATCATCATCAACCTGCTGGTGGTGACCGCCGCCGGGCTGATCGAGCGCCGCGTCGCGGTGCCGGGCCGCTAGCCTCCGGAGCGCAGCGCGATCACCCGGCGATCGGCTGTGCTCCAAGCCATTGATTTTGTGGCATTTTCTGCGACGAACCGGTATCCACTCCGTCGGAAAATGCTCTAGGCTGCCGGACAAGGGCCCGCGATGTTCTCGAATTTCGACTTCAGCGTCATCCTGAATTCCTGGCGCTACCTGTTCCTCGACGGGATGGCCTTCACGCTGACCCTGACCGCCCTGGCGGCGGTCGGCGGCGTGATCCTCGGCACCCTGATCGCCATGATGCGGCTCTCCGGCCTGCCGGTTCTGCCGCAGGTCGCCAAGGCCTACGTCAACTTCATGCGCTCGCTGCCGCTGGTGTTGGTGATCTTCTGGTTCTACTTCCTGGTGCCGTATATCGGGCAGTGGATCATCGGGGCCGAGCGACCGATCCAGGTCGGCGCCTTCTCGTCCTCGCTCATCACCTTCACGCTGTTCGAGGCGGCCTACTTCTCGGAGATCATGCGGGCGGGCATCCAGTCGATCCCGAAGGGGCAGGCGGCCGCCGCCTCGGCGCTCGGCCTCACCTACTGGCAGTCGATGGGCAACGTCATCCTGCCCCAGGCCTTCCGCAACATGCTGCCGGTGCTGCTGACCCAGACCATCGTGCTGTTCCAGGACACCTCGCTGGTCTACGTCCTGTCGATCACCGACTTCCTCGGCGCCGCCTCCAAGATCGCGCAGCGCGACGGGCGCCTGGTCGAGATGTACCTGTTCGCGGCCGTCGTCTACTTTACCATCTGTTTCATCGCCTCGCTCCTGGTGCGCCGCCTGCAGCGCCGGGTCGCCATCATCCGATAGGGTTCACGCCATGACCTCCTCCGCGATGCCGCCCGTCAGCCCCGTTCCGGAGCCGCAGGCCGCCATCGACGCGGCGCCGGGCACCGGCCCCGTCGGCACCCTGCTCACCGAGCGGCCGCCCGTCGCCGCGACGGCCGGCCGGATGATCGCCATCGACGACGTCTCGAAGTGGTACGGCGACTTCCAGGTGCTGACGAACTGCACCACCTCCGTCTCCAAGGGCGAGGTGGTGGTGGTCTGCGGCCCCTCGGGCTCCGGCAAGTCGACGCTCATCAAGTGCGTCAACGCCCTCGAGCCGTTCCAGAAGGGCCAGATCACCGTCGACGGCACCAAGATCGCCGACAAGAAGACCAACCTGCCCAAGCTCCGCTCGCGGGTCGGCATGGTGTTCCAGCACTTCGAGCTGTTTCCGCACCTGTCGATCACCGACAACCTGAGCCTCGCCCAGCGCAAGGTGCTCGGCCGGGGCAAGGACGAGGCGGAGGCCAAGGGCCTGGCGCTCCTGGAGCGGGTCGGCCTCAAGGCCCATGCCCACAAGTTCCCGGGCCAGCTCTCCGGCGGCCAGCAGCAGCGCGTCGCCATCGCCCGGGCGCTCGCCATGAACCCGATCGTGATGCTGTTCGACGAGCCGACCTCGGCCCTCGACCCCGAGATGGTCGGCGAGGTGCTGGACGTGATGGTCGAGCTCGCCCGCGAGGGCATGACCATGATGGTGGTGACCCACGAGATGGGCTTCGCCCGCAAGGTCGCCCACCGGGTGATCTTCATGGACAAGGGCGAGATCGTCGAGGACGCGCAGAAGGAGGAGTTCTTCGGCTCGCCGCGCAGCGAGCGCGCCCAGACCTTCCTGTCGCGGATCCTGTCGCACTGAGCGGGCATCGCAGCCGGCCATGAGCAAGGGGGCCCCGCGCGGGGCCCCTCGTCGTTCGTGCGCCCGCTTCCGGGCCCGGTGCGATCACGCGGATGTGAACTCACCCTGCGCGACGGCGGCGACGAAGGTCGAGAGGCGGCGGGATTAGGAGCCGGCCGCCGGACGTTTACCCAACATGATGCTTCGCAAGCGCCCCGACGTGCTCGACCTCCTGGTGCCGCTCCGGCGCTATGCCAGGTCCCTGACGCGTGATTCCGCGCAGGCCGACGACCTCGTGCACGACACCCTCGTGCGCGCCCTCGAGCGCCAGGGTACCCTGAGGCCCGGCACCAACCTGCGCACCTGGTTGATGACGGTGCTGCACAACGCCTTCATCGACGATCAGCGCCGCCGCAAGGTGGAGGCCCGCTACGCCGACGCCCTCGGGCAGATGGCCGACGAGTCCACGCCCCCGGCCCAGGAAGGGCACGTCCGGCTGGCCCAGGTGCGCGAGGCGTTCCAGCGCCTGCCGGCCGAGCAGCGCGAGGCCCTGCACCTCGTGACCATCGAGGGGCTGGCCTACCAGGAGGCCGCGGACGTGCTCGGCATCCCGATCGGCACGCTGATGTCGCGCCTCGGGCGAGCCCGCGCGGCCCTGCGCAACATCGAGAGCGGCGGCGCGTCCCGGGCACCCGCCCCCGACGATACCTCGGAGCGACCGGCGCCGCGGCTGCGGGTGGTCGAGGGTGGGGTTCCCTCCGCGAGGGCGTCGTGATGAGCGGCGAGCATTCACCGGAGACGACCATGGATCCGATCACCGAGGCCGACCTGAACGCCTATATCGACGGCCAGCTCGATCTCGGCCGTCGGATCGACGTGGAGGAGCATCTGGCGGCGCGGCCCGAGGTCGCGGCCCGGGTGATGGCCGACCTGCACACCCGCGACGCGTTGTGCGCGGCCTTCGGGCCGGTGCAGGGCGTGGCCGTGCGGCCCGGCCCGACCCCGGAGCGCCTCGCGGCGGCGGCCCGCCGCCTCGACCGGGCCCTGACCTGGCGGCGCATCGGCGCGCGCCTCCAGCGGGCCGCCGTGATCGCCATGCTGGTCGGGACCGGCTGGCTCCTGCACAACGAGACGGGTGATTTCGGGGTGCAGAACACCATCGCCTCGACGCATTCCCCGGCCTTCGTCGAGGAGGCGCTGCAGGCCCGGCAGGCGGCCATGGTCCGGGCCCGGGTCGCCTCGCAGCGCCCGACCCCGGCCTATGACCGGCGCGAGGTCGAGGCGGCGACCGGCATCGCCCTGCCCGACCTGCCGCCGGACTGGCGGGTCGACGACATGCAGATCTTCCCCGCGCGCAGCGGAGCAGGCGTCGAGGTCGCGATCGATGCCGGCAATCTCGGCAAGCTCGCGCTCTTCGCCACCCGCACGCCGGACGCGGAGGCCAGCGCTCCCGCCATCGTCCGCTCGCCGGAGGCCGTTACGGTCTACTGGAAGGCGGGACACGGCGCCTATGCGCTCAGCGGTTCGGGCAGCGAGCCCGAACTCGGCCGCGCCGCCGCCACCCTGGCGGCCCTGCGGCACTGACACCTGACACCCGCCACCATCCCGGAGCGATCTCCCCGATGAACACCCCCTACGCCTGGCAGACCCATGCGGCTCCCGCCGGTGCGGTCTTCGACGAGGGCCTGCGGCGGCACATGCTGCGGGTCTACAACACGATGGGTCTCGGCCTGGCCCTGACCGGCCTCGTGGCCCTCGGCGTCTCCTCGACCCCGGCGCTCTACAAGCCGCTCTTCGGCACGCCGCTCAAATACGTCGTGATGCTGGCGCCCCTCGCCTTCATCATGGTGCTGTCGTTCCGCGCCGACCGGATCTCGGCCGCCACCGCCCACACCCTGTTCTGGACCTTCTGCGGGGTGATGGGCCTGTCCCTGGCCTCGATCTTCCTGGTCTTCACCGGCACCAGCATCGCCCGCACCTTCTTCATCACCGCGGCGATGTTCGGGGCGACCAGCCTCTACGGCTACACCACCAAGCGCGACCTCTCGCGGATGGGCTCGTTCCTGGTGATGGGCCTGATCGGCCTCGTCATCGCCAGCCTGGTCAACATCTTCCTGGGCTCGAGCGCCCTGCAATTCGCGATCTCGCTCATCGGTGTCGTGATCTTCACCGGGCTCACCGCCTACGACACCCAGTCGATCAAGGAGCAGTACGCCGAGAGCTGGGGCGAGGAAGCCAATTCCAAGCTCGCGGTGTTCGGGGCGCTCTCGCTCTACCTGAACTTCATCAACCTGTTCCAGCTGCTGCTGAACCTCACCGGCGAGCGGGAATAGTCACCTCCCTCCACCACGGACGGACCCTCGACTTCACACCCGCCTGTCCCGCAAGGGAGGGGCGGGTTTTTTTATGCAAAGAAACGTCGTCTGTTTTGATCCGAACTTTTTGAATTCCTCGCCGTCGTACCGGGGCCGCGCAGTGGAGCCTGGAATCCAGAGCCGCTGACGCGTCGGGACAAGGCGGGCCGCATTCCGATTTATTCTTTCCATCTCCGTTTCTGGATTCCGGGCTCCGCTGTCGCGGCC
>NZ_LABZ01000111.1 GCF_001043955.1 Methylobacterium tarhaniae | reverse complement strand
GCTCGCCACCGCGATGACGCCGAACCGGTCGGCCCGGGCGAGCGCGGTGAGGATCCCGCATTCGGCGATGCCGAGCACCGGCCGGTCCGTCGCCTCGCGGCAGACATGGAGGCCGGGATCGGAGTAGCAGGCGATGACATAGGCCTCCGCCGCCTCGCGCCGCACGAGGTCGCGCAACGGCAACGCCACCTGCTCGACATCGGCCTGCGACTGGATGCCGAACGGCCCCTCGGCGAGGGTCCGGCACACGATGACGAGGCCGGGGCGCGCGAGCGGCGCCAGCGCGTCGTCGAGGCCGCGCGTGACGGCCTCGTTCGAGTTCGGGTTGATGACGAGGATGCGCCGGTCGGCACTCATGGTGGTCTCCTGCCGTGTCAGACCTTCAGGCTAGCAAGTTTCGGACGAGGAGCCTCTGCATGAGTGAACCCGCTTTCGACACCGTCATCCGCGGCGGCACCGTCGCCACGGCGAGCGACGTCTTCACCGCCGATCTCGGCCTGCGCGACGGCCGGATCGCCGCGATCGGCCTCGACCTCGCCTCAGGGAGGCGGGAGATCGACGCGAAGGCTAAGCTGGTGCTGCCGGGCGGCATCGACAGCCACGCCCATATCGAGCAGCTTTCGGCCTCCGGCCTCATGAACGCCGATACCTGGGAGAGCGCCACCCGCTCGGCGGCGCTCGGCGGCACCACCAGCGTCATCGCCTTCGCGGCCCAGCATGTCGGCATGGACCTCGCGAAAGTGGTCGAGGACTACACGGCACTGGCGAAACGCGGCGCGGTGATCGACTACGCCTTCCACCTCATCGTCGCCGACGCGACCGAGAAGGCCTTGAGCCGGGATATCCCGGCGCTGGCTCAGGGAGGCCACACCTCCCTCAAGGCGTTCATGACCTATGACCGCCTGCGCCTCGCCGACGAGGCTCTGCTCGACCTGATGGCAGCCGCGAAGGAGGTCGGTGCGCTCGTCTGCGTCCACGCCGAGAACCATGGCCTCATCGCCTTCGCCAGCCGGCAATTGCTCAAGGAGGGCAAGACGGCGCCGAAATACCACGCCGCGAGCCATCCGCGCCTGTCAGAATCGGAGGCGTTCGAGCGGGTGGTGCGGTTCTCGCAGTACCTCGACCAGCCGGTGATGATCTTCCACGTCTCGACCGAGGAAGGCGCCGCGATCCTGCGCCGGGCCCGCGGCGAGGGCGCGAAGGTCTATGCCGAGACCTGCCCGCAATACCTCTTCCTCACCGAATCCGACCTCGACCGGCCGGGGCTGGAAGGGGCGAAGTGGATGTGCTCCCCGCCGCTCCGCGAGGCCCGCGACCAGGAGGCTTTGTGGCGCGCCCTCGATCTCGGCGACCTCCAGACCGTGTCCTCGGACCACGCACCCTACCGCTACGACGAGACCGGCAAGCTCAAGGCCGGGCCGGGTGCGACCTTCAAGGAGATCGCCAACGGCATGCCGGGCCTGCAGATGCGCCTGCCGCTCCTCTTCGACGCGATGGTGTCGGGCGGGCCGCTCGGCCTGAAAAAGTTCGTCGAGATCACCGCGACGGCGCCGGCCCGGATCTACGGCCTCGAGGCGAAGGGCTCTGTGGCGGTCGGGATGGATGCCGACCTCTGCATCTGGGATCCCTCCAGGCGCGTCACCCTCTCGGATGAGATGGTCGAGGACCGCACCGGCTTCACCCCCTATGCCGGCCGCACGGTGACTGGCTGGCCCGAGACGGTCTTCTGCCGCGGCCGGGCGATCGTCGAGGGTGGCGCGGTCACGGCGGAGGCCGGCAGCGGCGCGCCGATCCGGCGAGGCTGAAGCCGGCGGAACATCCGGCGGGCCTCCCGGTTGCGCCCGAGGGCTCATACTGCCCCCATGGATCTTTCCTTGGCAAGGAGGCCCGCATGACCGACCTGCAGAACGCCGTCGTGGTGCTCACCGGGGCGTCGAGCGGCATCGGCCGTGCCGCCGCCCTGGCCTTCGCCCGCAGGGGCGCCCGGCTGGTGCTGGCGGCACGCCGCCGCGATGCCCTGGAGGAGGTGGCGGAGGCTTGCCGGCGCCTCGGGGCTGAGGCGGTCGCCGTGCCGACGGACGTGACCGACGCGAGGGCGGTGCAGGATCTGGCGAACGAGGCCGGGCGGGCCTTCGGCGGCATCGACGTCTGGATCAACAATGCCGGCACCGGGGTGTTCGGGCCCTACCAGGACGCGCCCCTCGACCTGCACCGCCTGACGGTGGCGGTGAACCTGTTAGGGGGCATGTACGGCGCCTACGCGGCCCTGCCGGTCTTCCTCCGCCAAGGCCACGGCACGCTGATCACCAACATCTCGCTGGGCGGCTGGGCGCCGGCGCCGTTCGCGGCGGCCTATACGGCGAGCAAGTTCGGCCTGCGCGGCTTCACCGCCGCGCTCCGGCAGGAATTGCGCCGTCACCGGCACATCCATGTCTGCTCGGTCTTCCCGGCGATGATCGACACGCCCGGGCTCGATCACGGTGCCAACGTGTCGGGCAAGCGCATCGATGCCGGTCCCCTCGTCTACGCGCCGGAAGACGTGGCCGAGACCTTCGTCCAGGTCGCGCGCCACCCGCACGACGAGGTCGCGGTCGGATGGCCGGCCCGGGCGGCGCAGGCGGCCTACGCCCTGGCGCCCGGCCCGACCGAGCACCTGATGGGGATCGCGATCCACCGCGCCCTCGACCGGGCCGGGCCGGCGCCCGTGACCCACGGCGCGCTGCGGGCGCCCCTCGACGACCGCCGCGGCACGAGCGGCGGCTGGCGCGCCCGGCACGGGGTGCCGTCCGCCCGGCGCCTCAGCCTGGGCCTCGCCCTCGGCGCGGGGGCGTTGCTCCTCGCCGCGACCGCGGCGGCGAGATCGCGGTGACCGTCATCGAGACGTCAGGCCGGCCGCTCATTCCGGGTTCGCCTCCGCCGTACTTCTCTGCCGCGCTTCTCCGCCGCGCTTCATGGACCGGGGGAGCCGAATCAGGTTAAGCTCGCGCTCCGGATCAAGGAGCCCACCCGCTGTCAATCGCCGAACAGACCGCCCCGGCGTCGTCCGTCCACGCCGCGCCGGCGCCTGCGTCGCGTCGAGGCCGGGTCTGGAACCTGATCCAGGCGACCGAGTCGCTGCGCGCGCGGCCCTGGCTCGGCGACCTCGCGGCGATCGGTGCTACGGCGATCGCCCTGGGCCTGCGCCTCGCCGTCGACAACGTGCTGCCGCCGGGCTTCCCCTACCTGACCTTCTTCCCGGCCGTCATCCTCACCACGTTCTTCTGCGGCCTGCGCCCCGGCATCACCTGCGCGGTGCTGAGCGGGCTGTCGGCCTGGTACTTCTTCCTGCCGCCGAGCGACGGCTTCATCGTCTCGGCGCAATCCGGGCTGGCACTGGCCTTCTACGTCTTCATCGTCGCGGTCGACATCGCGCTGATCCACATCATGCACACCACGAGCGCGCGGCTGCGCCACGAGCGCGCCGTGACGGCCGGGCTCTACGAGCAGCAGCGCACCATGTTCCAGGAGCTGCAGCACCGGGTGGCGAACAACATGCAGTTCGTCGCCGCGCTCCTGACCCTGCAGAAGCGCCGGGTCGGCAACGACCCGCAGGCGGCACTGGGCGCCCTCGACGAGGCGCGGGTGCGGCTCGAGACGATCTCGCGCATCCATCGCCGGCTCTACGACCCGGGCCGGATCAGCCTGCCGGTCGGCCAGTACCTGCAGGAGCTCTGCACCGACCTCCTCAAGGCCACCGGTGCCCGCAACATCGTCTGCCTAGTCGACGTGCCGCCGGTGCGCTTCGACCTGACGCGGCTCACCACCCTGTCGCTCCTGGTGGTCGAGGTGGTGACCAACGCCCTCAAGCACGCCTTCCCGGACGGCGCCGGGGGCACGATCACGATCCGCCTGGAGGCGACCGCGCCGGAGCGGATGACGCTCACCATCGCCGATGACGGCCGGGGCATCCCGGCCGGCTTCGACCCCGAGGCGAGCCGCAGCTTGGGCATGCGCATCGCGCAGGGGCTGGCGTCCCAGCTCGACGGCACGCTCGCCTATGCGGGCGGGCCCGGGACGGTGGTGCGGCTCGACTTCGCCGCTGCGGCGCCGGCCGCCTGAGCCTCAGGCGAGCCGCAGCAGCAGCGCCACGGCCGCGCCGATCAGCACCGCGAAGGTCGCCAGGATGCCACCACCCCGGCAGGCATATTGCCGGGGCGAATTCGCCGGCGCCGTCATGCCGAACGGGTGCAGCACGCGGCCGACCAGCAGCACGATCAGAAGGCCGTGGACCAGGGTCCGGCTCGCCCCATGGGCCTCGAGCAGGCCGACGAGGAGCAGGATGAACGGCACGTACTCGGCGAAGTTGGCCTGGCTGCGGGCGCGGTGCAGCAGCACGGCGTCGCCGCCGTCGCCGTGCAGTACGTTCGCGGAGAGCCGCCTCGCCATCACCCAGCCGGAGAGGCCGGCGAAGAGGAGCGCCAGCACGGCGCCGTAGGCGGCGGTCAGGGACGGGAACACCACGACGGGACTCTCCTTCAGGTGCGGGGCGGCCCGTGAATCGGGCAGCCGTTATGCGGAGCCCGGAAACGGCCGAGCGTGGATAGGCGGCGCGGCGTGCCCGCATCACCGAGCCGAGGGGCCGATGCGCCGCGAGGCCGTGCCCCGGGCTGAAGGCCACGCCGTCGCCGAGGACGTCGCCCGGATCGGTCGAGCGCCGCATCGCGACGTCGTAGCTGCCGGGCGGCGCGACCATCCCTGCGCGAGCGACGCGGCGAGACCCGGCAGCACCGTGAGCCGGCCGGTGAGAGGACCGTGGGTCTTGACGTGCCAGTGCCTTGACGTGCCACGTGCCTCGGCGTGCCAGTGCCTTGGCGTGAACGCCGCGCAGCGCGTGGCCGTCATCCTTCAGCGTCGTCTTCCGGATCTTCTCGAAGACACGGATCATCTCTGCCTGCACCGCCTCTTCGTCGGGCTGCACGATCTCCAGGGAAGGATCGACGCGGATCGGCGCCTGCATCGGGAGTGAACCTCGCTCGTCTCGGGACGCGAGGGCGCGCCGCTGCGTCAGCGGCAACGGCGACGCCCCGTGAATGTTCCGGCACCACCCGCCTCGCGTGGCGACGGCGCGGAGCGACCGGGCGCTCAAGCAGCCAGCCGCCGTGTCCGGTCCGGGACGAAGGCCGGCACCCGAAAGGCAAATTTTCCTATTCGCGGCACGTCGCCGACAGGGCTGAAACTTCTTCTCCGAAATCAGCGATATGAGGCGGCATTCTTCTCTACTCCGTCGGCACTTTGGGAGCCGCGTTCATTGACGGCCGGTCACGGCCCGTCTTGAATACGCCCAAGACGCGACGCCTGCCGCCGGATCTTCTCGACCGCACGCCTCGCCTTCGAACGACCGAGCGGACGCCGCTCGCCTCTCACCGAGGAGCCCTGTCCATGCCCGCCGCCGCCAAGACCCGCACCGTGATCGACCGCAGCCGCTACCTCGCCTGGAACGCGCTGACGATCCTCGTCTTCCTGGTGCTGACGACCTACGTGGCGCGGGCGGACATGCCGCTGCTCGCCGGGTTCGCAGGGTGAGCGGGCGAGACCGATGGGATGCCGGCTCGACCGTTCCGCCGATCCCGGTCCGGAGCGTCCGGCTCCGAGCGGGATCGCATCGCATGTTCAGGGTATTCGCGGGATCGGCCGGGCCCTTCCCGCACCGCCCGTGACGGGACGGGGCGAGCCCTCGGGCCGCTTGTTCCGGCGATGTCGGGCGGCGCGGATGGTGACGAGGAAGCGCTGAACCCCGCTCGGACCGGCGCGAGAGGTCGGCGGTCGTGGCGAGGTGAAGGTTCGCGGACCCGATCCTATTCCTCCCGGCACCGGACCAGCCCGAGCGAGTCTTCCAGCACCTCCAGCAGCCGCTCGAAATCCCGCCGCTGCGCCTCGCTGAAGCCCGACAGGAGCGTGGCTTCCCGGGCGAGCAGGATCGGCACCAGCTCGGCATAGGTCGCCCGGCCCTCGTCCGTGAGCTGCAGCATGATCTCGCGCCGGTCGTCGCCCGCCTCCTGGCGCTCGACGAGGCCCAGCTCGATCAGGTGGCTCACCGCCCGGCTGATCCGCGACTTGTGCGTGCGGGTGCAGCGCACGACGTAGGCCGCGCTGCGTGGCTCGTCATGCTGCCCCAACGTCGCCAGCACCCGCCATTCCGGGATGTCGATGCCGAACCGCGCATAGTCGGCGGCGAGCGCGTTGCTGAACTCGGTGGCGAGCCGGTTGAGCCGGAACGGCGAGAAGCTGAGCAGGTTCAGGCGATCCATCGGTCCCGGAAGTGATCCTTTGACGGTTGCGATCGCAACATATGACATCAAGTTGCAAGTGCAACAAGCTACCTGCGGCCTGCCACTTGGTACGAGTCGCACCCGCCACGTCCTTCTCACGGATGACCGGGCTGTCGCCAGCAACGTCGTCTGGGGGATGACCGGGCAGCAGGACGGATCCGGCGCTCACGGTCCGGCTGATCCTCCCCATGGAATCGACGACCTCGACGTGATCCGGGAGGCGTTCGCGGGTTCAAGTCCTTCACGGATCCAAGCCCAACGAGCGCCTGAATTCCTCGAAGGTCGGGCTCGGCTGCGGCGGTGACGGCGGTGGCGAAGGACGCTTCGCCCGCTCCTCTGCGGACATGAAGCAGTCTCCGCAGGCCTCGACGACCCAGCTCCCTTGGCGAAGCCACAGCACGGTGCCTGTGCTGCCCGCACCCTTGATGTGGATCGGATAGGCTCCCTCTCCCCAGAGCGGGAAGCTGTAATCGGTGAATGCGACCAGATTGTCCGCGTTGAGCGTCACCTGTGAAACCAGACCGCTCTCCGTCACCTGAGCAATGACGGTCATGCACAGCCCGTCCCGGCAATTGGCCTCGACGCGCAGGATCAACGTCCCGTGCTCGCGCCAGAGACCATGATCGTCGATGATCCGCGTCGCATCGAGCGCGATGTCGGGATCGGCCGGCCGCATGCTGCGCAGCAGGTCCGCGACGCGTGCCCGAAGATCGTCGAGAACCGGATCCGCGATGGTGAGGGCGATCTGAGCCGATACCGGGCTCACCGCGACCGCCATCAGCGCGGCGGCGAGAACCGCCCCGGGCCGGGCCGCCAGGATCCTGCCCCACCTTCGGGCTGCGCGGCATCGAGTGCCATTCACGGTGATCGCCCTCATGGATGACCGACCGCCGGCTTGAACCGCAAACTCAGCGCCGGGCCGGAGAGCGGTCCCGGCATGGGTGATCCTCCCACCTCCCGACCTGCATTGTCCTGCCGCGCACGCCACAACGCCATCACCATCGGCCAGACCGAGAACCGGCCCATCCGTGCCTTCTCGGACAGGTCGCGCAGGTAGGCCCCCGGCGCGGCGATAGCCGGCCCGCGCTGCAGGATCGCCGCAACCACGATTGCCGCCTGCTCCTCGCCCATCGCCTCGACCGCAGCGTTCCAGGCCGGCACCGCGATCCCGAGGCTCGCTCGGGCCACCGCAGCCGCACCGAGGAAGTCCCGCCAGGTCTCGATCCCGCGGCGTGCGTAAGGCGCCAGGTCGGGGCAGGCTTCGAGCACCAGCCGCAGCGGCAGGGCGCGGTTCATCGGCACGACACTCGCCGTACCGGGCGCCGCGATCCCGTCCTCCTGTCCCCGCAAGTCCCCTTCAAGATTCTGGAAAGACTCAGGTTTTGAACTCTGATGGTGGCAGCCGGTCTGGGACTCACTGGCGTCCGTTTTCTGGAATTCGAGCGATTCCGCCAGGCACTTATCCACCGCGGCGCGGAGTGTCCGCAGCTCCTCGGCGATTCCCGCCAGGACCGCGTGTCCGGCCGAGCGCGGGGGCATGGCGCCGGCCGCCAGCAGCTCCGCCTCGAGACCGTCCCACGCGCCGCCCAAGCCCGTCTCGCGGGCGAAGGCGACGATCTTGCCGATGTCCCGGCGCAGCAGCGAGATCTCCTCGCGCAGGAGCGCCCGCGCCTTGGCGGCGGCCCGCACCTCGGCGGCCAGGGCTTCGAACTCGCCCGCCCGCGCCACCAGGGGCGACAGGTCGAAGCCGAAGGCCTGCTCGATCTGCCCGCCCTCGCCGCGGCGCGCGTAGCGCTTGCCGTTGGGGCTGTCGCGCCGGATCACCAGGCCGGCTTCGACGAGCTGGCTCAGCGCCCGCCGCAGTGTCGTCGGCGAGGGACCGTGGGCGCGCACCGACAATTCGCGGTTCGACGGGAAGACCACGAGGTCGGCCCCCGGCGTCAGGGCGGTCTCCGGATGGAAGCTGAGCAGTGCCGAGAGCACGGCGAGCGCACGGTCCCCGAGGCCGAGGCGCTGCTTGGCCTCGGTCAGGTTGCGGAAGGTGCGCCATTTATGGCTGGCCGCCTCCTCCGGGCAGGCCTTCGCCGCCGCCTGGGCCGCCATCATGGCGAGCGAGAGCGGCCGCCGCCCGAAGGGCGTCGTCGGTTGGGTCTGAGACATGGCTTGTGCCTGTCGTCAGGCAACAGAAAAGGGATCGCCGAATCGGCGCCACGCTTGACAGAATGTGCCGGATTTGATTCTCTCAGGCTGCCAGGCACTAAGAGAAGGGCTTCCGGGGCGTCGCTTCGGGGGCCTTTTTCTTTTGCCGGATCGATCCTTTCTGGTGTCGCGTTAACGGGATCCGCCGCGAGGCGGGGCGGTTCTCACCTGGGGCAGGGCCCCGGGATGATCGGAAACGGCAGGAGGCTCACGCGGCCCTGCCCCAGGCCCGCGCGATCTCGCCGGCAATCTCGGCATTCACCGCATCGAGGGCCTCGACGGCCCGGTCGTAGGCCTGCCGGCTGAAGGAGTCGCGGCCCGCCTCGTAGAGCGTCCGGCCGCAGGCGCTGGCCTCCGCGATCACGGGGGCGAGCGGCACCGCATGCGTCATCACCTGCTCGCCGAAGAGCGCCCGCAGGAGCCCGACGATCTGGGTCTGCGGCCCGTCATTCGGCTCGTAGCGGGTGACGAGGTAGCGCAGGAAGTCGTGCCGCAGCTCGCCGCCGGCCTCGCGCACGGCGCCGAGCAGGTCGGCGGTCATTCGCAGCGAGCCGGACATGCCGGCGAGGTCGGGCATCTGCGGCTGCACCGTCACCAGGAGGCCGGTGGCCGCGCAGATCGCCCCGAGGGTCAGGACGCCGAGCTGCGGCGCGCAATCGACCACCACCACGTCGTACTCGTCCGAGACCCCCGCCAGCGCCTCGGCGACGCGGCCGACGGTGCTCTCGGGCATCGCGCCGTGCTCGCAGGCCATCAGCTCGAGGTGGCCCGGCACCAGGTCGATGCCCGGGAAGTGGGTCGGGCGCAGGATCTCGCCGAGCGGGCGCTCGGCCCCGTCGCGCCGCACCGCGCCGTAGAGGGTCTGGCTCACCCCGACATCGAGGTCCGGCCGGCAGCCGAACAGGCCGGACAGCGCCGCTTGCGGGTCGAGATCGACCGCGAGCACGCGAAAGCCCTGCAGCGCCAGGTACTGCGCGAGGTGGGCCGCCGCGGTGGTCTTGCCCGAGCGGCCCTTGACGTTGGTGACGGCCAGGACCTGCAGGTGCTCGCCGGCCCGCCGGTGGCGCAGGTAGCCGGGCCGTGTCCGCGCCAGGCGCCGACGCAGGTCGTTGATCTGCGTCAGGGTGAATTGCCGCCGGCCCGCCGGCCCCTTCGCGGGCTCCAGCGCCTCGTCGGACAGGATCAGCTGGCGCAGGTAGGCGTCGGTGATGCCGATGAGCCGCGCCGCCTCGCCGGTCGGGAAGCGCCGCAGCTCGCGATGGTCGGCCGGGGGCTCGAGCCGCTCGCGCACCCGCTCGATCTGGCGCGTCAGGGCATCGGCATGGGCGGCGATCACGGCGTCGAACGGCGCGGCGGAGGACTCCTTCCGCGAGGGTCCCCTCCCCCCTCCGATCCGACCTTCGGCAGCCTTCGACATCTACGCTTTCGAGCCTCATCCGAGCACCTAGGCGTAGTTTGGCGGACTCGGCCGACGGAGAGTCAAGCGTTAAGCCCCGGGCTCTCCGATTCAGGAGTCGACAACCTTTTCTCCACAGGAGTCAGGCGTTTTGCGGCTGAAACGGTGGTGCCGAGTCCCCGAATCGTGCGTTGCAGCCGAATCGATCCGCCGTCAGGGCTGGGCCCGCAGGCGGTCGAGCAGGCCTGCATCGGCGTAGCCGTCCGGCACCAGCCCGGCGCTCGCCTGATACGCCCGGATCGCCGCCCGGCTGCGCGGGCCTATTCGCCCGTCCACCCCGCCGACCGGCTGCCCCTTCGCCTCGAGGGCGGCCTGGATCTCCCGCCGCTCGTCCGCACTGAGCGGCCGGTCGCCCCGGGGCCAGGCCTGCACGAAGCCGGGCTCTCCGCGCAGCCGGTCCGAGAGATGCGCCACCGCGAGGGCATAGGAGAAGGCGGCGTTGTAGCCGAGGAGCGCCTGGAAGTTCGGCCGCAGCAGGAAGGCGGGGCCGCGGGCGCCGGCCGGCAGCACCAGGCGGGCCGTGTCGCTCTCCGCCCCGATCTCCCGGCCCGCCGGCCTCAGGCCGAGGGCGCGCCATTCCGCGAGGGTGCGGACCGTCGTCTCGTCGGCGAGGCGGTAATCGAAGCCCGCCGGCAGCAGCACCTCGCCGCCCCAGCCCTCGCCCGGGCGCCATCCCAATGTGCGCAGGTACTGCCCCGTCGAGGCGAGCGCGTCCGGCACCGAGGTCCAGATGTCGGCTCTTCCATCGCCGTCGAAGTCGATGGCGTGGCGCAGCGTCGTCGTCGGCATGAACTGGGTGTGGCCCATCGCGCCGGCCCAGGAGCCGGTCAGGCGCTCCGGCGTCGCATGCCCGAGATCGAGGATGCGCAGGGCCGCCACCAGTTCCTCGGTCCAGGTGCCGGTCCGCCTGTCCCCCGAACAGGCCAGGGTGGCGAGCGAGCGCAGGACCGGCCGCACCTTGCGGGGATCGTCGAGGACGGCGCCGTAGCCCGATTCGATGCCCCAGATCGCCACCAGCACGTGCCGGTCGACCCCGGTGGCCGCCTCGACCGCCGGCAAGCTGGCCGCGCTGTCAAGCTTCGCGCGGCCGTCGGTCACCGCCTCCTCGCTCACTGCGGCGTCGAGATAGGCCCAGACCGGCTTCTCGAACTCCGCCTGCCGGTGCGTCGCCGCCACCACGTCCGGGTCTGCGGTCAGCCCGGAGAGCCGCGCCTCCGCCAGGGCCGGCGTCACCCCCTGCTCCCGCGCCCGGGCGACGAGGCCGGGCAGGCAGGCGGCCATCGCCGGCTCTTGCGCCGCCGACGGCGTCTGCGCCCAGGCGGCCGGGCCTGCGAGGAGCCACAGGAAAGCGATCGGCACCCGCATCGGATGAGCCTCCTTCGGTGGGCCCGGCCGCTTCGCGGCCGGATCAGCCTTCTCGAACCCCGGTCGTCACCGCTCGGGCAGGGCGAACACCGTGAGCTGCCCGCCCGCGGCGGTGTATTGCGACAGCGCGGCATAGCCGCCGACGGCGCCCGAGCCCTCGGCCGGGTCGGTCAGCCCGGCGGCGAGCCCGATCCCGGCCCAGCCGCCGATGCCGGACAGGACCGCCACATATTGCCGTCCACCATGCATATAGGTCGTGACGTTGCCGACGATCCCCGACGGCGTCTTGAAGCGGTAGAGTTCCCGGCCGGTCTCGGCATCGACCGCCTTCAGGTAGCCTTCGAGCGTTCCGTAGAACACCACCCCGCCCGCGGTGGCGAGCGCCCCCGACCAGACCGAGAACGGCTCCGGGATCGACCATCGGATCCGCCCCGACAGGTTGTCCCAGGCGATGAACGCGCCGGTGCGGTCCGTATCCGGGGGCGGATGCAGCGTCAGCGTCGCGCCGACATAGGGCTGGCCCGGCGTGTAGGTGACGCGGAAGGGCTCGTAATCCATGCACATGTGGTTGGTCGGCACGTAGAACAGACCGGTGCGCGGCGAGTAGGCGGCGGGCTGCTGGTTCTTGGCGCCGAGCGCGCCGGGGCAGATGCCCGTCACGGTCTCGTCCTCCCCGGCCGTCCCTGGCGCGTAGCGCTCGTCCACCACCGGGCGGCCGTAGGTCGGAGAGCCGCGGGCGAGGTCGATCCGCTTGGCCCAGTTCACGCTCGGATCGAATTTTTCGGCCACCAGCAGCTCTCCGGTCTCCCGGTCGAGGGTGTAGCCGAAGCCGTTGCGGTCGAAATGGGTCAGGAGCCGGCGCTTGCGTCCCCCGACCTCCTGCTCGGTCAGGATCATCTCGTTGACGCCGTCATAGTCCCACTGGTCGTGGGGCGTCATCTGGTAGACCCAACGCGCCACGCCGGTCTCGGCGTCGCGGGCGACGATCGCCATCGCCCAGCGGTTGTCGCCCGGGCGCTGGGCCGGATTCCAGGTCGAGGGATTGCCGGTGCCGTAATAGACGAGGTTCAGCTCCGGATCGTAGGAGAACCAGCCCCAGGCGCAGGCCCCGCCGGTCTTCCACTGCTCGCCCTCCCAGCTCTTGAGCGACGAATCTCGGCCGATCGGGCGGCCCAGCTCCGTCGTCGTCTCGGGATCGACCAGCATCTCGGCATCCGGCCCGGTGGCGAAGGCGCGCCACAGACGCCGCCCCGTCGCCTGGTCGTAAGCCGTGACGTGGCAGCGCGCCCCGTATTCGCCACCCGACAGGCCGACGATCACCTTGTCCCGCACCGGCAGCACAGCCGCGGTATTGGTCTCGCCCCTGGCCGGATCGCCGTTCTGCACCGACCACAGCTCCCGGCCGGTCTCGGCGTCGAGCGCGACCACGCGCGTACCGGCCAGTTGCAGGAAGATCCGCCCGCCCTCGTAGGCGAGGCCGCGATGGACCGTGTCGCAGCACATCACCGCGACCACGCCGGCCTCCTGCCGCGGCGCGTAGCGCCACAGGATCTTGCCGTCCTGATCGAGGTCGAGGGCATAGACGATATTCGGGAACGGCGTATGCACATACATGATGTGGCCGACGACGAGCGGGGCGCCTTCGTGCCCGCGCAGCACGCCCGTCGAGAAGGTCCAGGCGACCTTCATCCGACCGACATTCCGAGGCGTGATCTGGTCGAGACCCGAAAAGCGCGTGTTGGCGTAGTCGACGGTCGGCAGAGCCGGATTCGGGCGGCTCTCCCCGGCGAGCGCCGGCCCAAGGCCGAGCAACAGAGCCGTCAGCGCACCTCGTCTCATTCGTATCCCCTCCCCGGCTGCCCCGGATCTCGCGCCACCGGTCATAGGCGGTGCGGGTCCGCCGGGCCATGCGCCCGACCGTGCCGCGCCGGCGGAGGCGCGGATCGTGGTCGGTCCGGTCGCAGGCCGGTCGTATCCCGGCCGAGTTGACAGGCGAGCCGGCTACCCTTAGACAGCCGCTCACCGACGGGGCGCCGAGCAAACGGCCTGCCCCACCGGACTTCCTCAGAGACGGGCAAGCAAGGGCCAGGGCGACCTGGTTCGGCTTTCTGTTCTCCGGGGTACGAGATCTGGCTCCAGCCCGATCGGCTCTTTGACAAGTTCATCTGAGAAAGAGAAGCGTGGACGGCGTCGTCCCTGCGGATCCGTGTCTTCGGAACCGGATCGTGAGTAGGATGATGCTGGTCCGACGTTTCGGTGCTCACACGATTGGCGGAAACGCCGATCGGTTGTGTGCTTCCGTTTATGTTGTGATCAGCTATGATCAGCTCTTCAACTTGAGAGTTTGATCCTGGCTCAGAGCGAACGCTGGCGGCAGGCTTAACACATGCAAGTCGAGCGG
>NZ_LABZ01000110.1 GCF_001043955.1 Methylobacterium tarhaniae | reverse complement strand
GGCGGTGGCGACCGGGGCCGCATCGCCCTTCATCGACGCGTAGGGGACGAGGCCGGTGAGCACCGCCGCGAAAGCGATGTAGAGCACGGTGCAGATCGCGAGCGAGCCGAGGATGCCGATCATCATCGTGCGCTGCGGGTTCTTCACCTCCTGCGCCGCCGTCGAGACCGCGTCGAAGCCGATATAGGCGAAGAACACCACGCCGGCCGCCCGCATGATGCCGCTCCAGCCGTATTCGCCGAAGGTGCCGGTGTTCTCCGGGATGAACGGGACGTAGTTCTGCGCCTTGACGTAGAACAGGCCGACCCCGACCACGATCAGCACCACTGCGACCTTCACCACCACGATCACGCTGTTGACCCGGGTCGATTCGCGAACGCCGCGCATCAGGAGCAGCGAGATCAGGCACAGGATCAGGACGGCCGGCAGGTTGACGAGGCCGTGGACGGTCGAGCCGTCGGCGAACTGCACCGTCTCGAACGGCGAGTGCAGCAGCCGCGGCGGCAGCGTGATGCCCCAATCCTGCAACAGGGTGGCGACGTATTTCGACCAGCTCACCGACACGGTGGCGGCCCCGACCGCGTATTCGAGCACCAGGTCCCAGCCGATGATCCAGGCGACGAACTCGCCCATCGTGGCATAGGCGTAGGTGTAGGCGCTGCCCGAGACCGGGATCATGCTGGCGAGCTCGCTGTAGCACATGCCGGCGAGCGCGCAGCCGATGGCCGCGATGGCGAACGAGAGCACCACCGCCGGCCCGGCATTCTCCGCTGCCGCGATGCCGGTGAGCGAGAACAGGCCGGCGCCGATGATCGCCCCGATGCCGAGCCCGACCAGGCTCAAGGGCCCCAGCGTCCGCTCGAGGCTGTGGCTGCCGCCCTCCGCGTCCTGCCGCAGGCGGTCGATCGGCTTCGTCCGCATCAGCCCGTCCGCTCCGCTCTCCCGTGCCATCGCGCGTCCTCCGAGATTCGTTAAGGGCTAGAACGCAGCGTCATCGCCAAAGCTGCACCCTGCTGAGCGTCGGCGCTGCGGAAGGGAATGGCTGCCCCGCGATCGTCTCGGCCGCGACGCATCGGCCGCTTGCCGAGCCGCCTTCCGCTTCAATATCCTTTCGGCAACAGACGTGAGGAGGACGCCCCCATGTGCCGGATCTTCGCCGAGCAGACGCCGGAGCGCTACGCCTACGAGACGCGCTCGCTGCGGATCGGCGGGCAC
>NZ_LABZ01000011.1 GCF_001043955.1 Methylobacterium tarhaniae | reverse complement strand
CGCCGGCGCTCGAGGCGCCCGCCTTCGAGGGTGGCGATGCCGGCCGAGTCGTAGCCGCGGTATTCGAGCCGGCGCAGGGCGTCGACCACCTGTCCCGCCACGGCATTACGGCCGACGATTCCAACGATCCCGCACATGCTCACCGCCTCACGTCTCGCTCGCAGAGTGTCCCGCTGCGGGACGCTCCGGCTATTGTGCATGGCATTGCGGCAGGATTCCTGCCGCACCGCACCCGCTACGCCCGCAGCTTCTAGCGAACCGGCTCTCGATCCGGCCAGTCAACTTGCGTAACGGATTGTGACGGCCAAGGTTCATGTCCCGGTCGCCGCGCCGGCCGGATTCCCTTCGATCCCGCCGGGCCGGTGCGGCATGATGGCGACGAACGTCCGCGCGGTCCGACGCGGGCGAGGGAGGCCCGCCCATGACAGCCGCGACGATGGATGCCGCCGCGCCGCTCCCGATGCCGCGCACCCCGGCCGAGACCATCACGGTGCTCGCCCACTATCACCGGGCCGAGATCGCCCGCATGGCCGGCTGGCGCGACCGGATCGACCGCACCACCAACTGGGCGATCACCGTCATCGCCGCCATGCTGTCGGTCTCGCTCTCGACACCGACGGCGCATCACGGGGTGCTCTTGTTCGCCATGCTGCTGGTGATGCTGCTCCTCGGGATCGAGGCGCGGCGCTACCGCTTCTTCGACGTCTATCGCACCCGGGTGCGCCAGCTCGAGCGGCACTACTACGCGGAAGTCTTCGCCCCCGGGAGGGCCCCCGATCCCGGCTGGACCCGGCTGCTCGCCGAGGACCTGCGCCATCCGATGTTCCATATCGGCCTGCGCGAGGCCTTCGGCCGGCGGCTGCGGCGCAATTACGGCTGGATGTTCGCGATCCTGCTGCTCGCCTGGGTGCTGAAGATCACCTCCGCCCGCCTCCAGGATCCCGGGTCCCAGGCGGGCGCCGCCGAGACCGTCCACGGAATCCCCGAGATCCTGGCCGGGGCCGGCCTCGGGCCGCTGCCGGGCTGGCTCGTGCTCGCGGGCGTGGCCTCCTTCTACGCCTGGCTCCTCGCCGCGGGCCTGCGCGCCGGCCGGCGCGACCCCGAGGACGGATCGGTGCACGTGTGAGTGCCCTTACTTTTTGGTCGGCTTCGCCCACCCGGTCTTGATCACCTGCCGGCCGCGGCCGATCGCCAGGGTGCCGGGCGGCACGTCGTCGGTGATGACCGAGCCGGAGCCCACGAAGGCGCCGGCCCCGACCGTCACGGGGGCGACCAGCGCCGAGTTCGAGCCCACGAAGGCGCCGGCCCCGATCACCGTGCGGTGCTTGTTCACGCCGTCGTAGTTGCAGGTGATGGTGCCGGCCCCGAGATTGGCGCCCTCCCCCACCTCGGCATCGCCGACATAGGACAGGTGGTTGACCTTGGCGCCGGCCCGGATCGCCGCGTTCTTCACCTCGACGAAGTTGCCGATGCGCGCGCCCTCCTCCAGCACCGCGCCGGGACGCAGGCGCGCGTAAGGGCCGATCTGGACGCCCGCCGCGAGCCGGGCCTGCTCCAGGTGCGAGAAGGCGTGGATGGTGCAACGATCGCCGACGACGACGCCGGGGCCGAACACCACGTGGGGCTCCACCACCACGTCGCGGCCGAGCACGGTGTCGTGGCTGAAGAACGCCGTCTCGGGCGCGATCAGGGTGGCGCCCGCCAGCATGGCGCGGCGGCGCAGGACCACCTGCACCGCCGCCTCGGCGGCGGAGAGCTGCACCCGGTCGTTGACGCCCTGCGCCTCGGCCTCGGCCACCGGCACCACCGCGACGCGGTGCCCGTCGGCGACCGCGAGCGCCACGGCGTCGGGCAGGTAGTACTCGCCCGCCGCGTTGGCGTTGCCGATCCGCTCCAGCAGGCCCAGCGCCAGGGATCCGGACAGCGCCATCAGGCCGGCATTGCACAGGGTGACGCGGCGCTCCGCCTCGCTCGCATCCTTCTCCTCGCGGATCGCCGCGACCCGGCCGTCCTCGACCAGCACGCGGCCGTAGCCGGTCGGGTCCTGCGCCTCGAAGGCCAGCACCGCCACGGCGGCGCCATGGCCGAGCGGCGCGCGCAGGCGGGCATAGGTCTCCGGGGTGATCAGCGGCGTGTCGCCGAAGGCCACCACCACGTCGTCGGCGCCCTCGGCGAGCGCCCGGCGGGCCGCCAGCACCGCATGGGCGGTCCCGAGGCGCTCCGCCTGCGGGAAGGTCTCGGCGCCGGGAAAGCCCGCCACCACCCGGGCGACGTCGTCGCGCCCGGGCTCGACCACCACCGCGAGGCGTCCGGCCCCGGCCTCCGCGACCGCCGCGAGCACGTGGGCGAGCATCGGCCGGCCGGCGATCGGATGGAGCACCTTCGGCAGGTCGGAGCGCATCCGCGTGCCCTTGCCGGCGGCGAGCACGACGGCGAGAAGGGAGCGGGCTCCTTCGGGCTTCGGTATCGAGGTCATCGGCGGCCTGTCATGTTGGCGGGACTCGCGAGGAGGCGAGCGTGTCGGTCGGCGTTCCGTCCGTCTAGCCGATCGCCCCGTCAGAACAAGCGCCGGCGCGCCCTGCCCCAACGGCGCAACCTTCGCGATTCTTAACCCCCGGTTCAGCCCGGATCGTGGTAAACGGCCGGCGCCCCCCGAATCCGGACCGGTACCACTTCCCTTGATGATTCAGCCTCCGACCGCCCCGCCCTCCCGCACAGCCCTCGACCGACGCGCGGTGCTGGCGCTCGCCGGTGGTCTGGCCATGACCAGCGCGGCGGGCGCGCAGCCGACGGAGCCGGCCCCCCTGTCGGACGGCCAGCGCTTCGATCCCGGCCAGGTGGTCGAGCTCGCCCGGGCGCTGGCGAAGAAGCCCTACGCCGCGCCGGCCGCCGACCTGCCCGACCCGTTCAAGGACCTCACCTACGACCAGTATATCGGCGTGCGGGCCCAGCCCTCGGCCCTGCTCTGGGCCGGCGAGGGCCGCGGCTTCGTGGTCGAGCCGCTGCATCGCGGCTTCGTCTTCACCACGCCGGTGGCGCTCCACGCGGTCGAGGACGGGGTGGTGCGCCGCCTCGGCTACGACCGCAACCGCTTCACCTTCGGCAAGCTCAAGGTCCCGGACGATGTCCGCGACATCGGCTTCTCGGGCTTCCGGCTCTATGCCAGCTTCAACGGTGCGCCGCCCTCCGATTGCGCGATCTTCCAGGGCGCCTCGTTCTTCCGGGCGCTCGCCGCCGGCCAGAGCTACGGCGTCACCGCCCGCGCCCTCACGCTGAGGCCGGCGGAGGCGAAGGGCGAGGAATTCCCGCTGTTCCGCGCCTTCTGGCTCGAGCGGCCGGGCCCCGGCACCGGGCAGATCGTGATCCACGCCCTGGTCGATTCCGAATCCGCCACCGCGGCCCTGCGCATGACCCTGCGGCCGGGGGACGCCACCATCGTCGACGTCGAGGCGACGCTCTGCCCGCGCACGCCCCTGGAGCATGTCGGCATCGCCGGCATGACCGGCGCCTACCTGTTCGGCCCGACCGACCGGCGCGGCGTCGACGACGCGCGCGCCGCCGCCCATGAATGCGACGGCCTGCAGATCCGCAACGGCTGGGGCGAGGCGATCTGGCGCCCGGTGCAGAACCCGGAGACGCTGCAGATCTCCGCCTTCCTCGACCAGGACCCGAAGGGCTTCGGCCTGATCCAGCGCGGCCGCGCCTATGCCGATTACCAGGACGACGTGCAGCGCTGGGAGAAGCGGCCGAGCCTGTGGATCGAGCCGCTCGGCAGCTGGGGACCGGGCGTGCCGCAGCACGGCTGGGGCGCCGGCGCGGTGCAGCTGATCGAGATCCCGAGCGAATCCGAGGTCAACGAGAACATCCTGACCTATTGGCGGCCGAAGGAGCCGGTCGCCAAGGAGACCGCCTTCAGCTACCGGCAATTCTGGTGCTGGGCGGTGCCGGGCGCGCCGCCGCTCGCCGCCTGCTCGGGCACGCGGGTCGGCAAGGGCTCCGCGGGCAAGCGCCGGCTCTTCCTCGTCGACTTCACCGGCGAGGCGCCCTTCGCGGACGGCATCGACCCGAACGCGCTGCAGCTGGCCCTGCACACCGCGCCCGGCACCATCACCCGCCAGCGCATCTATCCCTATCCCGAGCGCAAGACCGTGCGGGCGGCGTTCGAGCTCGATCCGGGCAACGACACCGCCTGCGAGCTGCGCCTGGTCGTCAAGGCCGGCGACAAACCCGTCAGTGAGACATGGCTGTATCGGTGGACCCCGTGACCCTCGCCCCCGAACGCGACACCCTGCGCCGCGACACCTTCGCGGTCGCGCCCGCGGTGCCGCCGGAATCCCCCCTCGCCATGCCGGTGCAGGACCTGCGGCACTGGTCGGAGGCGGACGAGCACACGGTGCCCGGCCGCCGGACGCCCTGGGCCGCCCGCGCCTTCGTGTTCGGCGGCGGCCTCGCGCTGACCGTCTACGGCGCCGTGCAGATGTACGAGGTCGTGTCGGTCGCCGGCTCGACGACCTGGCTGCAATGGCTGCTGCTCGCGCTCTTCACCCTCAACTTCTCGTGGATCGCGCTGGCCTTCACCTCGGGGCTCCTCGGCTTCCTGGCGCTGCTGCGCCGGCGCCGGCCGGAAGTGCCTCATGGCCCGCTCACCACGCGCACCGCCGTGGTGATGCCGGTCTACAACGAGGCCACCGCCCGCACCTTCGCGGCGGTCGAGGCGATCCGCGCGTCGATCGAGGCGACCGGCGAGGGCGCGGCCTTCGATTACTGGATCCTGTCGGACTCGACCCAGGCCGATGCCTGGATCGCCGAGGAGCGGGCCTACCTGGCCCTGCGCGCGCGGCTCGGTGACGGGGCCCGCCTGTATTACCGCCACCGGCAGAAGAACCACCACCGCAAGGCCGGCAACATCGCCGACTTCGTCACCCGCTGGGGCGGCCATTACGACCACATGCTGGTCCTCGATGCCGACAGCCTGATGAGCGGGGATTGCGTGGTGACGCTGGCCCGCGCCATGGAGGCGGACCCGGATTCCGGGATCATCCAGTCGCTGCCGCTGATCATCAACCGCAACACCCTGTTCGCCCGGGTGCAGCAATTCGCGGCCCGCATCTACGGGCCCGTCATCGCCACCGGCCTCGCCCTGTGGTCGGGCCGGGACGGCAATTACTGGGGCCACAACGCGATCATCCGCACGAAGGCCTTCGCGGACCATTGCGGCCTGCCGGACCTCTCCGGCAAGCCGCCCTTCGGCGGCCACGTGCTCAGCCACGACTTCGTCGAGGCGGCGCTGATCCGGCGGGCCGGCTGGAGCGTGTACATGCTCCCCGAACTGCAGGGCTCCTACGAGGAGAGCCCGCCCTCGCTCATCGACGTCGCGATCCGCGACCGCCGCTGGGCGCAGGGCAACCTCCAGCACAGCCGCATCATCGGCACGGCGGGGCTCAAGCTCGCCTCGCGCCAGCACTTCGCCACCGGCATCGCCGGCTACCTCGCCTCGCCGCTCTGGGCGGCCCAGCTCGTGGTCGGCATCGCACTCGCCCTCCAGACCGCCTATATCCGGCCGGAATACTTCTCGACCGAATTCCGCCTCTACCCGGTCTGGCCGCGCTTCGACCCCGTGCGCGCGCTCCAGCTCTTCGGGATCACCATGGCGATCCTGCTCGCCCCGAAGCTGTTCGGGCTGATCCTCGGCCTCCTCGACGGCAAGGTGCGCCGGGCGAGCGGCGGCGGCGTCCGCCTCGTGCTCTCGGCGCTCATCGAGACCCTGCTCTCGGCCCTCATCGCTCCGATCGCGATGCTGGTCCAATCCGGCTCGGTGATCCAGATCCTGCTCCGGCGCGACGCCGGCTGGAACCCGCAGCGGCGCGACGACGGCTCGATCCCGCTCTCGGACATCGTGCGCCGGCACCGCTGGCACACCATCCTGGGCCTCGTCGCCGGCGTCTCGGCCTTCGCCATCGCGACCTCGCTGTTCCTGTGGATGTCGCCGACGATCCTCGGCCTCGTCCTGGCGATCCCGATCTCCTGGGCGAGCGGACAGCTGGCCCTCGGCCTCGCCCTGAAGCGCGCCGGCCTGCTGATGACCCCCGAGGAGCGCGAGCCCCCGGCCATCGCCACGGCCGCCCGGGCGATCGAGGCACGCAACGCCGCGCTCGGCTACGACGATGCCGATGGCTTGCGGGCGCTCCACGCCGATCCGGACCTCCAGGCCGGCCACCTCGCCTTCCTGCCTCCGGCCGAGCGCCGGCCCCGCGGCGCGCCCCAGCCCGACCACGTGATGGCCCAGGCCAAGGTGGTCGAGGCCGAGACCATCGACGAGGTGGCGGAGTGGCTGAACCCGAAGGAGAAGATGGTGCTGCTGCACGACCGGGCGCTGCTGGACCGGCTCGCCCGCCTCGGGGGATGACGGCCGCTCCCCTTCCCGGGGCCGGCCCGGGAAGGGGGAATGCGAGACGGAGGCCTCTTCCGCCGCGGATGTCGATCAAAGCCGGCAACGCATCCACACGGCCGGAAACCGGATTCTGTCGCCCATCGCGATCTCGCGCAGGGCGAGTGGCGTGAAGCCGAGGGCCCGATAGAACGGCTCCGCGGCGAGGCTGGCATAGCACTCGAACGCATCGACGCCCCGACCGCGGGCCTGGTCCCGGCACGCCCCGAACAGGGCCCGCCCGATCCCACATCCTCTCGATGCCGGATGCACCGCGAAATGACGGAGATGGCCGAGACCGGGCTCGACCCCTCCGGTGCCGGGCCGCTGCGGTGTCCAGCCGCCGCAGCCGATGATCTGGTCCGATGCCTCGGCCAGATGGACGCTGCCGGATGCCAGCAACGCGGGATTGGCCCGCGCCATCAACGGCAAGGCGCGTGACAGGATTCCCGTATCGTAAGCCGCTGCCATGAGGACCGGATAGGTCGCTGCCAGCAACGCCGTGATCGCGGCGCCGTCCTCCGGATCGGCGAGGCGGAGGGTGAGCGGCGCCGGCATCCGGTCAACCGTTCCCGGAGGCCGCAACCATGCCGCCCGGCTTCTCCCACTCCATCACCAGGAACCATGGCACCCGCCGGTAGCGCGCGACCTTCGCCGGCTCGCCGCCATGAGGCACCGGCTCGTCGAAGTGGCGCAGGACCAGCCCCTGTCCGAGCAGCAGGCCCAGGTAGAGCGACAGCGGCCGGTGCCAGTTGCGCACCCGGATGCCGTGCCACTCGGCCCATTCCGCCCGCTCCTCCAGGTAATCGTCGATCCGGAAGCGACGCACGCCGTCGCCATCCTCCGTCCAGCCGCCGGCGGTGGCGAAGCTGGTCAGGTTGGCGATGAGCAGCGTCCCGCCGGGGCCGAGCACCCGGGCCATCTCGGGGATCGCCGTGCGGATGTCCGGGATGTCGATCAGCGTCAGATAGCTGACGACGAGGTCGAAGGCGCCGTCCGCGAAGGGCAAGGCCTCGGCGCGGCCGGGGAGATAGGTGCCTTCAGGATCAAGGGCCCGGGCTCGGCGCAGCAGCGCGTCGGTCGGATCGATGCCCGTCGTCGCGATCCCGAGATCCTGCATCCGGCGGCAGAAGCGGCCCTCGCCGCAGCCGACATCGAGGGCGCGACGGAAGCCTCGTCCTCGCAGACGGGCCAGCATCGGCACGTCGAGCACGCAGGTGCGGCCGAAATCGCCCGTCTCGCCCATACCGGCGATCCAGGCGGCGGCGGATTCGTCCCAACCGTCGCTCATCGCGGTCTCGCTGATTTCCCTTGCGGCAGACCTTCGCATGCCGGCGCATCGCCCGCCATGCCCGCCATGCCCGCGTGACGCCGGGGCGGCGGTGGATTATCGATAATTCATGACGACAGCCAAAGACGAGCCGATCGCCGTGCGGATCAGCCGGGCCCTGGCCGAGCGCATCATCTCCGGCGCCCTGGCGGCGGGATCCCGGCTGCGGCAGGACCACGTCGCCGAGGAGTTCGGCGCCAGCCACGTGCCGGTGCGGGAGGCCTTCCGCCGCCTCGAGGCGCAGGGGCTGGTGGTGAGCGAGCCGCGGCGAGGCGTGCGCGTCGCCGGGTTCAGCCCGGACGAGGTGCGCGAGGTCGCCGAGATGCGCGCCGCCCTCGAAGTGCTCGCCCTGCGCCACGCCGCACCGCATCTCACCCCGGCGATCCTCGATCGGGCCGAGGCGGCGACCCGGGCGGGCGACCGGGCCGGCGGCGACGTGCAGGCCTGGGAGGAGGCCAATCGGAGCTTCCACCGCGTCATCCTCGCGCCCTGCGGCATGCCGCGCCTGCTGAGGACGATCGACGACCTCCAGGCGGCCAGCGCCCGCTTCCTCTTCGCCGGATGGCGCGCCGAATGGGAGGCGCCGACCGACCGCGACCACCGGGCGATCCTGGTCGCCCTGCGGGCCGGCGACACCGACGCCGCCGCGGCAATCCTCGCCCGCCACGTCCAGTGGGTCGGGAGCCGGCCGGGCCCGGGCCGACACGGCAGCTGATTATCTATTATTCGGCGCCTGCCTTGCGTCTGCAGCGTGGCTGTGGATTTCTCTCTCGTCGACGCGACAAAAACTATCTATAAAATGGAGATCCGATGACTGCCATCGTCGCCGGCGCCGCGCCCCTGCGCGCGGCCCGAACCGTCGCCATCGTGCTGGCGGGCGTGCTGCTCGTCACGCTCGCGGCCAAGGTCCAGATTCCGTTCTGGCCGGTGCCGATGACGCTGCACACCCTCGCCATCATGGCCGTCGCCTCGAGCCTCGGTCCGCGCCTCGCGGTCGCGACGGTGCTCGGCTACCTGGCGGCGGGCGCTGCCGGTTTCCCGGTCTTCTCCGGCACGCCGGAGCGCGGTCTCGGCGTCGCCTACATGGCGGGTCCGACCGGTGGCTACCTGGCGGGCTACCTCGTCGCCGCCGGGCTGGTCGGCGCGCTCGCCGCCGGGCGCGGGCTCCTCGGCCGGCTCGCCGCCATGCTCGCCGGCCTCGCGGTGATCTACGCCCTCGGCCTCGCCTGGCTCGCCCTGTTCGTGCCGGCCGACCGCCTCGTCGCCCTCGGTCTCGCGCCGTTCCTCCTCGGCGACCTCGTCAAGATCGGCCTCGCCGCCGCCGGCACCGCCGCCCTGCCGGCCTTGCGCCGGGCCTGCCGGACGGCCGCCCGATGATCCCGGCTCACGACGACGGGGCCGTCCGGCACGATTGGACCGTGGAGGAGATCGAGGCCCTCCACGACCTGCCCCTGCTCGAGCTGGTCGGCCGGGCCAACGCCGTCCACCGCCGCCACCACGATCCGAACCGGATCCACAAGGCGAGCCTCCTGTCGGTGAAGACCGGCGGCTGCCCGGAGGATTGCGCCTATTGTCCGCAATCGGCGCATCATCGCGGGGTCGACCTCGCCCGCGACCGGCTGATGGATCCGCCGAGCGTGCTGGCCATGGCCGCCCGGGCCAAGGCGGCGGGGGCGGAGCGCTTCTGCATGGGGGCGGCGTGGCGCCAGGTGCGGGACGGCGCGGAGTTCGACGCGGTGGTGGCGATGGTCGAGGGCGTGCGGGCGCTGGGGATGGAGGCCTGCGTCACCCTCGGCATGCTGAAGGCCCACCAGGCCGCGCGCCTCGCACAGGCCGGGCTGACGGCCTACAACCACAACCTCGATACCGGCCCGGACTTCTACGGGCGGATCGTCACCACGCGGCGCTACCAGGACCGGCTCGACACCCTGGCGACCGTCCGGGAGGCCGGCATCGGCCTGTGCTGCGGCGGCATCGTCGGCATGGGCGAAGCGGTGGCGGACCGGGCCGGGCTGCTGCGGGTCCTGGCGAGCATGGCGCCCCATCCCGAGAGCGTGCCGATCAACGCACTCGTGCCGGTGGAGAGCACGCCCCTCGCCGACCGGCCGCGCCTCGACCCCCTCGACTTGGTGCGGATGGTAGCGACGGCGCGTCTCGTCCTGCCGGGCTCGGTCCTGCGCCTGTCGGCGGGCCGCGCGCAGCTCGGGCGGGAGGCGCAGATCCTGTGCTTCCTCGCCGGGGCGAACTCGGTCTTCTCCGGCGACACCCTGCTGACGACGCCGAATGCCGGGCACGACGACGACGCGGCCCTCTTCGCCGCCCTCGCCCCCCGCATGCGGGCCGGGACCGGGGACGTCGCGTCGTGACAACCGGGCGACCACCGACTTGACGGCAGGCGAGAGCGGAGCGGAAGCACGCAGCATGACGAAACGCTGTTTCGTCATGCAAAACGATGCCCCGCGCAAGGAGGCTGCCCTCCATGCCGGGTCCCCGAAAGACCAGCCCGGGACTTAATCCGTCATCGCAAGGATAAAAATCTTCCAGGCACGTGCTTGTCCGTGTGCCGCCCGGCATCGTATGCCAGATGCTGCACCCGAATCGGGAGGAATCGATGAGCGTCACCGCCCATTTCGTTCGACCGATCTACCCCCAAGCCGTGGTCGTCTCGTTGGCTGGCTATCTCGCCGCGGCCGTGATGTGCGCCGACCGGCGCGCGGCCGGGCGCTGACGCGTCCGGCTGCGGCGCGGCGTCAGGCGGCGAGGCGCAGCCTGTCCTCGCGGTAGCTCGCCATCAGCGCGTCGGGAATCGAGTCCAGCACGGCTTCCACGGCGGCCTCGCTCGCCAGCGCGCGGGCGAGCACCCGGGCCTCGTCGCGGGCCGCCTCGGCATCGAAGCGGTTGAGCAGGGCGACGATGGCGTGCCCCTCCGCGAAGGGCAGCCGCTCGCAGGCGGTCACCGCCCGCTCGATCATCCGCCGCGATAAGCCGGCAGCGCCGCGCTCGCGCAGGCCGGTCGCCTCCTCGTGCCAGGCGGACATCGCCGCCGCGAAGGCGGGCTCGAGGGCCGGCGGCAGGCCGGCCCGGCGATAGAGCGCCGCCATGCCGCTGCCGCTGGGATCGTGCAGCAGCCCCGCCACCCGCTCGGCGGCCAGGCCCGAGAGGTCGGTCAGCGCCGCCTCCGTGAAGGCCATCCGGCCCGACAGCATCGCCCGCAGGATCAGCCCCGGGGTGAGCTGGCCGGCCCCGCGCAGATAGACGACGAGGCGGCGCAGGTCGGCGCGGTCCGATCCCTCGGTGAGCCCCAGGGTCGCGCGCTCCCGCGCCTCCCGGGTCACCCGCTCGCTGCGCTCGGGCGAGAGCCAGCCGCAGCCGCTCACGAAGTCGGACAGGGCGCTGGCGAGACGAGCGGTCACCGCCTGGCGCACGTCGAGCGGCAGGCGGTCCCGAGCGAGCAGGGCCTCGCGCAAGGGAGCGTCGGCGCCGTGGCGCTCGACCATCCGCAGGAGGCTGCCGCGGGTGATCTCGGCGCCCGGATTGGCGGCCATGGCCCGCAGGGCGGCCGGGCCGGCGATCTCCGCCAGGGCCCCGCACAGCATCGCCGAGAGGTGCGGTCGCCCTGCGATGGCGACCCGGCCCGCCTCGTCGCCGACGGCGGCGCAATCGACGAGGTCGGCATCCGACAGGACCGGCGAGCGCGCCAGCACCAGCCCGGCGATCTCCGCCTGGTCCTGGGCCAGAGCCACCACCAGGCTGCGCGGCGCCTCCGCCGCGTTGGCGCAGGCCTCGGCGAGGGCCCGCCGCACCAGGGGCGAGGGGTCGTCGAGGAGCGCCAGGATCGCGGTCTTGGCCTCCCAGCGCGCCGCGGCATCGAGCTTGGCGTAGAGGTAGGCCCGCGCGAGCGACGAGGCCGCCTCGGCCCGTCGCCCGGCGGATCCGTGCTGGGTCCAGAGCAGGAACTGGCGGATGATCATCGGCGCGGCTCCGTCGCGGTTCGGGACTGGTCGGGGTCAGGACTGGATCGGCGAGGGGGCGAGGCCGGCGCGGCCGCGCCCGCCGCCGAATTCGCGCGGGCGGGCGGGCGGCAGCGGCACGCCGGTGGCCGAGGGGTCGGGCATCGCGGCAGGGGTGGCCGGCGCGGCCGGCTGGATCGGGGACGGGACGGGCGCCGCCGAGGCGACCACCGGCCCCTCGTTCGAGCGCGGGAAGTAGGTCGGCGCCGAGGCACCGCCGCCGCGGCCGCCCCAGAGCCGGGCGACGCTGTCGGAGACGGGTCCCCGCCGGGCGTCGGTCTGGAACAGCGTGCGCAGGCCGCTTCCGGCCTCCGGCGCGTAGGCCATCGGCTCGGCCGCCTGCGCAGTCGCGGCGGCGGTCGCGGCGGGCACGCTCGGGCTGGTGCCGAGCACGGCGTAGAGCTCGGAGGCGCTGCGGGCCCGGCCGGCCCGGTCGTAGAACAGGCCGCGATTGCCGGCGGCGGCCTCCGGCAGGTCGGCGGCGGCGGAGCGCCCGGGGGCGCTCTCCGCCGCGCGGATCAGGGTCAGGGCGCCGCGCAGGCCGAGAAGGTGGGCGGCATAGAGATCGGCCCGGTTCGGCTCGCGGCCGAGCGCCTCCGAGAGGGCGTCGGCGTTGCGGCGGGTGAGCGCGCCGGCCATCGCGGAGGCGACCTCCGGGTCCCGCCGCAGGTCGAGGATCGCCTGGCGGGCCGCCGGGTCGCTCACCGTGTAGCCGCCCGACGAGCGGGCCGAGATCGCATCGGCGTAGGAGCCGAGGCCGAGCGCGGGGCCGTCCTGCTTCATCACGCCGAGCCAGGTCTGCTCGATGAACTGGAACAGGCCGGTGGCCGAGGAGGTGCCGGCCTTGGCGCTCGGGTTGAGGCTCGATTCGCGCTGGGCCGTCGAGAGCAGGTAGTCGAAGGCGGCGCCGGTCTTCGCGGCGCCCTGGCGGATCGCGTCGATCACCGGGTTGCCGGCGGCGGCGCGGCCGGTGCCCTGGGGGGCGATCCCCTGGCTGGCGGTCCCTTGCGACGGCGTGCTGCTGAACAGGAACATGGCGGCCCGGTGGAGCGGCACCGCGACGCGCGGGCCTGCACTCTGATGGGCCTCAGGATGCTGGCGCTATGGTAAAGGAAGGTTGAAGCCGCCCGGCGCCGGTGCGTCCCGCACCCTGCGGACTCACCCCCGTGACAGGCCGCCTTTTCGCGCGAAGCGGCCATCCCGCTCGGACTTGGTGCAGGATCCCCGTCTCGGGGTGCCAGAACGCGTCAGGTTCGACGTAAAGGCATGGGTTTCCCCCTTTCCCGCGGGTGGGGAGAGGCGGAGAACCCAGGCCATTCTTTACCCGCGCGATCCCGCAGCGCGCGGCTCCTTCATCGCTTAGGCATATCGCCCCCGCCGGCCGGCCGGCGCATCTCGAAGCGGTTCTCGGATTCGACCGTGAAGTAGTCGAAGTAGCCGCCGCGCATGATCGGCCGCATCGCTCCGGTATCGACCCGGCCCTCCGGCGTCACGAAGCGGTCGTCGATATACATCGACACCACCTGGCCGATCACCATGAAGTAGGCCGCCTCCCCGCCGCCGGCCGGCACCAGCGGGATGGTCTGCAGCCATCGGCATTCGAGGGCGGCGGGCGCGTCGGCCACCCGCGGCGGGCGCACCTTGCGCGACGGGGCGGTGGCGAGGCCGGCGAAGTCGAACTCGCTCTCGCCCCGCGGCAGCGGCGCCGAGGACTGGTTCATCCCGTCCCTGAGGTCGAAGGTGGCGAGGCTGCAGACGAACTCGCCCCCCTCCTCCGCGAAGGTCAGCGCGTCCTTGCGGCCGAAGGAGGAGAACATCACCATCTCGGGGTTGTCCCCGATCCCGTTGAAGAACGAGTAGGGCGAGAGGTTCAGCTGGCCTGAGGCGCTGAGCGCGCTGACCCAGCCGATCGGGCGAGGCGCCACCAGAGCCTTGAACGGGTTGTGCGGCAGGGTGCGGGTCTCGGCGTCATAATGCATCGGCGGCCCCGGGATGGTCTGGACTCGGCGGCCCTGTCCGTGCGGACCGCCCGCGGCCAGTTAGATCACCCCGGGGTCCTGGCGCCAGCCTTCTCCGCTCAGGGGCGGCTCGCAGGGGACGGCATCAGTACCGCGTCACGATCTCGGCGAGCGCCGGCCGCGGCCGGTCCGGGGGCACCTGCTCGGCCCGGCCGACATGGACGAAGCCCGCCAGCCGCTCGGCCGGGTCGAGGCCGAGGGCGTCGAGCACCCGGCGGTCATAGGCCATCCACTCGGTGAGCCAGGAGGTGCGGAACCCGAGAGCATTGGCCGCCACGATCAGGGTCATGGAGGCGGCGCCGGCCGAGAGCACCTGCTCCCAGTCGGGGATCTTCACGTGCGGGCCGGCCCGCGACACGACGGCGATCACCAGCGGCGCGAGGCCGAGGCGCCCGGCTTCGAGGGCGAGGCGCTTGTCGTCGGCCTCCGGATGGTCGGCCCGGTAGGCCTCGGCCACCACCCGGCCGATCCGGGCCTGGCCCTCGCCCTCGATCAGGATGAAGCGCCAGGGTGCGAGCTTGCCGTGGTCCGGCACGCGCGACGCGGCGGACAGAAGAAGGTCCAGCTCCTCTGGGGAAGGGCCGGGTCCCGAGAGCTGCGCCGGCGGCACGGAGCGGCGGGTGCGGAGAAGATCGAGGGTTGCGTTCATCTCGGCTTCAGTGGCTTGAGCTATAGCGACAGGACGGGGAAGCGGGACGGCAGGCTGCCATCCTGGTGCCCCGATAGTCCCTTTAAGCACCATTCCGCCCCGGACGGCCACGGCCGGGCGCGACGTGAAGCCGGGCGCCGGGCAGGCCGGGGCCGAGGACGCCGACGCACCATGACGCGCTCCCCCGCATCCCCCTCCCATCCCTGGCCGGCCCGGGACTTCTGGCTGGCGCTCGCCGCCGTGCTGCTGTTCTGGGCCGCCGCCGCCGCGATGTGGCCGCTCGCCGGCGCCGTGGTGCCGTGGGATTCCAAGAATCACTTCTACCCGATGCTGCGCTACCTCGGCGCCGCGCTGGCGAACGGCGAATTGCCGCTCTGGAACCCCTACCACTTCGCCGGCCACCCCTCGGTCGCGGACCCGCAATCGCTGCTCTTCACCCCGACCATGCTGTTCTTCGCGTGGATCGACCCCTCCCCGTCGATGGAGCTGTTCGACGCGGTGGTGTTCGCCCACCTGATCCCTGGGGCGGTGGCGACCCTGCTGCTCTTCCGCCGCCGCGGCTGGCACCCGGCCGGCGCGGTCGCGGCCGCGATGGTGTTCGTGCTCGGCGGCTCGGCCTCGGCCCGGCTGCAGCATACCGGCATGATCATCTCCTACGGCTTCGTGCCGCTCGCCTGGTGGCTGCTGGAGGAGGCGCTCTCGCGCCGCTCCTACGCCTTCGGTCTCGCCTTCGCGGTGGTGGCCGCCGTGATGACGGTGGGACGCGACCAGGTGGCGTTCCTGTGCGGCCTGAGCCTGATCGGCGTCGCGGTCCATGCCGTGCTCACCGCGCCGGCGCCCCTCGCCTATCTGCGCGCGCGGCTCGGCGTGCTCGCCGTGATGGGCGTGGTCGGCGGGGCGCTGCTCGCCGTGCCCTCGCTCCTCACCATGCAGTTCCTGATGACCTCGACCCGGCCGTCCTTCGGCTACGGCGCGGCCATCATGGGCTCGCTGCCGCCCTCGAGCTTCGCCACCGCGCTCTTCGCCGACGTGTTCGGCTCCCTGCGCTGGACCTACGATTACTGGGGTCCGGACTGGAAATCGATGGACGGCAACACCTGGACCGACCGGGCGGTGAACTACCTCTTCGCCGGCACCCTGCCGGCGGTCCTGATCCTCTGGCACGGCATTGCCGGCGGGCGCCTCGCCGCCCGGGAGATCCGCTACCCGGTCATCGTGCTGGGGACCGCCATCCTGTACGCGCTCGGGCGCTACACGCCGCTCTTCGCGCCGGTCTTCGACCACGTCCCGGGCGTCGACCTCTACCGCCGGCCCGCCGACGCGACCTTCGTCATCAATATCGGGCTGGCGCTCGCCGCCGGCTACCTCGTCCACCGCTACGTCACGGAGGGCGCGCCCCGGCTGCTGTCCGGCACGGCCGGCCTCGCGCGCCTTGCCCGCCTCGCCCTGCCGGGCCTGGCGCTCGCCGTCCTGGCGGCGATCCTGTGGGTCGCCTACCGCTACTCCGCCAAGGCCCAGCACCTGCCGGACGCCCTGCGCGACGGCCTGATCGGCACCGGGATCGCCGTCCTCGCCGCGTGGCTGATGCTGCGGGCCGGCCCGCGCCGGCGGGCGCTCACCGCCTCGTGCCTCGTCGCGCTCCTGGGCGCCGAGCTGATCTGGCGCAATGCCGGCAGTTCCCTCAACGCCGAGCCGGCGGGCCGCTACGCGGTGTTCCAGCGCCTGCCGCCGGAGCAGCTCCAGGGCCTGACGCTCCTGAAGGCCGAGCTCGATGCCCGCCACGCCAAGGGCGAGCATCCCCGGGTCGAGATCCTGGGCCTCGGCGGCGCCTGGCAGAACGCCTCGATGGTGCTCGGGCTCGAGGACACGATCGGCTACAACCCCCTGCGGCTCGCCGATTACGAGCGCGCCGTCGGCCCCGGCGAGAACGCCGCCGACCCGAACCTGCGCCAGTTTCCCGGGCTCTTCCGCGGCTACCGCTCGCGGCTCGCGAGCCTGCTGGGCCTCGAATACCTCGTCCTCGACCGCCCGGCCGAGCGGCTGCCCCGGCACTTCCCGCAGCTGACCGGCGCCAAGCTCCTCTACGGCTCGGGCGAGATGTGGATCTACCGCCTCGACCCGGCCAAGCCCCGGGCCTACCTGGCGACCCGCCTGGTGCCGGTGGATTCCGAGAGCATCCTCAACCAGGACGAGCTCCCTGAATTCGAGGGCAACGAGACGGCCCTGGTCGACCAGGACAGCGTGCCCAAGATCAGGGGCGAGTTCGGGCTCAAGGACCCGGCCGCGCCGGTGACCGCCGCGAAGGGCAATGCGACGATCCTCGCCTATCGCCGCAATGTCGTCACGGTGGAGGTCGAGACCGACCGCGACAGCGTGCTGGTGCTGCACGACATCTTCTATCCGGGCTGGCAGGCCCGGGTCGACGGCGTCCGCCGCCCGATCCTGCGCACCAACCTGCTCTTCCGCGGGGTCGAGGTGCCGGCCGGCAAGCACGTGGTCGAGTTCCGGTTCCGCCCGCTCTCGGTCGACAACCTGGTGGCGGCGGCGAGCGAATTGTTGGCGAGGGACGATGACGCGGGCGAGACGGCTGTTCGGTAGGGCCCTGGCGCTCGCGCTCGCGGGCAGCCCCGCTCTGGCCGAGCCCCCCGGCCAGTCCCCGGGCCAAGCGCCGGGCCAAGCGCCGGCGCTTCCGCCGAGCGTCGCGCCGCAGGGCGTGACGCAGGGCCCTCCTCCGGCGGCGGCCCCCGCGGAGGCCAGCCTGTCGTTGCGGGCCGTGCTGACCAGCGAGGCCAAGCCCCTGCGCGGCGGCCTGACCTGGCGGATCTACGAGGACCGGCCGGAGGGCGGCAAGCCGGTGATGCTCGCCCGCTCGGAGGAGGCCCAGCCGACCTTCCGGCTGCCCCCGGGGAGCTACCTCGCCAACGTCACCTACGGCTTCGTCAGCACCTCCAAGCGCGTGACCCTGAATTCCGGCGCAGGCAGCGACCAGCTCACCGTCAATGCCGGGGCGCTGCGCCTCTCGGGCGCGGTCGGCGAGGCGAAGATCCCGGGAGGCCAGCTCGCCTTCGCGGTCTTCGTGCCGATCGGCAACAACCCGGAGGGGCGGCTGGTGCGCGACGGCGTCAAGGCCGGCGAGGTGGTCCGCCTGCCCGAGGGCACCTACCACGTCGTCTCGACCTGGGGCGATTCCAACGCGATCCAGCGCGCCGACCTGAAGGTCGAGAACGGCCGTCTCACCGACGCGACCCTCAATCACCGCGCCGCCACCGTGACCCTGAAGCTCGTCGCCGCGCCCGGCACCGAGGCCTTCGCGGGCACCGCCTTCAGCGTGCTCACCCCCGGCGGCGACACGATCCGCGAGGCGATCGGCGCCTTCCCGCAGGTGACGCTCGCGGAGGGCGAGTACCAGCTGATCGCCCGCCACGACGGCAAGGTCTACACCCAGGACTTCAAGGTCGAGAGCGGCGTCGACCGCGACATCGAGGCGATCGCCAAGGACCCATGACCTTGAGGGCGGCGCCGCGATCGCCCGAACTGACCAGACGTCATGTCGGTCATGAAATGACTGACGCCGTGATGGAGGCAGCATCACCGCCGACATGCCGAGTTTCGAGCATTCGATTCCCGAGTCTTTAACCGGATGACGCTAGGTTGCCGGCATGCGATGCGTGCCTGGCCTCATTCGTGACGATAAGGGATCGACGACCGTCGAGTTCGCCCTGGTCGGCCTGATGTTCATCGCGACCGTTCTGTTCACGATGACAGTCGCTCAAATCCTCTACTTCAACCAACAGCTGGATTTCGCGACCGATCAGGCGGCGCGTCAAGTCATCATCGGCAACGCCCAGAGACAGAACCCGCCGCCGACACTGGCGAATTTCACCCAGGCCCTGTGCCACCACCTGCCGCCTGCGATGTCGTGCGGCGACCTCATCGTGAATCTGCACGTCGTGGAACCGGTGCCGGGCTATTACGCCTATGTGAATTCTGACCAGAGCGGGCTGAAGATACCGGCGCTGACGGCGGGAAGCGGCCAGTTCACCCTCGGCACGCAAGGACGGTACCAGTACCTGCAGGTCATCTATCCGATCACCTTCCTGCCGTCGTTCATGACCGGCTGGCTCGACGCGTCGGCGACCTACAAGGGCAAGCCGGCCTACCTGGTGATCTCGACCGCCGCCTTCCGCGTCGAGCAGTACTGATGCGCGAAGGTCTCCTCCTCCGGATCCGGCGCTTCCGCTCCGCCGATGCGGGACTCGCGGCCGTCGAGCTCGCGCTGATCCTGCCGGTGCTCCTGATACTCATGCTCGGGGGCATCCAGGTCGTCACCTACATCAGCGCGGTGCGCAAGATCGAGCGGGTGGTCGAGTCCATCAGCCAGATGATCTCGCAGACCAAGCCGCCCGACGGCTCGACCGTCGCGGCCGTCACCGCGGCCGACCTGCATTTCGGCTTCGATGCGGCCCTGGTCCTGTTCCCGTACCTGATGACCGAGGGCAAGCGTCAGAACCGTCCCTGGTCGCAGGTCATCACGATCAACTATGCGGGTATCAAGTTCACGCCGGTCGCGACGACGTGCACCGATTCCGGCGACCAGAGCGCGTGCTACCGCGCCGACGTGGTCTGGACCAGCACCGGCACGGCCCAGCCGGCGTCCGGCGATGCCTTCCGGCCTTGCGGTACGCCACAGATCGCGGGGGCGAACGACGCCGCGCCGAGCCGGACGACCCTGCCGCGCTCGCTGTTCGGGCCCGCCGCCGTGGTGGTGATCGACGTGATGTTCGCCTTCACGCCGACCTTCGGCGCCCGCTACCTCCCCACGATTCAGATCGCGCGCTCGGCCTATACCCAGCCGCGCTACGCGACGCTCGTCGATTACGCCCCGAGCGACAACGACAGGATCGCCATCAAATGCTGACCTGTGCATCCCGGTTCGCCGCGGCCGCGGCATCCTTCGTCCCGAGCCGCGGTGGCAATATCGGCGTCCTGTTCGGGCTCAGCCTGATCCCGATCGTCGGCTTCGTCGGGCTCGGCATCGATTACGGCAGGGCCGTCGCCGACCGGGCCCGGCTCGACCGGGCGGCGGATGCGGCGGCGATGGCCGCCATCGTCACCGCCAAGGCCTACATCGCCGCCCATTCTGGCAACGCCGACGTGAAGAACGCGGCCGAGGCCGCGGGCCGAGCCCAGGCGATCAACACCTTCAACGTCAATGCTGGGAACCTCCCGATGGCGACGGTGACGCTGCAGACGCCGACGGTCACCGTCAGCGGGCAGACCATCGATTCCTCCGTCACCTACACGGCGACGATCCAGAACAGCATCTCGAAGATGTTCAGGGTGTCGACCTCGACGGTGGGCAACACGGCCAAGGCCTCGGTCGACCTGCCGAAATACCTCGACTTCTACCTGATGATCGACGTGTCGGGCTCGATGGGTCTGCCGTCGACGGCGACGGGCATGACCGATCTCGCCAAAGACAACACCGACATGTTCGAAGACTACCAGCAGGGATGCCAGTTCGCTTGCCACTTCCCCGGCAATAAAGGCTGGGATCTGGCGGCCGGCAAGATCCAGCTGCGGTCGGACGCGGTGAACAACGCCGTCTGCTCGCTGCTCAAGCGGGCCGGCTTCCCGTCGGTGCCGAACCAGTACCGGATCGGCCTCTACCCGTTCATCAACCGGCTGGCGACGCTCGCCAGCCTCACCAGCGACGTGAACGCCCTCGACACGGCGGCCCAGTGCTCCTCGTCATGGCCGCTCGCTTTCACCAGCCTGCTCGACACGGGCGTGACGCAACTCAACGCGCCCAACGACCCGACGACCGGCACCGGCTCGGGCGGGACCCATTTCGAGACCGCTTTCCCGCAGATGAAGAGGATCGTCGGGAGGAACGGGTTCGGCGACGGATCGAACGCCACGAACCGCAAGCCCTTCGTCTTCCTGGTCACCGACGGGATGCAGAACGGCCAGCACTTCTTCACCGAGACTTCGAGCGGGAAGAAAGCTTATTCGGGAAGCCCGTCGAAATTCCCGGGATACGGCGATTCCTGGTGGTCGGAGGGCGGCTCGAAGCCCTCGCAGATCGATCCGAAGAACTGCGACGCCTTGAAGGCCGCCGGGGCAACGATCTCGATCTTGTATATTCCCTACAATCAGATCAGCTTCAAGAACAATAGCGGTGGCATCGCCTGGGAGAACAACCAGGTCAATAGCTTCAGCCCGACCTTGGCCAAGCCGCTCCAGGACTGCGCCTCGCCCGGCTACTTCACCACGGCGGATGGTCCGGACAAGATCAACGCCGCCTTGAACGCGATGTTCGATCAGGCGCTCCGGGTCGCCCGCCTCACGCAGTAGGGCACTCACCCGGTTCCTGCCGCACGCCCGCGAGAAACAGGGCCAACGGCCGCCCGGCGGCGCGTCTCCTGCGCCTCGGGCTCCACCCTCCCCCATCCCAAGTCGGGCAGGCCCGACCTGGGGCACCGGGATGCGGAACTCGGGCAAGCCCGAGTTCCCTAGAGGGGAGGGTTCAGGCCGGCGCGCTACGGCACCGGCGCCTCCCCGTGCTGCCCGTCCAGCGCCACGCCTTCGCTCGGCACGCCGTCGGCCACCGCTTCCGCCCGGCGCAGGTCCGGGAAGGTCGCCTCGGCGACCAGCTCGGCCAGGGCCTGATCGAGCGGCAGGGTGCGGCTCTGCGGGCTGCCGAGGCGGCGGATCGAGACGGTGCGCTCCTCGCCCTCCTTGCGGCCGACGACCAGCATCACCGGCACCTTGGCGTGGGAATGCTCGCGGACCTTGTAGTTGATCTTCTCGTTGCGAAGATCGGCCTCGGCCCGCAGGCCCGCCGCATCCGCCGCTTTCAGGACCTCGCGGGCATACGGATCGGCCTCGCCGGTGATCGTCGCCACCACGACCTGGAGCGGCGCCAGCCAGAGCGGGAAGTGGCCGGCGAAATGCTCGATCAGGATGCCGGTGAACCGCTCCATCGAGCCGCAGATCGCCCGATGGACCATCACCGGGGTCTTCTTCTGCCCGTCGGCATCGACGAAGAAGGCGCCGAACCGCTCAGGAAGATTGAAGTCGACCTGCGTCGTGCCGCATTGCCAGTCGCGGCCGATCGCGTCGCGCAAAACGTACTCGAATTTGGGTCCGTAGAAGGCGCCCTCCCCCGGGTTGATCGCGGTCTTGATCCGCCCGCCGGACTGCTCCTCGATCTGGGCGAGGACCCGGGTCATCACCTCCTCGGCGTGGTCCCACAGGGCATCCGAGCCGACGCGCTTCTCCGGCCGCGTCGAGAGCTTCACCACGATCTCGTCGAAGCCGAAATCGGCGTAAGTCGAGAGGATCAGGTCGTTGATCTTCAGGCACTCGGCGGCGAGCTGGTCCTCGGTGCAGAAGACGTGGGCGTCGTCCTGCGTGAAGGCGCGCACCCGCATCAGGCCGTGCAGTGCGCCGGACGGCTCGTAGCGCGAGACCGAGCCGAACTCGGCCAGCCGCAGCGGCAGGTCGCGGTAGGATTTCAAGCCGTGCTTGAAGATCTGGACGTGGCCGGGGCAGTTCATCGGCTTGATCGCGAAGACGCGCTCGTCCTCGGTCTTCGTGACGAACATGTTCTCCCGGTACCAGTCCCAGTGGCCGGAGGTCTCCCACAAGGCCTTGTCGAGGATCTGCGGCGCGTTCACCTCGGCGTAGTCGCCCTTCAGGCGCCGGCGCATGTAGGCGATGAGCGCCTGGAACAGGGTCCAGCCCTTCGGATGCCAGAACACCACGCCCGGCCCCTCCTCCTGGAAGTGGAAGAGGTCCATCTCGCGGCCGAGCTTACGATGGTCGCGCCGCTCGGCTTCGGCCAAGCGGTTGAGATAGGCGTCGAGATCGGCCTGGGTGGCCCAGGCCGTGCCGTAGATCCGGCTCAGCATCGGCTTCGTCGAATCGCCGCGCCAATAGGCGCCGGCGACCTTCATCAGCTTGAAGGCGGTGCCGACCTTGCCCGTCGAGGTCATGTGCGGGCCGCGGCAGAGGTCGAACCACGCGCCCTGGCGGTAGAGCCGCAGGTCCTCGCCCGGCGGGATCGCGTCGACCAGCTCGACCTTGAACGCCTCGCCTTTCTCCTCGAACAGCTTGCGCACGTCGTCGCGAGCCCAGACCTCCTTGGTGAAGGGAGCGTCCCGCGCGATGATCTCGCGCATCCGCGCCTCGATCGCCGGGAAGTCGTCCGGCGAGAACGGCGTCTCGCGGTGGAAGTCGTAGTAGAAGCCGTTCTCGATCACCGGGCCGATCGTGACCTGGGTCTCCGGCCAGAGCGACTGCACCGCCTCGGCGAGCACGTGGGCGCAATCGTGCCGGATCAGCTCCAGCGCCCGCGGGTCGGCGCGGTCGAGGAACTCGATGCGGGCATCCGCCGCGATCGTGTCGTCGAGGTCGCGGACGGTGCCGTCGAGGGCCATCGCCACGGTGCGCTTGGCCAGCGACTTGGCGATGCCTTCGACGACGGCGCGGCCGGTCACGGCGCCGTCGAAGGACCGCGTGGCGCCATCGGGAAATGTCAGGATCGGCATGGACTTCTAATCACTCCTCGGGGCTCACTCCTGCGCACGGTGCAGGTAAGCCGGGCGGCGGATGGATCCGGCGGGCTCGAAGCGGCCACGCACCGGACGGGCGCCGTATATCAGCGTTGGCGGGACATGTCAGACACAGTCCCGCGCCTTCGCGCCGGTGCGGAGATCAGCCCTCGACGCTCTCGCAGAGCGGCGGCGGCGCGTTGACCCCGCGCCAGCGGCCATAGGCCCAGGGACGGTGCCAGGCGGCGCCGGCGGGTGTGGTTTCGGGCACGAGGTCGATGCCGTGGGTGCCGAACGGGCCGCAGCGGCAGATCCGGGCGAAGCCCATCCAGCCGCCGGCCCAGAGGCCGTGGCGCTGGATCGCCTCGTCGGTATAGGCCGAGCAGGACGGCCAGTGCCGGCACTGGCGCCCGACGAGGCCCGACAGGGTCAGCTGGTAGCCGCGGATGGCGAGATGCGCCGCGCGGCGGGTCGGGCTCACGCCGGCACCGCTTCTTTCTGGGCAGCGATCTGGTCGAGGGCGTCCACCACCGCGTCGAAGGTCAGGAGCGTCGAGGCGTGGCGCGCCTTGAAGTCCCGCACCGGCTCCAGCACGGCGAAATCGGCGAATTTCCCCACTGGCGCCGGCCCGCCCTCCTTCAGCATCCGCCGCACGGCGTCACGAAGTGCGCGCAGCTCCTCGGCGCTGGCGCCGACGACGTGGCGGGCCATCAGCGAGGAGGCGGCCTGGCCGAGTGCACAGGCCTTCACGTCGTGGGCGAAGTCGGTGACGGTGCCGCCCTCGGTGACGAGGTCCACCGTCACGGTCGAGCCGCACAGCTTCGAGTGCTTGGACGCGCTCGCCTCCGGGGCCGGAAGCCGACCGAGCCGCGGGACATCCGCCGCGAGGGCGAGGATGCGGGCGTTGTAGATGTCGTCGAGCATGGCATTCGTACTTTGGGACGAGAGGGGCCGCGGGACGGACGAATCGGTCTTGACCGGAGGGGTCGGACTTTGGCTTGACGTTGTGATGGACGAAAAGAGGCGGTGACCTGCTGCGCGCCCGGCGCATTGCGCGCACCGGGCGGATTCCCGATATAGGCACGGTTGCCCGGCGGCGCGAGGCGCGGCCGGATCGGGGCGCATCTCTGGTCCCGGCATGGCTGTCCGCCGTGGATGGCCCTGATCTTGGAGGCGTGATGGATGCGGTGCTGAAGTCCTTGTCGGTCCGGGCCCCGGAGGCGGCCGACAAGCGCAGCGACGCCCCCCGGCCGGAGCGTGTCACCGAGCGCCCGACCCGTCAGGAGGCCGAGGCCGCCGTGCGCACCCTGCTGCGCTGGGCCGGCGACGACCCCGAGCGCGAGGGATTGCTGGAAACGCCGCAGCGCGTGGTCAAGGCCTACGAGCAGATCTTCGGCGGCTACCGCCAGGACGCCGACGCCATCCTCGACCGGGTGTTCGAGGAGGTCGAGGGCTATTCCGACATCGTGCTGGTGCGCGACATCGCCTTTCACTCCCATTGCGAGCACCACATGGTGCCGTTCATGGGGAAGGCCCATATCGCCTACTACCCGCGCCGCGGCGTCGTCGGCCTGTCGAAGCTCGCCCGCGTGGTCGATGCCTTCGCCCGCCGTCTCCAGACCCAGGAGACGATGACCGCCCAGATCGCCGACACGATCGATTCGGTGCTCCATCCCCGCGGCGTCGCCGTGATGCTGGAGGCCGAGCACCTGTGCATGGCGATGCGCGGCGTGCAGAAATCCGGCGTCTCGACCATCACCACCCAGTTCACCGGCGTGTTCAAGCAGGATCCGACCGAGCAGGTCCGCTTCCTGACCCTGGTTCGCGACCGGCGATGACCGCGGATCCCGTGTTTGCCGCGCCCGGCGACAAGCGGGCGCTGGAGGAGGGCGAGGCCTTCACGCCGCGCTTCGGGCCCGACGGGCTGATCACGGCGCTGGCGGTCGATGCCGACACCGGCGCGGTGCTGATGCTCGCCCACATGAATGCCGAGTCCCTCGCCCGGACGCTCGCCACCGGCGAAGTCTGGTATTGGTCGCGCTCGCGCGGCGAGCTGTGGCACAAGGGCGCGACCAGCGGGCAGATCCAGACTCTCGTCGAGATGCGAGTCGATTGCGACCAGGACGCCCTGCTGCTGCGGGTACGCGTCGGCGGCGATGGCGGCTGCTGCCATACCGGGCGGCGGGACTGCTTCTATCGGGGCGTCGCTTACGACGCGGAGAACGGAGCGGTGAAGCTGGTTCCTCGCGCCTCGTAGAGCACGGCGGTTCAACCCTCCCCCCTCTGCGGGGGAGGGTGGCGAACGGAGTGAGCCGGGAGAGGGGCAGCGCGACGTTGCTTCAGTTGGCGCGTTTCACAACGGTTCAGCCATTTCCGGAAGCGTGGCTCCCCTCTCCCGCCCCACTTCGTGGGGCCCCCTCCCCCGCGGAGGGGGGGAGAGTTCGAGTGCTCACCGCTTCAGCGCCGCCAGCCCCTTCAAGTACATCTCCGGCAACCCGTTCTCCCGGCCCGCCGCGATCACGCCCTCCAGGTAGCCCGGCCTCGGTACGCCGCCATTGCCGCGCCCGAGATAGACCAAAGCCCGCCGCACCCCGCCCTCGGTCGAGACCGGCTGCTGCGCCTTGACGTAGAGCCCGCTCGCCACGCCCTCGTAGCGGTCGAGGGCCGGCACGTCGCTCAAGGCGAGGCCCCAGAGCACGCCCCAGACCGTCCCCGAGGGAGAGCGCTCCACCGAGGCGTAGCCCTCCCGCATGATGACGAGGCGGTGGCGGTTGAGCCGGCCGAGGCCGAGCACCCGCGAGGCGGGGCAGCGCCGGGCCATGGCGGCCCGGTCCATGTTGGAGCCGTAGGCGAAGTAGAGCGGCACGAACGCGCGGTCAGGCGAATTCGAGGATCACCGCATCCACCGCCAGGCTGTCGCCCTCCTTGGCCTGGATGGTCTGGACCGTGCCGTCGCGCTCGGCGCGCAGCACGTTCTCCATCTTCATCGCCTCGACGATCGCCAGCGGCTCGCCCGCCTTCACCTCCTGGCCGGGGGTGACCATGATGCTCTTGACGAGACCCGGCATCGGGCAGAGCAGCTGCTTGCCCGAGCCGGCGACCTCCTTGACCGGCATCAGGGCGGCCAGCTCCGCCTCGCGCTTGGTGTAGACCCGGGCCTCGGCCGCCGCGCCCGCATGCTGCAGGAACACGCCGTTGAGGAGCGTGCGGACCTGGATCGCCACCGGCTCGCCGTCGATCAGGCCGGTCCAGACCGGCTCGCCCGGGAGCCAGTCGCTGTCGACCTGCCACTCGGTCCCGTCCGCGAAGGCGACCGAGACCCCGTCATTGGTGGTCTCGACGATCGCGTCGAAGCGCTCCTCGCCGAGCATCACCACCCGCTCCTGCTCGAAGCGCAGCAGGAACGGCTCGCGCATCTGCCCGGAGATGCCGCGCTTGCGCTCGTTGAGCATGTGATCGATCGCGGCGGCGGCCGCCGCCATCCGGCGCGCCACCTCGCCCGCGGGCTTCGGGGCCTCGAACCCGTTCGGGAATTCCTCGGCGATGAAGCCGGTGGAGAGCCGCCCCTCCTGCCAGCGCGGATGGTGCATCAGCGCCGAGAGGAACGGGATGTTGTGGCGGATGCCGTCGATCGCGAAGGCGTCGAGGGCCTGGGCCTGCGAGGTGATCGCCCCCTGGCGGGTCGGCGCCCAGGTGACGAGCTTGGCGATCATCGGGTCGTAGTGGATCGCGATCTCGCTCCCCTCCTCGACGCCGGTGTCGTTGCGCACGATCGCCTCGCCGAACTCGCCCTCCTCCGGCGGCCGGTAGGTGGTGAGCCGGCCGATCGAGGGCAGGAAGTTGCGGGTCGGATCCTCGGCATAGACGCGGCTCTCCACCGCCCAGCCGTTCAGCTTCACGTCGTCCTGGGTGATGGGAAGCGTTTCACCCGCCGCGACCCGGATCATCAGCTCGACGAGGTCGAGGCCGGTGATCATCTCGGTCACCGGGTGCTCGACCTGGAGCCGGGTGTTCATCTCGAGGAAGTAGAACGACTTGTCCTGGCCGGCGACGAACTCGACGGTGCCGGCGGAATCGTAGTTCACCGCACGCGCGAGGGCCACGGCCTGCTCGCCCATCTTGCGCCGGGTCGCCTCGTCGAGGAGCGGGCTCGGCGCCTCCTCGATGACCTTCTGGTTGCGGCGCTGGATCGAGCATTCGCGCTCGCCGAGATAGACGACGTTACCGTGCTTGTCGCCGATGACCTGGATCTCGATGTGGCGCGGATCGGTGATGAACTTCTCCACGAAGACCCGGTCGTCGCCGAAGGACGAGGCAGCCTCGGAGCGGGCGCGGGCGAAGCCCTCCGCCACCTCGCCGGCCGAATGCGCGATGCGCATGCCCTTGCCGCCGCCGCCGGCCGAGGCCTTGATCATGACGGGGTAGCCGATCTCGTCGGCGATGGTGACAGCGTGATCCGGGCTCTCGATCACCCCGAGGAAACCCGGCACGGTCGAGACCTTGGCCGCGGAGGCCGCCTTCTTCGACTCGATCTTGTCGCCCATGGCGGCGATGGCGCCCGGGTTCGGGCCGATGAAGACGATGCCGGCGGCCTCCAACGCCTTCGGGAAGGCCTCGCGCTCGGAGAGGAAGCCGTAGCCGGGATGGACCGCCTGCGCCCCGGTCTGCCGGCAGGCCTCCACGATCTTGTCGATGACGAGGTAGGACTGGGCCGCGGCGGCGGGGCCGATATGCACCGCCTCGTCGGCCATGGCGACGTGGAGCGCGTCGCGGTCGGCGTCGGAATAGACCGCCACCGTCTTGATCCCCATCCGGCGCGCCGTCTTGATGATGCGGCAGGCGATCTCGCCGCGGTTGGCGATCAGGATCTTGTCGAACATCGGTGCGCGCACTCGAGCCTTGAGGGGGAGCCGGGCCGGGGTGGATCACACCCAAGCTCACCCCCGTTAAAGCATGGCGCGCGCAACGCAAAGCCGGGTGTTCTCGGCCAAACGGGCGAAGCCGTCGCTCACGCGGCCACCGCGTAGGACAGGATCTCCTCGACCGCTTCCTCGGCCCCGGCCCGCGCCCGGTTCGCCTTGAGGGCGAAGCTGATCAGGGCCGGGTCGTTGGTCTCGGCCTCGCGCACCACCTCGACGGCGATGCGGGCGCCCGTCGCGGTCGGCCCGCGGCCGCAGCCGAGGGAGGCGGCGAGCCAGTGGGCGGTGTCGGCATCGATGTGCCCGGTCGGCCGCTCGCCCCAGACGGCGAAATCGACCGTGGCCGCCACCAGCCAGTCGCCGAAGGCCGCGTCGGCCTCCGGCAGCGCCCGGTCGAGGCCGAACAGCATGTCGGCTTCCTCGCGGTCGGTGAGCCCGTCCGGCAGCACGGTGCGATTCAGCTCGCGCACGTCCTCCAGGCTGATGGTGCCGGCGGCGATGATACGGTTGCAGAAGTGTTGCAGCGAAGCGTTGATCATCTGTTTCTGCCTCCCCGGCCTTTGTTGTGCCGGTGCTTGTCTTCGTGTGAGGAGGACTATGCGGGACGGGAGGCCCTCGACAGGTTAACGGCAGGATCTGAATCCCTGTTCAGGTTAAAGCCTGGCAACGGGGCGTCGTTGCTAAAGGGTTGCGATGGTGGACCGGCATGTGCCGGCAAAGGTCGCGTTGCGGAGCGCAGGACGGCTGGATGCTGCCGGGAGCCAGGCATATGCCTGGCATATCCCGTGTCGAGGGTCCGGCATGGCAAAACCGCTCTCACCTCCGCAGCCGCGAGAGGTGAAGGTGTTCCGCAACAATCGCAGTCAGGCGGTGCGCATTCCGGCCGAGGTCGCTCTGCCGGGCGACCGGGTACGCATCAGCCGCGACGGCGATCGTCTCATCCTGGAGCCAGTCGGTAGAAGGATCTCCTGGCGGTCCTGGCAACGCTCGAGCCGATCGACGAGGAATTCCCTGATCTCGACGAGACGCTGCTGCCACTGGACGATGATCCGTTGTGAGCGGACCGCGCTTTCCGCTCGATCCGAACATCGTCTCCGCGCTGATTCGCGATCCTTCGGGTGCCGTCGCTCCGCAGATCGGCCGAGTGGGCCGTCGAGGCATCGCTATGAGCATCATAATCGCCATGAGCATCATATCGGTGGCAGAACTCCGATATGGCTGCGCGAAGCGCGGATCGGCACGACTTCTCCGTCCAGTCGAAGCGGTGCTCGATGCCATCGACGTGGTCCCAGTCGAGGCTCCCGCCGATACCGTCTATGGACGAGTTCGCGCTCACCTCGAGGCCATGGGCCGTCCTCTCGGGCCGAACGATCCGTTCATCGCGGCCCAGGCGCTCGCGCTTGAGGTTCCGTTGATCACCGCCAGCGAGGCTGAATTTCGGCCCGTCCCGGGGCTGATGGTCGGGAATTGGCTCTGCCGCGCAGGTCCCCGTGACAAGCCGCCGTGATCAAGCGGCCGTCCCTGCCCGGAGATAGCTGAACATGTGCGGCACGTAATCGGCTTTCCCGAGCGGGACGCCCTGGTTGCGCAGGATCGCGTAGGCGGTCACGAGGTGGAAGTAGAATTGCGGCAGCGCCCAGTCGCGCGCGTAACTCTCTCCCACCATGTCGAAGGTCAGGCCGGGAAGCTCGATCGCGATGCTCAAATCCGCCCCGGCGTCGAGCGCCTGTGGCTCGAGGCCGTCGAGGCGGGCGAGGGTCTCGGCGATGCAGGCTTGCGCCTCGTCGAGGGAGCCCGGTCGCTCGCCCGCTTCCCGTCCCGCGCGGGCCAGATCGTCGAGGGCCTGCGGCAAGGGCTCGCCGCGGAGCCGGTAGGTCGCCTCCTGCGCCTGCAGGCAGGCGAAGCGGACCTGCGACGACAGCGGGAACATGTCCGGCGCGAGACGCCGGGCCATCAGCCCGTCCGCCTCCCCGCCATGATGCTCGCGGGCCTTGCCGAGCCAGCCCGACAGGGCCCGCAGCATCTGCGCGTAGGTGGGGACGAGTTGCTGCGTCAGGGACATGGGCGATTCTCGGAACGGCCGTGGCTCTCCCGAGACTGCCCCGACGGACCGACGCCCGGGATGCGACCTGTGCGCCGGCCTACCGCACGATGACCTTCGCATCCGCACCGACCCGGTTGTACAGGTCGACCACGTCGATGTTGCGCATCCGGATGCAGCCCGACGAGACCGCCTGCCCGATCCGCTCCGGCTCGTTGGTGCCGTGGATGCGGTAGAGCGTGTCCTTGCCGCCGGCATCCGCCAGGTAGAGGGCGCGGGCGCCGAGCGGGTTGGCGGGGCCGCCCTGCATCGCATGGACATGGGGCCAGCGCTTGATCATCTCGGCCGGCGGGTGCCAGTCGGGCCAGGCGGCCTTGCGGAAGATCCGGGCCGTGCCGTTCCAGCCATAGGCCTCGTCGCCGACGGTGACGCCGTAGCGGATCGCCTTGCGGTCGGGCAGGACGTAGTAGAGCTGCCGCTCCTTGGTCTCGACCACGATGGTGCCGGGCGCCTCGCCGGTCGGGTCCTCGATCATGTAGCGGGCGAAGCGCCGGTCGACCTCGGGCTCCGGTACCATCGCCATCCATTCCTTGTCCTTGGCGGACAATTCGGGATCGGGGGTGGCGCGGTACTGGCAGCCCGGCAGCGCCAGGACGGCCCCCATCAGAGCAGTCCCCATCAGAGCGGTCGCGAGGGCGGGACGGGGGCGGCGCATGGGTGAGACGCTTTCAGGACGGCGGGCGGACCCGCGAATCGATCACGTCCAACCCTAAAGCGTGGCTGAACGCACGCGAAGCGTGTGACCGCCGTCCCACGCGAGATGCCGCGCCCGTGTTGCGTCCGGGCCATGGCCCTGCCACGGTGCGGGCGGGGATGGCCGGTCGCAGGACTGGCCGGAGGAACGCTTGGAACGGGCGCGGGCACGATGACGACGCTGTATCTCTGCCATCCGGCCTCCCTCGACCACGACACGCCGCCGGGTCATCCCGAGCGGGCCGACCGCATCCGGGTGATCGAGCGGGTGCTGGAGGACGAGCGCTTCGCCGCCCTGGTGCGCGAGCAGGCGCCGCTGGCCGACCTGTCCGTCGCCGGCCTGGCGCATCCTGAGAACTACGTGGCGGCGATCGCCGCGGTCGCCCCGGACGAGGGGCTGGTCGCGATCGATTCCGACACGGTGATGTCCCGGGGCTCCCTGGAAGCCTCCCGGCGGGCGCTGGGCGCGGCTGTGCGGGCGGTGGACGAGGTGATGGGGGGCCACGTCGCCAACGCCTTCGCGGCGATGCGCCCGCCCGGCCACCACGCCGAGCGCGAGCGCGCCATGGGGTTCTGCCTGTTCAACACCGCGGCCGTGGCGGCGCGCCACGCGAGGAAGCACCACGGCGCCGCCCGGGTGGCCCTGGTCGACTGGGACGTCCATCACGGCAACGGCTCGCAGGACATCTTCTGGGACGATGCCAGCGTGCTCTACGCCTCGACCCACCAGATGCCGCTCTTTCCCGGCACCGGCGCGGCGTCCGAACGCGGCGAGCACGACACCGTCGTCAACGTGCCGCTGCATGCCGGCGACGACGGCGACACCTTCCGGGAGGCGTTCGCCCACGGGGTGCTGCCGCGGCTCGACGCCTTCCGGCCCGACCTGATCGTGATTTCGGCCGGGTTCGACGCGCATTGGCGCGATCCGCTGGCCAACCTGAAGCTCACCGAGGCCGATTTCGCCTGGGCGACCCGGGAGGTGATGCGGATCGCCGACCGTCGCTGCGGCGGCCGGGTGGTCTCGCTCCTGGAGGGCGGCTACGACCTCATCGGCTTGTCGAAGTCGGTCGCCGCCCATGTCGAGACGTTGATGGGGCGGTGACGCCCCTACCCGTCCAAGGGCTCGTCGCCGACCATCTCGATGCCGAATCCCGACAGGCCGACATAGGAGCGCGCCGCGCTCGAGATGTTGCGGATCGAGACCACGCCGAGGTCGCGCAGGATCTGGGCGCCCAGGCCCACCTCGCGCCACTGGCGCACGCGGGCCGCCTCGGCCCCATCCTCGCCGGCACCGTCGGGCAGTTGCGACAGCGGCACGCCGGCGGTGCCGTCGCGCAGGTAGACCAGCACGCCGCGGCCCTCCTGCGCGAAGCGGCGCATCACCGCCTCGATGGTGCGGCCGCCCTCGATCACGTCCGCCACGACGTTGGAACGGTGCAGCCGCACCAGCACGTCGCGCCCCTCGCCGATGCGGCCGTGCACGAAGGCGAATTGCTGCATCGGCTCGAACGGCGTGGTGTAGGCGTAGCCGGTCATCTCGCCCCATTCGGTCTTGACCGGGAAGGTGCCGACCCGCTCGACCAGCTTCTCGCGCGCCTGGCGATAGGCGATCAGCTCGGCGACCGAGATCTGCTTGAGGCCGTGCGTCTCGGCGAAGGCGGTGATCTGCGGCCCCTTCATCACGGTGCCGTCGTCGTTGGCGAGTTCGCAGATCACGCCGACGGGCGGGAGCTTGGCCAGCCGGCACAGATCGACGGCCGCCTCGGTATGGCCGGAGCGCATCAGCACGCCGCCGTCCTTCGCGATCAACGGGAAGACGTGGCCCGGGCGCACGAAGTCCGTGGCGCCCATGTTCCCGTTGGCGAGCGCCCGCACGGTGTTGCAGCGCTGCTCGGCCGAGATGCCGGTGGTCAGCCCGTGCTTCACGTCGACCGTGACCGTGAAGGCGGTGCCGAGCGGCGCGTCGTTCGACGCCACCATCGGCTCGAGGCGCAGGCGCTTGGCCTCCGCGACGGTGATCGGCGCGCAGACGATGCCGCAGGTGTTGCGGATGATGAACGCCATCTTCTCCGGCGTGCAGAGCGAGGCGGCAACGACGAGGTCGCCCTCGTTCTCGCGGTCGTCGTCGTCGGTGACGACCACGATCTCGCCGCGGGCGAAGGCGTCGAGGGCCTCGATGATGGATGCGTGGGTCACGGGCATCTCCTGCCCCGGGAGGGCGAGTCCCAGGAAGTCGTTGGGGGTGACGGCGCCGCCGGTCTCTCGCGCCACGGCGGTGGCCGTCTCCCGCGAGAGCCAAGGCTCGGAGTTGTTGCACAAGCCCGTCACCGCCGCCGGCGAGAGCCCACAGCGCCGCGCGAAGTCGAGGCGGGTCACACCCTGCTGTCGGAGCCAGTCGCCGAGTTTCACCACCCCGTCATAGCCTGCGCACCGTTTCAGTCAAACTGAAACAGCGTGCGCATTCACTCCGACTGAAAACGCGGCCCGTCCCCGACCTGCCCGCGATGGCGCAGCCAGTGGTCGGCCAGCACGCAGGCCATCATCGCCTCGCCGACCGGCACCGCCCGGATGCCGACGCAGGGGTCGTGGCGGCCCTTGGTCAGCACGTCGACCGGGCGGTTGTCCCGGGTGACGCTCGCCCGGGGGGTCAGGATGGAGGAGGTCGGCTTCACGGCGAAGCGGCAGACCAGCGGCTGGCCGGTGGAGATGCCCCCGAGCACGCCCCCCGCGTGGTTGGCCAGGAAGATCGGGTGCCCGTCATTGCCGGGCCGCATCTCGTCGGCATTCTCCTCGCCGCGCAGGGAGGCCGCGGCGAAGCCGTCGCCGATCTCGACGCCCTTGACGGCGTTGATCGACATCATGGCGGCGGCGAGATCCGCATCGAGCTTGCCGTAGATCGGGGCGCCGAGGCCGACGGGGACGCCCTCGGCCACCACCTCGATCACCGCACCGACCGACGAGCCGGCCTTGCGGATGCCGTCGAGATACTCCGCCCACTGCACCGCCGCCGTGGCGTCCGGGCAGAAGAAGGGGTTGTTGTTCACCTCGTCCCAGTCGAAGCGCGCGCGGTCGATCGCGTGCGGGCCGATCTGCACCAGGGCGCCGCGGATCGTGACGCAGGGAAGCACCTTGCGGGCGATCGCGCCCGCCGCCACCCGGGACGCGGTCTCGCGGGCCGAGGACCGCCCGCCGCCGCGATAGTCGCGGATGCCGTACTTGGCGTCGTAGGCGTAGTCGGCGTGGCCCGGCCGGTAGCTGTCGCGGATCTCCGAATAGTCTTTCGAGCGCTGGTCGACATTCTCGATCATCAGCGCGATCGGCGTGCCGGTCGTGAGCTGGCGCCCTGCCGTGCGCTCGTCGGAGAAGACGCCCGAGAGAATGCGGACCTGATCCGGCTCCTGGCGCTGCGTGGTGAAGCGCGACTGGCCGGGCCGGCGCCGGTCGAGCTCGGCCTGGATCTCCGCCGCCTCGAGCGGAATCAGCGGCGGGCAGCCGTCGACGACGCAGCCGAGGGCCGGGCCATGGCTCTCGCCGAAAGTGGTGACGCGGAAGAGGTGGCCGAAGCTGTTATGGGACATGGTCGCTATGAAAGATGGCGCTGCCGCTCTAGAGCATTTTGCACCGGACGGGAAATGGTCTCGCGGTCCGGGCTCCACCCGCCGTCAGCGGCGGCGACATCACCGGCGCAGGCAGACCGCCGCGGGAGTTCCGGCTTGACATCATCCCAGCGCGGCTCGTACATCCTCTCACTTTTTGCAGTGCGATAGAAATATTGATTCAGGAGATCCAAGGATGAACTGGATGCGCTGGCGATATTACTTCGAATACAATGACGCCAGATAAGCAATACCCATAGTTCATTTTTGGCGAAATCGAGGAATGCGATGCTTTCATTCAAGCTGCCGCGGCGTGGCACGCGCAAGAAGGGCGCCGCGCTCGACATTGAATTTTACCGGGACTATTACGCGGACCTCAGTGGAGCGACGGATGCCGAGATCGTCAGGCACTGGGAGGAGTTCGGGCGGGACGAGGGCCGCTTCGGGAACGAATCGCAGGCCCGCGCGGCGGCCGCAGCCAGCGACGGGCTGCCGAAGGATTTCGACGTCGAAACGTATCTGCGGCTGAATCCGGATGTCGCGGGCGCGATCAAGTGGGATTTTCAGGCGATCTTCCATTACGTCGAGCATGGCAGGACGGAGAAGCGCCCCTACGTCAAATCGCCGCCCGCCGCAGCCCCCAGGACCGCCCTCCCCCGGGGCTTCAACCTCGCGAGCTACATCGTCTGCAATCCCGACATCGCTCGCGGGATCGCCTCGAATAGTGACCGCCTGAAGCATTACTTCGATTACGGCCGCGCCGAGGACCGCAACTGTACCCCGCTCCACTACGACGGGGATTTCATCGCGCAACTTTACGGCGTGAGAGTTCCGCCAGGACTGCCGCCCGAGGAGGCCGTCGTCGCCGTCAGGCAGCGCCTGCGGCAGCCGGACGATCAGCCGGTCTATTTCAGCGAAGAGGAAATAGCCCGCTTCCACGGCATCAACATTCCTTACTTTTCCCGGCATTTCGACCATAATTACTATCAATATAAATACATCAGGAAGAGCGGCAAATTCTTCAACAGGGCCGAGTGCATTCGGCATTTCTGTGAAGTCGGCCGGCACGAGCAGTTCGACATCTCGCTCGATGGCGCCTTCGACGACGCCTTCTTCCGTGCCGAGCATGAAACCGACGGCCGCTCTCGTGAGTCGTCGCGGCGGGAACGCTACGAGCGCTGGTTGAGGAGCGACGCGGACGAGCCGCTCTGGCCGAACCTGCGGGTGCTCGTCCGCCAGACCTACGGGGTCAAGCTGCCGCGCTCGGTCGAGGCCGCCATCGCCGCGCGCTTGGAGCATGGCGCGGATCAGACCGAGCCGGTGAAGCCGAGCCGGATCCTGGAGGACCTGATCGAGTGGGCGTTCGACCTGAGCGACCCCGCGGCTGCCGGTTTCTTCGTCGGCGTGGCCGACACGCGCGCGTCAGAGGGCAAGAGCGTCGAGGCTGCCGAGTTGTACGCGCGTGTCCTGGTCCACGCTCCCGGGCACCCGCGCGCCCTCAACCATCGGGCGGATCTGGTCCAGCGCAGCGGCAACCTCGCCCTGGCGACCAGCCTGCGCCGGCACATCGTCGCGCTCGATGCAGGCAGCGAGTGGACCTACCGCAACCTCGCTCAGGGCCTGCTGGAGTTCGGCGAGCCGAAAGCCGCGGAGCGCGCCATCGCGATGGGGGTGGAGAAATACCCGGGCGATGTCGGCCTGCGCCTCCAGCTGCGCGAGGTCCAGGAAAAATTCTTCTATCATGTCTGGGAGAAGAGCGCGGACGCCGCCCTGCTCTCCGGCTACGATACGGCCCGCGCGCTCGTAACCGAGGCCGCGCAGCGTCTCGTGCGGGACGAGGAGCGGCCGGTGATCGGCGCCGATCCCGTCCGGCGCGTCGCCATCTACGCCAATTGCGATCTGGCGCAGTGCCGGTTCTACCGGGTCGACCAGCGCGCCGAGCAGCTCGCGGCAGCCGGCTACGAGGTTGCGGTCTACGATTATACCAAAGATCATAATAAATATATGTCCGATCTTGTCCAGATCGAATATGCGATATTTTTCCGAGTTCCCGCCTTTCCTAACGTCATCGATGCCATCTCCAAGACGGCTGAACTCGGCATCGTGACGATCTACGATATCGACGACCTGGTGTTCGAGCCCGAGCATTTCCCGCCGCCGCTCGAATCGTATGCCGGCCTGATCAGCGACCGCCATCACGCGTCGATGGCGTGCGGCGTCAGCCTGTTCGCGCAAGCCGCGGCCCTGTGCGAGTACGGCATGGCCTCGACGCCGAGCCTCGCCCGCCACCTCGAGCGGCGGGTCAGGACCGGAACCGTCTTCCACCAGCCCAATGCCCTGAGCAGCGCGCACGCCGTGAGCATGCAGGGGCCGGCGACGAAGCGGAGCGACGTCGTCACGATCTTCTACGGCTCCGGCACCAAGGCTCACAAGCTCGACTTCGAGCAGCTGATCGAGCCGGCACTGGCGCGCCTGTTCGAGACCCATCGCGACCGGATCCGCGTGGTGATCATCGGCGAGATCACGCTCTCGGACCTTCTGCAGCCCTGGGCGGCCTACATCATCGCGTCGCGACCGATCGCCAACGTGGCGTCGTACTGGGACCTCCTGCGCGAGGCCGACATCAACATCTCGGTGCTCGTGCCGGACGTGTTCAACGACTGCAAGAGCGAGATCAAATGGATGGAGGCCGCGATGTTCGGCATCCCGTCCGTCGTGAGCGCGACGCAGACGCATCGCGAGGTGATCGTCGAGGGCGAGACCGGCTTCCTGTGCGAGTCGAGCGAGGCGTTCCATGCCGCGCTCGACCGCCTGGTCCGGTCGCGGGACGACCGGCAGCGGGTCGGCGAGGCGGCCAGGCGCGTCGTGCTCGATCGCTACGGGCTGGAGCGGCAGGCGCGCGGGCTCACCGAGATCATCGCGCGCTCGACGGCCCGCCAGCTCGCCCCGCGCAAGAAGCTCGTCATCGTCAACGTGTTCTACCCGCCGCAGGCCATCGGCGGCGCGACCCGCGTCGTCTATGACAACGTCCGCTCGCTACGCGCGATACTGGGGCCTGAATGGCAGATCGACGTGATCTGCACCCTCGAGGGCGGGCCGGTTCCCTACGCCCTCGACTGGTACGTGCGCGACGGCGTGCGGGTGTTCTGCATCACGGCCGGCGATCATCCCGACATCGACGGCCTCGTCGAGGACCCGGAGATGGGGCGCGTCTTCGATCGCGTCCTCGACCGGATCGGGCCGGACCTGATCCACTTCCACTGCATCCAGCGGCTGACCACGACCTGCGTCACCGCCGCGATCCGCCGCCGCATCCCCTACCTGATCACGATGCATGACGGCTGGTGGATCTCGCCGCACCAGTTCCTGATCAACGGGAACCGCGCGGTCGAGACCTACGATTTCAGCACCAAGGTGCCCCTCGATGCCTATATCGGCGAGGGTTACGTCCGCGCCCGGACGCTCCTGCGCTGCATCAACGGCGCCGCCCGCGTGCTGACCGTGTCGCAGCCGTTCGGCGACCTGTGCCGCGGCGTCGGCCTCGCGCAGATCGAGGTGGTGGAGAACGGCGTGTCGCGGCTGCCCGAGATCGCCCGGATCCCGAGCCCCACCGGCCGGGTGCGCCTCGGCTTCATCGGCGGCCTGGCCGATCACAAGGGCTACGGCCTGATCCGCAACGTGCTCCTCAACGAGCCGTTCCGGAACTTGAGCCTCCTGCTGATCGACCACGCCATGCACCCGAGCGAGCGGGTGATCGAGGAATGGGGGAGCGTGCCCGTCGAGATCCGGGGCAAGTTCCCGCAATCGAGCATCGGCGGCCTCTACGCCAATATCGACGTGCTGCTGGCGCCCTCGATCTGGCCCGAAAGCTACGGCCTGGTGACCCGGGAGGCGATCGCCGCGGGCTGCTGGGTCGTCGCCTCGAACCGGGGCGCGGTGGCCGACTGCGTCGTCGAGGGGCGGAACGGCACCATCATCGACGTGGCCGATGAGGCCGGGCTCCTGGCTGCGCTGCGCTTCATCGACGAGAACCCGGCGATGCATCTGCGCGCGCCCGATCACACGGCGCCGATCCGGACTGCGCATCAGCAGGCGGAGGAACTGGCCGTGATCTACGGCGAGGTGATCGACGCGCAGCGAGCCTGAGCGGGGCGCATTCCGCGGCCGAGGGCCCTCCCCCGCGGATCGCCGCCCCGGCGGGCGGCGCCTGCCGCCCTGGATAGCGAGCTTCTATTTAGGCTTTCAACGCGAAGCGCCCCGGCATCGGTCGATGCCGGGGCGCTTCGCGTTGGCGCTGGGAGATCGGAAGCGACGTTTCGCCGTCAGCGCCGATGCTGGAACAGGGGCTGGGCCAGGGCCTCGGCCCGGGCCATCCACAGGTCGCGCTCGGCGCGCAGCTCCTCGGCACGGTCGACCTCCTGCTGCACATGGGCGCGCAGGGCCCGCAGTTCCTCGGCCAGCAGCGCCTGCAACTCGTCGTAGCGCCCGTGTTCCTGCCGCAGCCGGGCCTTGAGCATCATGTTCTCGGCCATCAGCGCGGCGAGGTCGTCCTGCTCCGCACCGCTCGCCGGCGGGGGCTCGGCCGCCGGCTCGCTCGGTGCGACGATGCGGGGCTCCCAGGCCGGCTGGGCTTCGGCCGGCCGGCGCGGCGCGGCGCGGGCCTGGTCGGCGGCGTCGATCCGCGACAGGGTCGCGAGCCAGTCCTGCAGCGGTCCGGAGGGCTGCCGCGCCGCGGTGGTGGTCTGCGTCTTCAAGGCGGGGTCGGACACGCCGCATCTCCTGCGAATCTCCTCCCATTGAACCTCCCGCATGGTTAAGAACCGGTAAATATCGCGCCGGCGGCGGGTGTGCCGCGCCGCGCGCGTTGACATTGCCCGCGTGGACCGCTAGGCCCCGGCCTCTCAGGACGAGGTCTCGTCTCGACGCCGACCGGCCCGTGAGGCCGGAGGTCAACGCCCGACAGCGCGATGCGCCCTCGGGCGCGAATGTCGTTGCGCGGGATCTCTCGACGGCCGTCCCCTGGGCGGCGAGCAGGAGACCGGATGACCAGGACGGACCACGCGCGCTTGCGCATCGAGGACGCGGTGAACGAGCTCTGCCCCTGGTCGGGCAAGCCGATCGCGGCCGACTCGCTGACGCTGTACAACGGCGCCGTGGTCGGTTTCTGCAATCCCGATTGCCGCGACAAGTTCGAGCGGGCGCTGAACCACTTCGAGGGCGCCCTCCAGGCCCGGCGCGCCGCCTCCGCGGGCGTCGACGAGTAGCCCTCCGGAGACGACACGCATGTTCGAAGGCCTCTCCGACCGCCTCTCCGGCATCCTGTCCGGGCTGACCCGCCGCGGCGCCCTGACCGAGGCCGACGTCACCGCCGCCCTGCGCGAGGTGCGCCGCGCCCTGCTGGAGGCCGACGTCGCCCTCGAGGTGGTGCGCTCCTTCACCGAGAAGGTGCGGGAGCAGGCCGTCGGCGCGGTGGTGCTGAAGTCGGTGACGCCCGGCCAGATGGTCGTGAAGATCGTCAACGACCAGCTCGTCGCGATGCTGGGCGGCGAGGCCGGGGTCATCGACCTCAACGCGCCGGCCCCGGTCGGCATCCTGATGGTCGGCCTCCAGGGCTCGGGCAAGACCACCACCACCGCCAAGATCGCCCGGCGCCTGACCCAGCGCGACAAGCGCCGGGTGCTGCTCGCCTCCCTCGACACCCGCCGTCCGGCCGCGATGGAGCAGCTGGCGGTTCTCGCTAGCCAAGTCGGGGTCGAGTCGCTGCCGATCGTCGCCGGCCAGTCGGCGGTGCAGATCGCCAAGCGCGCCATGGAGGCCGCGCGGCTGGGCGGCTTCGACGTGGTGATGCTCGACACCGCCGGCCGCGTCACCCTCGACGAGGCGCTGATGCAGGAGGCCGCCGACGTCAAGGCGGCCACCAGCCCGCACGAGGTGCTGCTCGTCGCCGACGCGCTGACCGGCCAGGACGCGGTCAACACGGCGCGTGCCTTCGACGGCCGGCTCGGCGTCACCGGCATCGTGCTCACCCGCATGGACGGCGATTCCCGCGGCGGCGCGGCGCTCTCGATGCGGGCGGTCACCGGCAAGCCGATCAAGCTCGTCGGCACCGGCGAGAAGGTCGACGCGCTGGAGGAGTTCCATCCGGCCCGTGTCGCCAACCGCATCCTCGGCATGGGCGACATCGTCTCGCTCGTCGAGAAGGCGGCCGAGACCATCGACCAGGAACAGGCCCTGCGCGTCGCCGAGAAGATGCGCAAGGGCAAGTTCGACCTCGACGACCTGTCGATGCAGCTCGCCCAGATGGAGAAGATGGGCGGGATCGGCGGCCTGATGGGCATGCTGCCCGGCATGGGCCAGATCAAGAAGCAGGTCGAGGGCGCCAACCTCGACGAGAAGATGTTCAAGCGCCAGCGCGCCATCATCTCGTCGATGACCCCCGAGGAGCGCCGCAACCCCGACGTGCTCAAGGCCTCGCGCAAGAAGCGCGTGGCGAAGGGCGCCGGCGTCGACGTCTCGGAGATCAACAAGCTCCTCAAGATGCACCGGACCATGGCCGACATGATGAAGGCCATGGGCTCGGGCAAGCGCGGCATCGGCCAGGCCCTCGGCAACATGTTCGGGCTCGGCGGCGGCGGAATGGGGGGCGGAATGGGCGCCTTGGGCAAGATGATGGGCGGCGGCATGCCCCAGCCCACCCCCGAGATGCTCGCCGAGCTGCAGAAGGCCCTGCCGCCCGGCACCTCCCTTCCGCCGATGCCTCCCGGCCTCGGCGGCTCCAAGGCGTCAGGTCCCGCCGGCACGCCGCCGGCCGGCACCAGCAAGGCGCCTCCCGCCGCCCCCGCCCTTCCGGGCTTAGGGGCCAAGCTCCCGGGCCTGCCCGGCCTCGGCGGCCTCCCCTTCGGCAAGAAGAAGTAGGTGGCGCGGGGCCAGGCGGCCCCACCCGCCCGCGACGTCGAACGATCCTCGAACCTCAGACAGGAAGAGACCCATGTCCCTCAAGATTCGCCTCACCCGCGGCGGCGCCAAGAAGCGCCCGTACTACCGCATCGTCGTCGCCGACGCCCGCGCGCCGCGCGATGGCCGCTTCATCGAGAAGGTCGGTGCCTACGACCCGATGAAGCCGAAGGACGATCCGGCCCGCGTCATCCTCGAGACCGAGAAGGTCCAGGCCTGGCTCGCCAAGGGCGCCCAGCCGACCGACCGCGTCCTGCGCTTCCTCGATGCCGCCGGTCTCGCCAAGCGCCCGACCCGCAACAACCCGCAGAAGGCCGAGCCCGGCACCAAGGCCAAGGAGCGCGCCGCCGCCCGCGCCGAGAAGGCCGGCGCCGCCGCCGACTCGGCCGAGTAAGCGCTCGGCCGTGGCGCGCCGCCCCGACGCACGTCCCTCGCGCGGTTCCACCCGCGGGGGCTCCGATCCGCGCCGGGGCGCAGATGCGCCGGCGCCGCAGCGCGCCAAGCCTGCGCTTGCCAAGTCTGCGCTTGAGAAGTCTGCGCCCGCACGGGCCGAATCCGGGGTCGCCACCGATCCCGGATTCGTCCTGCTGGGCGAGTTCGGTCGCGCCCACGGCCTCAACGGCGAGGTGCGGCTGAAATCCTACACCGCCGACCCGATGGCGATCGGGTCCTACGGCCCGCTCACCGGGGCCGACGGACGCGTCGTCGAGATCGCCTCCTTGCGCCCCGCCGCGGGCGCCCCCGACATGCTCATCGCCCGGGTTGCCGGCGTCTCCGGCCGCAACGGGGCCGAGAGCCTGAACCGGCTCGCCCTCTACGTCGCGCGCGAGCGCCTCGGCGCTCCGGAGGAGGAGGACGAGTTCTTCGCCGCCGACCTCGTCGGGCTGGCGGTGGTGGATCGCAGCGGCGCCCCCGTCGGCACCGTGCGGGCGGTCCCGAATTACGGCGGCGGCGACCTCCTGGAGATCGTCCCGACCGCCGGCGGCAACCCGGCCCTCCTGCCCTTCACCAAGGCCTTCGTGCCGGAGATCGACGTCGCGGCCCGCCGGATCACCGTCGATCCGCCCGAGGATCTGTTCGCCCCGGCCGCACCGCAGGATCCGGACGCCGCCTGAGGGCGGTCAGGAACGGGCGCATGCCCTCTCCCGCTCGCGAGGAGAAGGTTGCTGTGACCGGGCGGCCGCTCGAGCGACGCCGCGTACCGTCCCGGAGGGATCGACCCGAGGGTGGGGGGATTTGCCGGATGAGGCTCCTCCGGAAAGACCCCTCCCACCCTCACGTCGATGTCGCCGGCACGTCCTCCCCGCAAGGTGGGGAGAGGAGAAAGCTGCGCCTCTCCGGCTCGCTGCCGCGTCCTTGACCGACCGCGGTTCTTAGCGCCCGCGGTTCTTGCGCTGCTGGCCGAGGCCCGAGCTCTTGGCGAGTTCGGAGCGCTGTGCGGCGTAGGTGGCGGCGACCATCGGGTAGTCGTGCGGCAGGCCCCACTTCTGGCGGTACTGGTCCGGGGTGAGCCCGCGGGTGGTCAGGTGGCGCTTGAGCGACTTGTAGGGCTTGCCGTCTTCCAGCGAGATGATGTGATCCGGCGTGACGGTCTTGCGGATCGGAACCGGAGGCGTGGGCTTCTCGGGCTCGGGCGCCGGCGGTGCGGCGACGCGCTCCAGGGAGGCGTGCACGGCGGCGATCAGGCTGCCGAGATCCCCGACCGGGACCGAGTTCTTCGACACGTAGGCCGACACGATGTCGGCCGTGAGCATGACGAGTTCGCCCGGCTCCTGATCCTGAGTTTCCACGTCTGACATGATAGGGGTTTCCGCTTCGAGAGTGTGTGGGCGGAGGCGTTGCCGCGGGCCGATCCGGCACCGCGCCGCCACTCGGTCTTCTTGGGGCCGTGACGCACGAAGTCGGCGTCGGCGATCACTCGGTCCCTCAGACTTGGTGGCAAGTCTCATGCCCATCCGCAAGCTGGTTGCAGCAACGTGGCGATAAAATAAGGTATTCCCTGTGGATTTCACCGTGAAACAATCAAGCTGAATATACTCAAGGTTGCAATTTCCGATTTTACGTTGCCGATAATTGCATAAAAACCTATCGGGATTCGATGTTCGAGCGGGGACGCAACGGTAGAGGTCCGGAGCCGATCCGACTGCCGGCGGCAGTCGGACGGGGGTCAGGCCACCGCTCCGGTCTTCCGGCGGTCCGGCTGCCGGGCGGAGGCGTCGGACCGGGCCTGGATCTCGATGAAGACGCGCCGGACCTTCGGGCTCAGGGCCTTCATCCGCGTTTCCAGACGGCCGACCAATCGCTCGATCTCGCCGGCGGTGAGAGCGTCGTTCATGTCCAGGCTGACATTCACCAGGATGTCGGCGGGGCCAAGATGCTGTGTCAGCACTTCGTTGACGTGCTGCACACCCGGCTCGGACCGCACGATCTCGTGCAGGCCGGCAACCAATTCGGGCTCCGCTGCCTCGCCGACGAGCAGGCCGTGGGTCTCGATCATCAGGAAGATCGCCATGCCGATCAGGATCAGGCCGATCACGATCGAGGCGATGCCGTCGAAGGCCGGCCTGTCCAGCGTCTCCGCCAGGATCACGCCGGCCAGCGCCACGACGAGGCCGGTCAGCGCCGCCACGTCCTCGACCAGCACGGTGAACAGGGCCGGGTCCTTGCTGCGGCGGATCGCGGTGATCGGCGGCCGCTCGCCCTTCTCGCCCCAGAACGCCTTGAGGGCGACGAAGCAGGAATAGCCCTCGGCGAGCACGGCGAAGCCGAGGATCGCCAGGTTGACCGTGAAGCCCGGGATGGTCCGCCCGAGAATCACCGCGTCGGCGGCGGGCTCCGGATGCTGGAGCTTGTGGATGCCCTCGTAGACCGCGAAGGCACCGCCGCCGAGGAAGATCAGCAGGGCCACCAGGAAGGCGTAGAAATAGACCTCGCGGCCGTAGCCGAACGGAAACCGGGCATCCGCCGGCCTCTGCGCCCGCTTCAGGCCGACGAGCAGCAGGATCTGGTTGGCGGTGTCGACCACCGAGTGGACGCCCTCGGCCAGCATGGCGCTGCTGCCGGTGAGGAAGGCGCCGACGAACTTCGCCGCGGCGATCGCCAGGTTGGCGCCGGCGGCGGTGTAGATCGCGCCGCTGCTCTCATGGGCCATGCGTTCGAGCCATGTGATCGAGAACTCCCGTCGCCCGGCGAGCGTGGCCGCGACTGACGACGGTAACGCCGCGAGGCGCCGGATGGGTCCGGCGGCACGCGACACTCTTTCCCAGGGATTATACCGATGGCCGTTGAAAACGACCGTTGGCTCCGGTCTCGAGTTTTCGCCAAGCCGAAAGGCCCGGACTTCCGGGCTTGCCGACAATTCGGGATGGATCGACGGCCTCGCCGATCTCGGGCCTGCCCGAGATGAATCCATCTCAGGCCGTCGGTACCCAACAGGACGGGAAGGCCTCACGATCGCGCGCATGAGGTCTCCTCCGGCGAGTCGCCGCCGCCGCGCCGCGAGGGGGCCGTCCGAACCTTGACCATCCCCTGAACCCAGCCCTGCGTTTGACGCCGATCGAGCGGGGATCCGGCCCTCGCGGGGCCGGCCGCGGCGTCTTTGGCTTTGAAACCGGACGCGGGCAGCGCTAGAGCACATGCGACGGCACCTCGCCCGCAGCGGGGGCCGGACAGCTCAGCACGGATCCCGGCGCGGCCCTTCAGACAGGCGCGCCTTCGCACGCAGGACGACGAGACGAACACGATGGCCGGCTTCAAGGACCAGAACTTCAACGACCGGCGGAGCACGTCCGCGGACGCGAAGAAGGCCCTGCTGGAGAAGTTCCGGGCCCGGCCCGCCTCCGACGACCCGGAGGTCCAGGCTCGCCTGGCGGAGCGCCAGAAGATCGCAGAGGCTCGCGCCGCCCGCGCCGCGGAGCGCGAGGCCGCCAAGCAGGTCGAGGCCGAGCGC
>NZ_LABZ01000109.1 GCF_001043955.1 Methylobacterium tarhaniae | reverse complement strand
GACCTGCCAAGCACGCACACATTCCCTCGTCACGACACTCGGATCACACCCTGGCGCGGGGTGGAGCAGCCCGGTAGCTCGTCAGGCTCATAACCTGAAGGTCACAGGTTCAAATCCTGTCCCCGCAACCAAAACACACGAAAAAGCCCCGCTCGGCATCGCCGGCGGGGTTTTTCGTGTTTCGATCGCCCGAACCTGACCACCGACCCCGGCCCGGCTTGCCGGGCAGACGTTCGGGACGCCGAGCCGCTCTCATGGGGACGTTCTCGGTGGCATTGGGCCGGCGAACGAGCTTCGCCGCTCATGAAGGCGGCTCGTTCTTCGAACGGCACCGCCCCTCACCGCGTCCCGGCATCCTCGACACGGTCTCGCACCGTGACGGGTGCCTTCGAGTCGAGGGTGGCTGACCCCGGGGACACGGGGGAGGGGGCTCCCGAGATCCGGCGCCTGCTCACGGTGTCCGGGACTCGTCAGGCGTCCGGTTCGTGCCGCAGATGCCCTTCAAAGCGCTCCACTCGCTCGCCGGCAGGATCTGCCGGCCGGGCGCGTTGGGACCGGCCAAGGCGCGGATCGCGGCGGCGCGCTTGGCCGTGAGAGGATGGCTGCGCAGGAGATCGAGGGGGCCGCGTCCGCCGTCATCGGCGGCGATGCGCTCGAGGATGTCGGCCAGGGCAGCGCCGTTGCCGCCCGCGCGCGTCATCAGGTCGACCGCGTAGGCATCGGCCGCCCGCTCGGCGTCACGGCTGTAGCCCGCCGAGAGCGCCGCCTCGCCGACTGCGACGATCACCGTCGAGCCGGTGAGGTCGCCCAGCACGACGCTCAGCAGGAACGAGGTGCCGGAGGCCCGGATCAGCGAGCGGGTCGGGTCGCGCGCGCCGACATGGCCGAGCTCGTGGGCGAGCACCGCCGCGACCTCGTCCGGTGTCTTCGCCCGCGCGATCAGGCCCGAGAGGAGGATCACCCGGGCGCCCGGCAGCGCGAGGGCGTTGGCCATCTCGTGGCGGCGCGCGGTCACGGTGAGGTCCGACGGCAGCGAGCCATCGGGTCCTCGTGCGGCGACGAGCCTCGCGACCAGACGGTCGAGGGCGGCGCGCCCGGGCCCCTCGGCGCAGGCCGGCGGCTGTCCCAGAAGGCGCAGAACCTGTGGCTCGACCACGGCCCCGAGGCGCGCCTCGACGGAATCCGGCACGAGCGGGACGAGCAGCCGCGCCAGGTACGGAACGCCGAAGCTCGCGACGAGCAGGACCGAGATCCCGGCGACGGCGGACCAGAGCAGCAGTCGCCGGACGCCGCCCGCTCCCTCCCGTCGGCGCAAGTCCGGGCAGCGTTCCGCCAGGGCGGCGGCAAGCGCCACGTCCGAGAACTCGACCCGGTCCGGCGCGTGGGCGGGGCCGACCCGCATCAGTGGCGGCACCGAATCCGCCGCCCGGAGGTCGAGCGGGTCCCAGTCCTTCGCGATCCCGCGGCCCGTGACCCAGAGCCGGGCGTCGAGGTGCAGGCGCACCGGATGCGGCCGCGCGCTGAGACCGTCGAAGTAGCGCCCTTCGGCCTCGATCGTGGGGGCCACTGGCCGCGGATCCCTCACCGCTCAGAGGCCGATCTGGAGCGCGCCGCCGACATCGAGCGCGTCGGCGAGGCCCTCCTGCAAGCCGCTGCCGGCCCTCCGGGCCGAGGCCAGGACCGCCGAGAGTTCCTCCGGGTTGACGACCGTCAGACTCGTCGCGACCGCCGCCCAGAGCCGGGCCTGCACCATGCGGACATAGAGGACCGTGAACAGGGGAGTGATGGCGAGGTAGGCCAGGATCACGAGCCAGTGGAGCGCGCCGAGGCCCGATCCCTGCGTGGCGAGGCCCAGGAGACCGACTCCGAGGCCCAGGACGAGCACGGCACCGACGAGCGACAGCGCGTAGACGATGTAGGGCCGGTAGAACGAGCGGGCCCGCAGGGTCGAGGCGAGGCGCGCGCCGCCGAGGCGTATCGCGCCCGCGAAGGCGCGGGCCTCGCTGGCCCGGTAATACGGGATCAGCATCAGCGCCGCCGGGATGCAGACCAGGGCGGTGAAGAACAGGGCGTTCGCGAGGTGGCCGATCGTCGTGTCCGCATAGGCCGGATTGAGGATCGTCTCGCTCGCCTTGCCGCCCGGCTTCGGCACAATCAGGTCCGCCGGCAGCGAGAAATCGGACGCGACCAGGATCGCGATGCCGAGCCCGATCAACGGTCCGAGCCCCACGAGGTAGAGCAGCAGCCACGGCCCCAGCACGCTGCGCCCGCGTGCCTCCGAGCTCAGCCGGCTGGTGCCGATCAGGGTGTGGTCGACGCGGTAGCGCTCCTGGCTCGCCCGCATGAACGGGAAGGCGAGCCCGAAGGTCAGGTAGACGATCAGCCACCAGCCCGCTGCGCGAGCCGCGTAGGCGAGGGCCGAGCCGTCCTGGCCGAGGCGGATGCCGCGCCAGAGCGTGCGCATCGCCCGGTAGCGGCGTCCGCGATAGATCGCGTATTGCCCGAGCACGAACAGGGTGACGAAGGAGATCGCCACCGAGAACGGCGCGAGCGCGGGGAACGCCAGGGAGACCGCGAACAGGCCGAGATAGATCGGCACCAGGATCGCGAGCGCCACCAGGAAACCGAGAAACAGCTCCTTGCCGGTGCCGGTATACTCGGCCGGTGACCCGTCGATCGCGGTGCGGCTCCAGAAGAACCGCCGCAGGTCGGTCATGTACCAGAACCGGTAGATGCCGAAGGTCACGAACGAGAGCAGGAAACCCTTGAGGGCCAGCCAGGTCAGGCCGTCGAGCCGCGTGTCGAAGGTCACGGGCGCGCCCTGCTGCGTCGGGCCGGGTGTCGCGAAATTCATCGATCCGGTCGTCCTCTGTTGTCTGGCTCGCGCAAATCGGCGCGAGAATCGGCCTGCACTCCTCGGCGTGCACCCTTGCCGCGCGCCGCACCTTACGCAAGGAGACGTCGGGAAGCCAAGGGAAGGTATGGTCTCCTTTGGTTATTCGCGTTGTCATTGCAGGACCCGCCGCTTGCGCGCCCTCGGCGATCACGGTCGATCCGGGAAAGATGTTCATTCTATATTTTTGAATAACAATACTTATAAGATTTTTGGCGATCCGGGCCGGAGTCTTATCGGGCGCATATCGCTGATCATCGGCCGGATAAGGATCAGTCGCAGAGCCGGGTCCGATCTCCGCTCCCGGCACCCGTTGCGCCGGCATGCCTCCATGACGCATGCCTCCATGACCCATGCCTTCATGACGACAGCGTGCGCGAGGTCCACGCCCGCACTGCCGACGGCGAGTCTTGCGGAGCGGCCATCCTGGCCCGTCACGATCGCGCGGAGCCCGTCGCGGGCCATCCCCTCGATCGTGCCGGTTCCTCGGCTCGGTCATCAGGCGGCCGCGTCGAGCCGGTGCCTCACGCCCCGGCCGGAGCGTGCGTCTCGCCCTTCTTCTGCGGCCGGATCCGGTACCACCCGACATAGAGCGCCGGCAGGAAGAACAGGGTCAGGAAGGTTGCCGCGATGATGCCGCCGATCATCGCGTAGGCCATCGGTCCCCAGAAGACCTCGCGGGCGATCGGCACCATGCCGAGGCTGGCGGCCGCGGCGGTGAGCAGGATCGGGCGCATGCGGTGGCAGGTCGCCTCCACCACCGCGTCCCAGGGGTTCATCCCCTCCGCCTCGAACTCGTCGATCTGGGTGACGAGGATCACGGCGTTGCGGATGATGATGCCGATCAGCGCCAGGATGCCGAGGATCGCCACGAAGCCCATCGGCGCGCCCGAGGGCAGGAGCGCGGCGACGACGCCGATGAGGCCGAGCGGCGCCACGCTCGACACCAGGAAGAGCTTCTGGAGGCTCTGGAGCTGGACCATCAGGAAGAAGGCCATCACCAGCAGCATCACCGGCACCACGGCGGCGATCGGGCCCTGGCCCTTGGCGCTCTCCTCCACCGCGCCGCCGGTCGCGAGGTCGTAGCCGTCGGGCAGCTCGGAGCGGAACTGCGCCATGGCGGGGGCGAGCGCCGCCACGATCGTCGGCGGCTGGGTCGCGTCGGTGATGGAGGCGCGCACCGTGATGGTCGGCATCCGGTCGCGGCGCCAGACGATCGGCTGCTCGAGGTCGTAATGGATCTTGGCGAAGGCGAGCAGCGGCACCGTCGCGCCGCCGGCGGTCGGCACCTGGAGGCTCTGGAGCGTGTCGACGGAGCGGCGCTCCGGCCCCTGGGCCCGGCCGACCACGTCGACGAGGTAGATCGCGTCGCGGACCTGCGTGATCGTCGAGCCGCCGACCACGCCGTTGAGGATGCCGGCGATGTCCTGCGAGGTCACGCCGAGCTGGCGCGCCTTGTCCTGCAGGATCTCGACCCGCAAGACCTTGCCGGGTTCGTTCCAGTCGAAGGTCGGCAGGCCGACATGCGGATTCTGCGCCACCACGTTGGCGAGCTTGAGGGCCTGGGCGCGAACCACCTGCAGGTCGGGGCCGCTGATCCGGTACTGGATCGGCCGGCCGACCGGCGGCCCGAGATCGAGGGGATGGACGAACACGTCGGTGCCGACGAAGTCGCGCCGGGCGAGGTCGTTCAGCCGCGCCATGGTCCGGTCGCGGGCTTCGAGCGACACGGTCTCGATCACGATCTGGCCGAAGAACGCGTTCGAGAGCTGCTGGTCGAGGGGCAGGTAGAACCGGATCGCGCCCTCGCCGACATAGGAACTCCAGCGCTTGATCTCGGGGTCGCCCTTCAGCGCCGCCTCGAACCGGTCCATCTGCGCCTTGGTCTCACTGATGCTGGCATTCTGCGGCAGGGTCATGTCGACCAGCACCTCGGGCCGGTCGGAGGCCGGGAAGAATTGCTGCTGCACGTGGCCCATGCCGACCACCGCCAGCCCGAGCATCCCGACGCACACCGCGACCGTGACCCAGCGAAAGCGCATCGCCGGCAGCAGCACGGCCCGGAAGGCACCGAGCAGGCGGCTGGGCTTGTCGTGGTGGCCCTTCATGGTCTTCGGCAGGATCTTCACGCCGATGAGCGGCGCGAACAGGACCGCCACCACCCAGGAGACGAGGAGCGAGGCCGCGATCACGACGAAGAGCGAGTAGGTGTACTCGCCCGCCGCCGAGCCGTTGAAGCCGATCGGCAGGAAGCCCGCCACGGTGACCAGCGTGCCGGTGAGCATCGGGAAGGCGGTCGAGGTATAGGCGAAGGTCGCGGCCTTGTGCAGGCTGTCGCCGGCCTCCAGCCGCGCCACCATCATCTCGACGGTGATCATCGCATCGTCGACGAGAAGGCCGAGCGCGATGATGAGGGCGCCGAGCGAGATGCGCTGCAGCGTGACCCCCATCACCTCCATGATGACGAAGACGATGGCCAGCACCAGCGGGATCGAGAACGAGACCACCAGGCCCGCCCGCACCCCGAGGCTCAGGAACGACACGACGAGCACGATCACCACCGCCTCGACCAGGGCCTTGGTGAAGCCGCCGACCGCCTCCTCGACGATGCGCGGCTGGTCCGAGACGAGGTGGATGCCGACGCCGACGGGCAGCTCGGCCTCGACCTGCCGCATCCGCGACTTGAGGGCCTCGCCGAACTCGAGCAGGTTGCCGCTCTGCTGCATGGCGATGGCGAGCCCGATCGCCGGCCGGCCGTTGTAGCGGAAGAGCGACTTGGGCGGGTCGGCATAGCCGCGCTCGATCGTGGCGACGTCCGAGAGGCGGAAGAAGCGGTCGTTGACCCGCAGGTTGATCGCCTTCAGGCTGTTCTCGTCGGTGAACTGGCCGCCGACCCGCACCGAGACCCGCTCCGGCCCGGCCTGGATCACGCCCGAGGGCGCCACCGCGTTCTGCGCCTGCAGCGTCTTGACCACCGACTGCACGTCGACGCCGAGGCCGGCGAGCTTGCGGGTCGAGAAATCGAGATAGATCATCTCGTCCTGGGCGCCGATGATCTGCGTCTTGCCGATGCTCGGCACCTTGATGATCCGGGTGCGGACCTGCTCGACGTAGTCGCGCAACTGGCGCATCGACAGCCCGTCGGCCGTGAAGGCGTAGATGTTGCCGTAGACGTCGCCGAACTCGTCGTTGAAGAACGGGCCCTGCATCCCCTGCGGGAAGGTGCCCTTGATGTCGCCGAGGCGCTTGCGCACCTGGTAGAACAGCCACGGGATCGTCTGCGGCGGGGTGGTGTCGCGCAGGTTCACGAACACCGTCGCCTGGCCCGGGGTGGTGTAGCTCTTGGTGTAGTCGACCGCGTTGATCTGCTGCAGCTCCTTCTCGATCCGGTCGGTGACCTGGTCGAGGGTGTCGCCGATGGTGGCCCCGGGCCAGACCGCCTGCACCACCATGGTCTTGATGGCGAAGGCCGGGTCCTCCTCGCGGCCGAGCTTGCGGTAGGACATCGCGCCGGCGACGATCGCCACCACCATCAGGAACCAGACGAAGGAGCGGTGCGACAGCGCCCATTCGGAGAGGTTGAACGACTTCATCGGGCGCGGCCTCGCGCTGAACGGGTTTCAGGGGCGGGCCGTCGGGCCGCGCGCGAAAAAGCTCGGGGAGCGGTCAGAGACCCGGGGCGGCGAGGCGCACCGCCTGGCCGTCCTTCAGGCTGTGGACGCCGGCCACCACCACGGTCTCGCCGGCCGTCACGCCGTCGCTCAGGGTCACCGTGCCTTCGTCGCGGTGGACGACCGTGACGTCGCGGCGCGAGACCGTCTTGCCGTCGGGGGCGACGATCCAGACGCTGCTGCGCTTCTCGGCGTCCAGGAGCGCGGTCGCCGGCAGGGTGATGCGGGGCGGGGTGGCGCGGTCGAGCGCCACCGTGATGGTGGTGCCGAGGCGGAAGGCCTCGGGCGGGTCGACGAGGGTCATGCGCACCCGGCGGGTCCGGGTCGCCGGATCGGCGAGCGGCCCGATCTCGCGCACCCGGCCCGTCGCGGTGATGGTCGGGGCGGCCTGGAGCGCCACGGTGAACGCGGTGCCCGCCTTGATGCCGGCCATCAGCCCGTCCGGGATGTCGACCACCGCCTCGCGGATGTCGGGGCGGGCGAGGGTCACCACCGCCTGGCCGGCGCTCACCACCTGGCCGATCTCGGCGTTCCAGGCCGTCACCACCCCGTCGACATCGGCCTTCAGGGTAGCGTAGCCGAGTTCGTCGGTCGCCTTCTGCAGGGCGGCCTTCGCTTGCGCGAGGCGCGCCGCCGCGGTGTCGCGGCTCGCCACCGCGCCGTCGAGGGCGGCCTGCGTGACGTTGCCGCCCTCGAACAGGGTGCGCTGGCGCGCCTCGACGGCGCTGGCATTGGCGAGCTGCGCCTCGGCGTCGGCGACGTCGGCCCGGGCCCGGGTGACGGCGAATTGCAGCACGGTGGGATCGAGGGCGGCGAGCCGCGCGCCCTTGGGCACGAGGTCGCCGACATAGACGTCGCGGGCGACCATCCGGCCCGGCACCCGGAACCCCGCTTGCGTCTGGTAGCGCGGCTCGACCGTGCCGGCGAAGGGGCCGAAGGTCTCGGCGGTGCGGACCTCGACCTTCGTGGTCAGCACCGGGCGCACCGGGGGCGGCGCCTCGGCTTCCTTCGCCTGGCAGCCCGCGAGCACGACGAGGGCGAGAAGGGCGGGCAAGCGGGGAGGCAAGCGAAGAGGGGGCTGTCTCATTGCGCATCCTCACCGACCACGGCGACCGTCTGGCCGGGGCGCAGGAGCTGGATGCCGGCGGTGACCACCCGCTCTCCCGGCGCGATGCCGCCCGACAGGACGATGGCCGAGCCGGCATAGCGGTCGATCGTGACGGTCTTCGGCGCGACGGTGTTGCTGGCCGAATCGAGCACCCAGACCGCCGGCTGGTCCTGCCAGCGAAACAGCGCGCTCCAGGGCAGGCTGACCGCCTGCCGCGCCCGGAAGCGGCCGAGGCCCGCCACCGCGGCGCCGAGCGACATCTCCGGGGGGACCTTGGAGAGCCCGATCTTCACCCGGACGCCGCCGGAGGACGGATCCACCGCCGGCGAGATCTCCCGGACGGTGCCGGTGGTGCGCACCCGGGGATCGGACAGGAGGACGATGTCGACGGTCCTGCCCTCCGGCGGCTCGGCGAGCAGGGTCTCGGAGACGATGAACACCGCGTCGCGCGGCCCGTCCTGGGCCAGGGTGAACACGGTCTGGCCCGACTGCACCACCTGGCCGGCCTCGGCGTTGCGCGCCGTGATGATGCCGGCGACCCCGGTCTTCAGCTCGGTATAGGAGAATTGCTCGCGGGCATTCCCCAGGGCGGCCTTGGCGGATTCGACGGATGCCTGGGTGGTCCGCAGGGTCTGCTCGGCCTGGTCGTAGGCCGTGCGCGTGGTGTAGCCGCTGCGCATCAGCGATTGCTGGCGCTCGAAGCTGACCTTCGCCTGGGTCAGCAGGGCCTCGGCCGAGGCGAGGGCGGCCTGCGCGGTGTCGACGTTGACCTGCTGCTCCTGCGGCTCCAGCCGGGCCAGCACCTGGTCGGCGGTGACGTGCTCGCCGACCTCGACCAGGCGTTCCTGGATCTTGCCGCTCACGCGAAACGCGATGTTGCTCAGGAACTTGGCCTGGATGTCGCCGGTCAGCACGACCTGGGCGGAAACCGGCGCGAGGGCGGCCGTGACCACCCGGACCTGGGCCAGCGCGTCGGGGTGGCTTGCAGCCTTCGGCGTCTCGGCGTGGGAGGAGTGCGTCTGGGAGGAGGGCGCCTCGGCCAGGGCCGGGCCCGCGGCGAGGGGGATGGCGGTCAAGGTGCTCGCCAAGATACCTGCCAAGATACTCGCCCAGATACTCGCCAGGACACTCGCCGAGTGTCCGGCGGACGCGGCGCCCCGCGGGGTCGGGGTGGATCTCATGATGGTTGCGCCTGCCGATTTGTCCTGGAGTAACCGTAACGTCCGGGAAAGACATGCGGAAACGACGTGAAGGAGCGGCCGCGAGGGGGCGGGTGCGGCCGCTCCTTCCAGATGCGGCGCGTTCTCCGGGGGGAGCCCGCCGCCGCATCTGTGGGATTGCCCCGGCGCTGCCGCCGGGGCGAACCGGAGATCTCGTGTCAGAGCTGGCCCGGCTTCGCCGGGCAGGAGGCGCAAGGAGGCGCCGCCGGGCCGGGACCGGTCCAGGCGAGCAGGCCGGCCCAGCCGGTGAGCGCGAACAGAAGGAGCGCGCAGGTGGAGAGCGACAACCGGCGCGGCAGCAGCGGACGGGCGACGGCCAGGGGGGGCGCGTGCAGGTCGAGGCCGTTCGGCAGGCGGGTGAACCCGGGCCGGCTCGGCGCGGTTTCGCGAAACAGGCGGGGCCGTGGCGGGGGGGTCACCCTGCGGGGGGTGGGGACGGCCGCTCCCTTGAAGGGACGCCCGCTTCGTACTAATAACTGACCAGACAGTCAATAAAGGGGGGGATGGGAGGTTGGGGGCGGGGCCGGGGGCGCGAGGGGGGGGGGGCGCGCCGGGGGGTGGGGGCGCGCGGCCTGTGGGGCGGGGGGGGGGGGCGGGGGGCGGGGGTCGGCCCCCGCCTGCGCAGGGGCGCGGGCCGGGGGGGACCGGGACCGATCGGGCTCCCGCCATGGGTCTCACCATGGGTCCTGCCATGCGGCGTTCTTCCTCCGATGGACCGGCCGGACG